>JAQVAZ010000019.1 GCA_028690585.1 Candidatus Altimarinota bacterium
TCTCTTTGGTAATTTTGAATTTCTCCAAACCTTCTTTCCCAATGATTTCTACGATATAAGCCTCCACTTCTGCTTTGGTGAGAGGGTTTTGGTTTTGCACAGATTCGATTTCTCCGTTTGGCAAACGTAGAATCGGCGCTTCACCTGTTATGAGGTGTAAGTCGCTACAGTTGTATTCGATTTGTTTCTCGAGAAGTTCTTGAAGTTGCATCGGGAGATTCTAGCATTTTTCAGCCATTTTTTCAATCCGCCTTCGCCCCGCTAAGCGGGGCTTCGGCGGACTTTCGCTTCTAGTATGAGTTTGAGAGCTTCAGTCCTTCAATGTGTTTGCCAGTAGGTTTCTTGGCGGCAAAGCAGCTTTTTATCCTCTGGATTTGCGAGTAATTCTGCTACTGCTTTCTCCAGTCGCACTTTATTTTGGCTGCCTTTCACTAGTAGCAAATCTTTCTCACTCAAAGTTTTCCGCAGATAGTTGCCTGCTGCGGTAGCAGTCTCAAAATATTTTCCTACGATATTTTGTTTCTCTGCTTCCTCCAAAAAATATTTTGCATCACCGAAAACCCCAATCACTTCATCAGCAACCTGCGCAGCTTCTTTCCCAATTTCGCGATGTAGCGCTGCACTTTTTTCTCCCAACTCATTCATCTGCCCCAGCAGCGCAATTTTCCTCCCGGTGGTTTCCATTTGCCCGAGTGTTTTTAGCGCAGCTGCGCAGCTGCCAGGATTGGAATTGTAACTGCCATCGATGATTTTGGAATGATTCACTCCTTCAAGGAGATTTAATCTCCCTGGTGGTAAATGAAAATCTCGCAAAGCTTTGCAGCATTCTTCCAAGCTAATTCCTGCTTCTAAGCCGACTGCGATAGCAGCGAGAAGAGAAGAGAGATTGTGTTTCCCGAGAATCGGAGAGGAGAGAGTAGCAGTGGTGTTTTCTCCGTGGTGAATCGTAGCGCAAATTCCATCGAGATTTTCTCCGATATCACTGGCTGTGATTGCAGCGGGATTTTTTACACTAAAGAAAATTTTCCTAGCAGGGGAGGGAATTTTACTTACCAATTCATCATCTTGATTCAAGATTGCTACTCCATCACTTGGGAGATTCGTGATGAGTAAACCTTTTTCTTTGCTGATTGCTTCCAAATCTGGAAATTGCCCAGCTGCTAAATGCACTGGCTTCACTGCTAGCATCACTCCAATCGTTGGTCGCAAGACTTGCAGTATAGCCTGCATATCTCCTGGTTTATCTACTCCCATCTCGAGAATCAGAAAATCGATTTCGAGTTTCTTGAAGCTTTTGAGAAAGCTACGAGTAAGAATCCCAATCCATTTCGTTGCTGAAGAAAAACCCGATTCTTCCTCTAGAATCGTCAGTGGAATTCCAAACTCTGAGTTGAAGCTTTTTTTATTCGCGTGGATTTTGAATTTGCTTCCGAGGATTTTTACCACTGCCTCCTTCGCAGTGGTTTTACCTACGCTACCAGTGATTCCGATGATTCTGGTTTCACTTTTGATTCTTCTTACCGCAAGAGAATTCAGTGAATGTAAAACGAAATTCTTGAAGAGGTTTTTCATAGCTGCAAGATTCTCGCAAATTTTCTCCATTTTTACGAATGGAGTAGTTCAAAAACTAATTCAACTAATTTTTAAATCCATTGGATTTCTTTGCTTAGGCTGGAATTACGTAACCAAGTGAGTTGGCGTTTTGCGTAGTTGCGCGTGTCGCGCTTGATTTCTTCTACCGCTATTTCTAGCGTTTTTTCTCCATAAAGATAATCGAGTAATTCTCGATAACCGTGGCCGCGCAAAGCGGGGGAGTGGCGTGGATACCTATCTTTTAGCGCTTTTACTTCTTTTAATAATCCACTACGCAGCATTTTATCCACTCGCTGATTTATCTTCTCATAAAGCTTTTCTCTCTCGGTGGAGATTCCAAGTAGCAACGCAGAGTATTTCCTTTTTCCTTTTGTGGGTTGCATCCCAGCTTCTATTCTCTCTAAAGCGCGAATCAAATGAAAACCATTATTCGCGGAAATTTTCTTCGCAGCTTCGGGATTCAGTTTCTGCAAGCGCTTCCAAAGTTTCATTTTTCCACCAGTTTTCGCATACTCTTTTTCCAATTCTTCGCGTTGGCTTTTCATTTCCTTTAGTTTCGGAAACTGATAATTCTCCACTAGCGCGCTTATTAGAAGTGTGTGGCTGCCAGTGAGAATAGGGAGTTTCCCACGCTTCAGAATTTCTCGAATTTTTTTCTCAGCTAGCTTGCGATAAGCAGCTACCGTGATAGTTTTCGTGGGTGAAAAAACTGAAACTAGGTGATGCTGCGCTTTTCGCATCTCTGCTGTAGTGGGTTTCGCAGTCGCTTTATCTACTTCTGTATAGATTTGTCGCGAATCTGCGGAGATGATTTCTCCATCAAATTTTCGCGCAAGCTTAACTCCTAGCGCAGTTTTACCACTCGCAGTTGGCCCGAGAATTACCAGCAGCGGTTTGCGCGGATTGCTACGCAGCCAGTCAGAAACGATTTGAGTTGCTTTGCTTTTCAAAATTGATTCCCATAAACTTACGAAGAATTTAACATCTAATTCCCCCTATCATGAAAAAAATCTTTGCAAGCGCACTTTTGAGTTTGTTACTTGCGGGTTGTTTTGGTAGCGGGGTAACCGAAGAAAAACCCACTGATACAACTGCACAAAAAGAAGAGGTTGCGCCAACTCTCGCAGAAAATGCTTTTGTAGCGATGTCAGCTGAGATTCTCTGCCTCCCAACTAATTATCCTGATTCCACTCCAGCAGAAATCGAAACGGAGGCAAAAGCGATTCTCGCAAAGAATAATATCAGTGAAGAAGATTTCAATACTTACCAAGCGAAAGTCAGTAAAGATGATACTGAGAAGATGCGCTTATCTTATGAGATTATCGGTAAGATGGGGGATTACTGCGAAATCATCAAGCCAGGAGAAGCAGCTAATACACCAGCAACTACAGATGAAACAGTTTCCGCTGAAGCAACAACTTCCGAAGCTACCACCGATACAAAAACAACTACTTCAGCTGCTGAAGAAAAAACTGCTACACCTGCAGCTGATTCCACCACAAAAGCGGCTGAGTAAAAATCAGTTTGCATTTACCAAAAGTTTCGCTAAACTAGCGCAACAAAATCTTGAGTCGAAGAAAGTAGGTTTCTAAATCCTACTGAGACAAAACCACTAAAAGCCTTAATTTATAGGCTTCATGTAAGTCTCTCTTCGATTCCTCGAAAGAGGCTTTTCTTTTTCACCCCCCAATCTCATGGCTATTACCCGCCAAAAGAAAGAAATCATTCTCGCTAACTTGGAAAAAGAATTCAAGAATTCTACCTCCATCGCTTTCACTAGCTACACTGGCAGCACAGTAGCAGAAGTGCAAAAACTTCGCCGGTTGCTTCGCGCAGCAGGAGTCCGGATGATTGTTGCGAAGAAAACTCTCATCAAGCTCGCAGCAAAGAATACTGGCTTCAAAGAAATTCCTGATGAATCTTTGCCTGGCCCAGTCGCTGTTGCTTTCGCTAATGCAGATGAATTGGCTGGTTTACAAGTGCTTTACAAATTCGGAAAAGAAAACGAGAAGGTTAGCCTCCTCGGTGCTTACTTCGATGGTGAAGTGCTTGGCAAAACTCAAGCTCTCGCTCTCGCTCAACTCCCAAGCAAGGAAATATTACTCGGTCAGTTGGTGGGCTTACTTGCTTCTCCAATGCGTGGAGTAGCTGGTGCTGGCTACCAAGTGATTGCAGGTTTCGCTCGCGTGGTAGATGCGATTGCACAGAAAAAAGCGAAATAAAACGCTTAACTTTATCTTCAAATTTTTAAATTATTTCTTTAACCCCAATCAAAATGTCTGACGACACAACAAAAGCTTCCGTAGAATTATCTGCTGATGCTAAAAAAATCCTCGATCTCGTGAAGGAACTTAAAGTTCTCGATCTTGCTAACCTCGTAAAAGCGATGGAAGAGGAATTCGGTGTAAGCGCTGCTGCTCCTGTAGCTGTTGCTGCTGCTGGCGGTGCTGCTCCTGCAGCTGCTGCTGAAGAGAAATCCAACTTCAATGTTGAGCTTACTTCTGCTGGCGCAAACAAAATCGGTGCTATCAAGGTAGTAAAAGATATCACTGGCAAAGGCCTCGGCGAAGCTAAGGCTGTAGTAGAAGGCGCGCCTGTAATTATCAAGGAGAATGTAGCAAAAGCTGAAGCTGAAGAAATGAAGAAGAAATTGGAAGAGGCTGGCTGCACAGTAACTCTTAAATAATCTAGTTAGTAAGAGTTAAGGATTAAGAACTAAGTTTCTTATGGAAAGCAGGTGGAGCAATCCATCTGCTTTTTTGTTTTTTAAAAAACTTGGTATAAACTCCGCCACCAGTAATTTTAATTTCATGCATAAAACACTAGGTGGCGGTTGCGGAGGAGAGTGTGGTGAAAATTGTCCGGCTACAGAAGGGAATCAACTAAAAGTTTTGCGAATCGTAAAAGAGGCTGGGGGCGACAGGAGAGTGATTGGTGAAGTTTTGCAGGCAGAGGGAATTAATGATTGTGATAGTTGCCTAGCTGAAGTTGCAGAAAAACAATATGACAAAAAGTTAGCTCAATTCAAAATGCTTAAAGCGAGAGGTATAGATACCACTGATATTTTTAAAGATGGTGATGATTTGATTGCTGCTCTATGTGCTAATGAAGGATTATTAGAAGAGCTTTCATCCGCTGGAGATTGTGAAATTATCCGCAATCCTCATTCCGAAGATAGCCTTTTGATTTTTCTAAAAGGAGGTGATGGATATGCTTATTCTGAAATTCAGAGAGATGAAGGTGGGTTATCTGTAGCTGATTTGCCAGGGAAAATTCACATTGATTTTTTTCACGCCAAATAATCTTCTAGCGAATTATAGGTTGGAAAAGCAGGTGGAGAAATCCATCCGTTTTTTTGTTTTTAAATATATCCTTGATAAAAAAATTTAGAGAAGATAAGGTTATTTACAAGCTGATGAAAATCACAACACTGCATACCGAGCTTAGTTGTTTCCAAGAAGCGAATTCAGGCTTCAGTCTTTTGATTGAAGTTGCAGGTAAGAGGATTCTTTTTGATTTATCTTATCGTAATGATATTTACAAAAACGCTGAAAAAGCAGGCATTAGCTTGGGCAATATTGATTACATTGTTTTGAGTCATTCGCATATCGATCATACAGAAGGTTTGAGATTCTTCGATTTTGCACAGGCCAAAAATTTACTTGCGCATCCAGATTGTTTCAAAGATGTTTATCATGGGGGTAATTTTATCGGTTGCGCTTTAAAGGTGGATTATCTGAAGCGCAAAACAAATGTGATTTTATCTAAAGAGCCTTATTGGATTGAAAAAGATAAGGTTGTTTTTTTGGGGGAGATTCCTCGTAAAAATAATTTTGAAGCGCAGAATCCTGTGGGAAATCTTCAGTCTGGAGAAGCAGATTTCGTGCTAGAGGATTCTGCGATTGCGATCAAAACTAAGCAGGGGATTGTGATAATCACAGGTTGCTCACATTCCGGTATCTGCAACATTATCGAATACGCAAAAGTGGTTTGCGGAGAGAATAAAATCCATTCGATCATCGGCGGATTTCATTTGTTTGAAGATGCTTTGATAGAAAAAACAATTGCCTATCTCAAAACTCAAGATGTCGGATCTATCTATGCAGCGCATTGTTGCAGCGATTTTGGCTTCAAAAAGTTTTCAACGATTGGAAGTAAAAGATTAAAAACGCTGGAAACGATTGAATTTTAAGCGAAGTTTTAATTCCTCAAATACTCTTCCAGTGCTTCTTTCCAATTCCTTAGCTTCGGAAGCTTAGTATTTAGCAACACAGAATTTTTTGGTCTGCGTGCTGGAGTAGGGAATTCTTCACTTGTGATCGGAATCACTTTCACGGGTAATTTTTTTAGCTCAAAAATCTTTTGTGCGAAATCAAACCAAGAAGTTTCACCTTCATTTGTGAGATGGAAGATTCCGCTTTGCCAATTTTGAATTAAATTTTTAGTGGCTTCTGCTAAATCTTTTGCATAGGTGGGTTTGCCGATTTGATCGGAAACCACTTTGATTTCAGGATTTTCTGCTGCTAAGCGTAGCATGGTTTCCACGAAATTTTTCCCATCACCAAATAACCAACTGAGGCGGATGATTGCGAATTCGCAGCCGCTGCGCTGAATCAATTCTTCACCAAGTAACTTGGATTTCCCGTAAGCATTCACTGGATTTGGAATCGCATCTTCCCGGTAACCCTCATTGCTTTCCCCATCGAAAACATAATCGGTGGAGAAGTGAATGAGTTTGATCTTATTCGCTGCGCAAATCTCCGCGAGATTTCCTACTGCTTCACTATTCACCAGCATCGCTTTTTCAATCTCGGTTTCCGCTTTATCTACCGCGGTGTAGGCGGCAGCATTCACACAAAAATCAAAATTATTCTCTGCGAAGATTTTCTCCACCGCTGTTGCGCTTGTGATATCTAATTCTGATTTATCTACAGCCACTACTTCATGCGCGTAGAGTGCTTCAGCCAAGGCTTTTCCAAGCATTCCGTTTTTTCCGAGAAGTAGGATTTTTTGCATGATAGTTTGTGGTTAACCTACCACTTAAGTGGTAGGTTAACTTTGCAGTTACAGTGCCTAAAAAATTTTCCTAAACGTTGAATCTAAATTCGCAAACATCACCATCTTGCATTACATATTCTTTGCCTTCACTGCGCAGCCAACCTTTTTCGCGCGCGGCGGCTTCGCTGCCAGCTTCCACGAGTTTTTGCCAAGGAATAATTTCAGCGCGGATAAAACCTTTTTCGAAATCCGTGTGAATTTTGCCGGCGGCTTGCGGCGCTTTGTCGCCGATATTGATAGTCCAAGCCCTCACTTCTTTCACACCGGCGGTGAGGAAAGTAATCAAACCCAAAGCTTTATAAGCTTCGCGAATCAAAGGCTTCATACTGCTTTCCTGCAATCCTAAATCTGTGAGGAAAATTTCCGTTTCCTCTTCACTCAATCCTACAAGCTCAGATTCAATCTGCGCGGAAACCCCTACGATATTAGCTTCTTGCGCTAGATTCGTTTTCTTACGAAAAGCTTCCACATCGAAACTCGCTAAATCTTTTTCTGCTACATTTACTGCATAAATCATCGGCTTACTCGTGAGAAGCTGCATATCACTCACGATTTTTTTCTCATCGGGATCGGTGATTTCTATACTGATAGCGGGCTTTTCATTCTCTAGCGCTTCCTTGATTTGCTTGATGATTTCCACTGCGCGCAAAGCTTTTTTATCTCCGGATTTGGTTTGTTTCTCCGCGTTACCGAGGTGTTTTTCCACTGCGGATAAATCGGCGAGAATCAATTCTGTTTCAATCGTTTCGATATCGGAGGCTGGATCAGGAGTGGCATTCACATGCTGGATATCAGGATTCACGAAATCTCTCACCACATGCGCAATCGCATCTACTTCACGGATATGCGCGAGAAATTTATTCCCCAATCCCTCTCCTTTACTCGCGCCAGCTACCAATCCTGCGATATCTACAAACTCAATCGCAGTTGGGATTATCTTTTGCGAGATATAAAGCTTACTCAGTTGTGCGATTCTTTCATCGGGGACTTCTACGATTCCGATATTTGGATCGATAGTGCAAAAGGGATAATTCGCTGCCTGCGCAGCATGAGATTTCGTTAAAGCGTTGAAAAGTGTGGATTTACCCACATTCGGTAAGCCGACGATTCCAATTTTGAGAGCCAAAGGTTTATAATTTAGAAGATAAAATTAAGTTGGGATAAGAAAATTTTGCTAAAACCACCAACTATACTTAAAGTATTTTAGTGCAAATACTCAGAAAAATCGCTTCCACTTCCCACAAAATCTTCCGCAATGCTGCGGGGTTTACTTTGGTGGAGCTGCTTGTAGTGATTACGATTATCGGAATCACTACTGCTGTTGCAATTCCAAACTTCCTCGCGAGTAGCAGAAGAAGCACTTTTCAAGCGATGGTGAATGAAGTTTCTACACTCTTCGAGCAAGCGCGCACTCAGGCTCTCGCAAGTGAATTTAGTCAATCTGGCTCAAATCTAAAAACTCCACCAGGTGGTTATGGTATTTTTCTCAATCTTGTTTCTCAAAAGGCTACGCTTTTTGTGGATGATTTCCATGCTGGTTGCAGTTTGGCTTCCTGCTTCGTAAACATGAATTACGCGAATGAGGATATGGCAAATCGAGTTTCTCCCGATGGAATCTATACTGCTGGCAGTGATACAGTTGTGAAAAGCGTTGCTATCAATAGCAAAACTTATATGAAGCTGCTTCAGCTTTCTGGCAAGAAAGAAGATGATACTAATTGGACCAGCTCAAATACTGCGAGTGTTACTGTGATTTTCACTCCGCCTTATGCAGAAGCTTCCATCGTAGCTATCGATGGAGGTAGTAGTATTCCGCTCAAAGAGTTTGAAGCAAAGTTTGATTTATCTACGGAAAATGCTTACCGCAAGATAAAATTCAATCGTATCACCACTACTCCCCAAATTTTCCAAGGTAACAATGCAGAGATTTAATCCGCCTTCGCGAAAATCACTAGATGTAAACCCGAAGGGTGTAGCGCATTCCGCTACGGCGGACTTTCGCTTCTGCGCGAAATCCTCAAGCGTGAGCGCGGGAAGCTTCAGATCTAATCGCGGAGAAACTATGGTGGAAGTGCTGATTGCGCTGACAGTTTTGATTATCGGAGCGATGGGATCTTTGCGTTTACTGGGGGTGGCAGGAGTAAATAATCAACTCACTAAAGAGAGAGTTTTGGCTACCAATCTCTCGCGTGAAGGAATCGAAGCAGTGAGAAATATCCGCGATACCAACTGGCTGCGTTTCGCAGGTGAGAGGAGAATTTGCTGGAATAATCTCGATACCACTGCCTGCAGCGATGTAGATAACGATGGGGTAGCGGATTCGCCAATCCGCAATAATCAAGCTTATCTGGCTGTCTCCAATACAGATACTTATCGTTGGCAGTTATCTTCTGGGAGTATTAGCAATCGCTTGAATCTTGATGATAGTGAGATATCTTCTGATGCGATTTATCGGCTCAAACTTGATCCCGCCACTGGTTTATACAATCATAACACTGGAGAAGATTCCCCCTATTACCGCGAGATTTACACAGAGTATCTCAATGCAGATCAAACCGCTGCTTCTGGAACTAGCGCGAACATTCTCCGCATAACCTCACGCGTGCAATGGGTGGATCGAGGAAAAATCAGCGAAGTAACCCTCACTACGATTCTCACAGATTACCTTGCCCGCCAAAATCACGATTAATTTAAATGCAATTTTTTTCCCACCAGCTTCGTTCAAAAAAAGGTTTCACTCTTGTGGAAACACTTGTAGCGATTTCTATCTTCCTGACAGTGATGGGAATATCAGTGAGTCTTTTTACTGATACGATTGCGAGTAATCGCAGGGTGGAGGTTTCGCGTTTACTTTACGAAGAATCGCGCATTGCTTTGGAGCGAGTAGCGAAAGAAGTGCGCAGAGGCACTGTGGATTACGAAGAGTATTTCAATCGCCACCACTTCAATCGCAATTCCACTGCGGATACTGTTTACGGACAGAATTACGGTAATTATGCTTTGCAGTTTTTCCGTGATGCAGATAATACAGATGCTCCTCCTGATTCTATCGCGGAGAAAAACAGGATGGATGAGAATGTGGGAGTAAATTACACTAGCGCGGCGATTGGAGATGCGAGTAGTCTCGCAGTTTGTGGTGTTTTTGCGGTGCCAGCCGTGCCAGATTCTTCTGGCTATCAGCAATGTGAGCTTTATCTCATCACTGCTGATGGGAGTGAAAAAACTATTATCAAAGTAGTGCCTGAGGATATAACAGGTGGAAGTGAGTATCGCTTGGAAATGCTGAAACTTACAGGTAGCGATACAGATGGAGATGCGGTGATTGATGCTTGGACTCCGTTATCTGATTTTTCCAATTACACTTTCCAAAAAATCCAACCAGATTCCATTAAGATTACTGGTCTGAAATTTTTCATATCACCACTCGAAGATCCACGTAAAGCTTTTGCGGAATTTGAAAATTCCATTCAAATTCAACCACAGATTACGATTCTTCTCACTGCGCAACCTAGCCAAATGTATTCTCGTGGAATCAAAGGAGAGATTCCTACTATCACTATCCAAACTACCGTTACCGCCCGCGCGCAAAATGAAGTAAAAAGCCTGCAATAAATGTTAGTTTCCTCTCTGAAATCACGCTTCCGCAATCAACAAGGAGTTTCCTTGATTGTAGTCATGAGCCTCACGATGATGCTACTGGCTTTAGCCGCTGGCGCTACCAAGCTCGTGGTTTCTTTTATGAAAACTACTTCTCAAGTGGAGCAAGCGAATGTTGCTTATCTCGCAGCGGAAGGAGGAGTGGAAATGGCTTTGTATGATTTAGCTGCGTATAAAGATGGTTACCAAACTGACTACAATCAAGATGTTTGTGGCGCAGGGATAAATTTCACTACTACCAGTAACTTCACTGGGGTTTGCTCTGCTGCGAATGATTATCGTTTCGCAAATTTCTCAGGAAAAGATTTCTCCAATTTTCATGCCTTATCACTTGGCAGAGGCTTTTGGCGTTTATTCTCTCGCACTTTACCGAGTCAAGCGGGAGGAGATTACATTATGCCTAACCCTTATTTCGTCGGGAATAAAGATGGGATTCTTACGAGTGATGAAAGAGGCACTCTCACCAAAAGCCAATCTTTTGGAGTGAGTTTGCTGACTGATGGCGGGGATCTCACTGCCTCTGAGATTCATAATCGTTTTACCTGGGTGCAAAATGGAGTAGCACAAAACATCTTATTTGATCCTGGTGCGAATTGGCATCCTAGTAATGGAGAGAGCGATGCAGAAGCTCTGATGACTTGGACTTTATCTGCGATTGATTCAGCGGGAGAGGAGCATACTCTTCAGGGTGTAGTAAACGAAGGGGATTTCACAGATGCTTGTGGAGATGGCAGGAATACTTGTTTCCTCCTTGATCTAAATAATGATTCTCCTTCACCTGATGCTTTCGACAGTAATCCACTCGTAGGAGAGGATATCAACCGCAATCTTCTAAGCTCAGAAACTTCTTACGAGAATGACTACAACCGTGTTTCTGGTGTGAAAGAGATTTTCCAGTGGAGCACTCCCGCTGGCTTTATCGATGATTTAAATAATTCTCTGGATAATTCTGGGATTCTTGATTGGGGAGATGCGTGGTTGTCTGTGAGTTTGATTGGCACCCTCTCTGAAACTTCGGGAGTAGCGAGTAACTCTCTTAGTTACAAATTTACCAGTGACCAGCAGTGGGCAGATGAATACACCTATATCGTGAGTGAAGGTTTCTCTGGAGGCATCAAGCAAACGATCGAAACACGCTTCCGCCGAGGTAGCGCGATTCCAATCTTCTCTTACGTAATCTTCCAGTAAACGGGAAGTTTCTCATGCTAGAATCCGCGCATGCGATTGAAGCTTTTTGCCGATGGAGGTAGTCGTGGTAATCCTGGTCCAGCAGCCTGCGGTGCAGTGCTTTATGATTCAGCAGGGAAAGTGGTAGCAGAGGTTGCAGAATTTCTCGGAGAAAATTTCACCAATAACCAAGCGGAATACGCAGGAGTTTTATTGGGAATCCGCAAAGCGCTTTCTCTGAAAGCTACCGAAATTGCAATCTATCTTGATTCCAAACTCGTAGTGGAGCAAGTTTCAGGCAGATGGAAAATCAAAGATTTGAAAATCCGTAAAGTGGTAGAAAAAATTCACGCAGAATTAGCGCGACTAGATAAGTGGGAGATTTCTCATATCCCACGCGAAAAAAACTCCGCAGCTGATGCTTTAGTGAACCAAGCTTTGGATTTTAGAGGCTATCGTAAAACTATTTACCAGCAGCCTTTTTCGCGATTTTAGCTACCTTCGCTTTGCGGCGGCTGCCAGTTTTTGGATGCAATAGATTGCGTTTCACTGCTTTATCAATCGCTTTGTAGGCGGATTTCAAAACCTCACTCATGTTGCTATCTTTCTTACCCGCAGCAGCTTTTACTGCTTGGATAGAATCCTGCATCTTTTCTTTTTGCATGCGATTGCGCGCAGTATTTTTCTTATCCTTGCGCATTTTCTTGATAGCTGATTTGATTAGTGGCATTGGTGAAGTTTAATTAAAGCCGGAGGATTCTAGCGATTCTCCGTGATTTGCGCAAATTATCCCCAGACTACCAAGTGTAATTCTTTCTCCGCTAGCGCTTGGATTTGGCGAAGAGTAGCGATTTTACTTGCATCAAGTTTTACTACGATGATAGGTTTTGCTTCAGATTTCACCAGCAGATTTGCTTCTTCTGGTAGCTTCGCCGCTTTATAATTACTTTTCAGTTGCTTCGTAATCTTCTCGATTTTTACATCTGCTCCCATCAGATAAGCGCTGCTGCCAAGCTTCTTCAGCAAAGCTTCCAAAAAATTAATTTCATTACTTCTACTCGAAGTGAAGCTTACCGCAGCTGTAACACCAAGAAGTTTCTCGGCTTCTTCGATAGAAGCAACTCTGCCTCCAAGGAGATTCATCAATAAAATCCAACCGACTCCCAGCAATAATCCTCCCAAGCCCGCAGCCGCGATAGTGAGAATGAGATTCGGTTTACTCACAGCGTTGGTTTCTCCGTGGAGAGTTGCGAGGAATTTGAATTTAGAATTTGCGTTGTATTTCGCGATTTCTTCTTTCAGCATTCTCGTAGCTAATTCGGAAATTCTCGAAGTAGCTTCATTATCGGTATAGCTGAGATTTACGAGGAAATTTTGCTTCGCTTGAGTTTCTCCTGAGATACTTACAGGAGTATTCGCTAATTCACTCAAACGCTTCGTAAAATCTAGGCTCCGCAACCAACCGCTGATAGTATTCGCGAAATCATCTGCGAGTTTCGTAGCATCGAAACCATCTGTAATCTGAGTTTCACTTCCAATCCCAGTGGAGTATAGAAGTGTAGTTTGGTAACTTGGTGGTTGCAATATCGCAACTGTAGCGGAGGCAAGCATCGCTGCAATCACAATCGCACCGAGGGTGATTTTTTGGCGCAGCAGCATTCGTAAGAATCCAGAGAAATCCATCAGTATTTTTTTAAAGCTGGGAAATTCTAACGAATCTAGCGGAAAAACGGAAATACCTCTTTCTTTTAGTGCTTTCTTTCTTTATAATCCCAGCCATGCTTACACTTCAAAAATTCTTCGAAATCGTGATTGCGGCGGGAATCAAAAATGATCCACGCCAAAAATCCGAAATCGATTATCTTCTCAAAGAAGAAAAAGAAACTTACGAGAAACTCGGAAAGCGCGATAAAGAGTTTTACGATGTTGAAAGATTGAAGAATCCTTATGCAGATACACGCATTCTTGTAGGCAAATCTTCTCAAGCGATTAAAAAAATCGCAGCAGGAATTGATTTGGAGGCAGAAGAATTACTCGTTATTAATGAATTAAACCGTCAGGGTGCGAAGATTGATCTCGCGCTTTCGCACCACCCAGAGGGAATCGCGCTAGCGAAACTCGCAGATGTGATGGGTTTGCAAAGTGATATGTATGCGTTGCATGGGATTCCTATCAATGTGATGGAGAAGATTATGGGGAAAGATATCGAGAAAGTAATGCAATCGGTGCATCCAATCAATACCGAGAAAAATATCGATATCGCAAAGCATCTCGGGATTGCTTACGCTTGCACTCATACCGTAGCAGATAACATGGTTTATACATTCCTTACCAAGTTATTCGATGCGAAGAAACCTCGCACAGTAGGAGATTTGATTGATTTGATGCTGGAGATTCCAGAGTATCGTGATTCCGCGAAGCGCGGAATTCCACCGATGCCTTTCACTGGTAGTAAGAAATCTCGCGCTGGAAAAATTACAGTGACAGGATTTACAGGCGGCACTTCTGGCAGCAGCGAAGTGTATGAAAGCATGAAGCATGTGGGAATCGGCACGGAGGTAGTGATGCATATCAAACCTGATTCCAAGAAAGAAGCGGAGAAGCATCACATCAATATTGTTTGTGCTGGCCACATCGCCTCCGATACTCTTGGTATGAATCTCTTGCTAGATGAAGTCGAAAAACATTCCAAGCTAGAAGTGGTTGGTTTGGGAGGTTTTCAGCGCATCAAGCGAAAATAACTAAATATTGCGCTTCACATAGATTTCATCTACATTACTTAGTAAGAGGTTGTTTGTATTTATTGACAAATACATTTTTTTATATTATCATCAAACACTAATTTATAAAGTTGTTTCCTTGCTTTCTTGCAGAAAAACGAGGGTTGCCACGAAGCCATCAGTTGGCCGAGAGGGGAGAATTGATTGTGTGGTTGGAGTTGGGTGATAGTTGGGTTGTGGAATCTTGCGATTGCTCTGAGAGAAAGTTTTTTGCGCTTACCAATGAAGAGTTGAATAAAATTCTTTTTGGTGCGATTCGTTTAAATCAATTTGTTTCTTCTAGAGAGACTAGGAAAAAATTACTAGAAGATGTTTTAGGAAAAAGAAAATATCAAACATTGGAAGCTTGCTTGCCAGAAGCTAGTGATTTATTAGAAAAAGCTTTAGCTGTGTATGCTCCAACTGTGCATAAAGCTTTGAAAAGTAATTCGCTAGGATATAAACCAAACGGAGAAGTGAAAGCAGAGATGCTGGCAAGCTTGAATACTCAGCCAGAAAATTTCGCAGCAGTGATTTTGGCTGCGCAAATGTATGCGCATACAGAGCTTTACTCACATCAGCCAGATGAAATGTATGAGATACCTTTTGTGTTTGATTTGGATGGTTTACCCAAAGATTTACCAGCAGCACAAATTGCAGCTGAAGAATTGAAACATGCTTCTCCTGAAACAGCTGCGCATATGTATCGCATGTATCTGGCCGCAGGTGGTGATGCTTCTGGTTTTGTAGAAAAAATTACTCCTGAGGAAGCTGAGCAAAATGAAAAGCTGGCTGTGTTACTAGCTCAAAAAACCTGCGAAGGAATTCAAATTTTTTTGTTAGAACTTCAAAGCTCTAATACTGAGGTTGATCAGGCACTTTATGAATATTTAAGTGAAAAATTTCTCTTGATGGGCTGCGCAATCGAAAGTAGCGCTGAGGATTTCGCTAAATTAGTGATTGCCGAGAGATACGGTTTTGAGACAAAGTTTGATTTTATGGATGATAATCCTGATTATTTGATGCGTAATCTCGCTGGGAAAATCGCGCATTATGTTTTGAATACACTGCTTTGCGCGCCTAGCGCAGTTAGTGAAAAATTAAACTACGCTGATCGAAAAAGCTTACAAATTAAATTAGCTAGTGTCAGTAATGAAGTGCAATCTGTGATGAGAAAGCTTTCAGAATTTTTTATGAGCGGCAGATTACCTCGGGAGGAAATTTCTCAGAAACAATGAAAAAAGCAGTTTGAATCTCCCAGCTGCTTTTTTATTATTTTATTTCTTCTCGAAGAGTTTGCGGATTTGGCTGCCGACTACTTCGATAGGATGTTTCAGTTCCGCAGCGCGGAGTTTCTTCATCGTAGGCATTCCTTTCTGGTATTCCGCTAGCCAGCCTTTCGCAAACTTTCCAGTTTCGATATCTTTCAGCGCTGCCTTCATGCGTTTCTTCACATCTTTGTTAATGATTTTCGGGCCAACAGTTCTTCCTCCCCATTCTGCAGTGTTGCTAACCACATCATACATCCGCGCGATTCCTCCCTCGTAAATCAAATCCATAATCAATTTCGCTTCGTGTAAACACTCAAAATAAGCGAGTTCTGGTGGGTAACCGGCTTCTACCAAGACTTCGAAACCCGCTTTGATTAATTCCGCCATTCCTCCGCAAAGCACAGTTTGCTCACCAAATAAATCTTCGTAAGTTTCCTGCTCGAAAGTTCCTTCCAGCACTCCAGCCTTGGTGAAATACATCGCTTTACTCATCGCTAGCGCAATCTTCTTCGCTTCTCCCGTTGCATCTTGCTTCACGCAAATCAATGCTGGCACACCGAAGCCTGAGAGATAACATTTCCTTTCTTCCGTGCCTGGGCATTTTGGCGCAACCATAATCACATTTACATCTTTGGGTGGAGTGATTTTCTTAAACACGATATTGAATCCGTGGGAGAAAGAAAGCGTTTTACCTTTAGTGAGATACGGTTTAATTTCTTTCGCATACACTTCTCCTTGGATTTCATCAGGAATGAGAATGTGAATAATATCTGCTTGCTTCGCTGCTGCGGAAATCTCCGCAACGCGTAAACCATCTTTGCGCGCGAGTTTTGCGCTTGGGCCATTCTTCCTTACACCCACAACCACATCGATTTTGCTATCGTGTAGCATCTGCGCTTGCGCGCGGCCTTGCGCACCGTAACCAATCACCGCGATAGTTTTATCTTTGAGGATTGCGGTATTCGCATCTTTTTCGTGGAGGAGTTTCATAAGGAGAGAATTAAAATGAATTATAATTTATGATTATAAAGACGATAATCGTTATTTAACTCTTTTGGATATTTCTTCGAAATAAAATTTCGAGATTGATTTTCTATATCTATTAAATCTTTATCCGATAATTCTCCTCCCATTTGGAGATTATCGAGCATTGCCCAGCTGTTCCATCCTAGGGTTGTATCTAAGGTTAATAAGTTCGTTTGCTCGATAAACTCAAGATAAAATAAGGACACTATCCAAAAATATTCTAGTTTCTTATCAGGCTTTATTTTATTAATTATAACCATTTGAGGATACGCTTTTTGAACAGAATCGGTCCCGTAGTCATAGAATCTAGCTAATAAGTAAATAGCGCTCATATTATAATATTTTTCAGCACTGCATTTAATAATACTGTATCCGTCATCAAACTTAAATTTATCAGACATAAGTTTCCCACCAAAAACTCTTAATGCTGATGAAACTTGGTTATCTTTGTATTCACCATTCATTAATTTTTTAGATAATTCATCAATATTTAGTTGAGAGTTCGTTGCAAAAAAATCCTCAGAGTAATCAGTATTTTTGTAATTAAGCTTAATCTTATTAGGGCAATATTTATTGTAAATAGCAACTACATTTTTATCATTCGAAACAAAATATCTTGGGATTTTGGATTTAAATAACACAGCAGAAAACCCGACAACGATAAGTAAAGTAGACAACGATGCTATAAGAAATATTTTTTTCATATTATTGAGTTTAGGGGTTCACATCTCCGAAAGCTGCTTCGTAAGACTCCGCATCGAAAACTTCTGAAGTTTCTGGAGGAGTGATGCTAGGATTTTCACTCAGCTTTTTCACAGTATTCTCGATAGTAAGAATAGTTTCTCCTGTTTGCAGAGTAGTTGCATAACCGAGGAATTCATTTCCACTGCGGGAAATCGTAAGTGTAATCTCAGGTTGCATCGCAGTGAGTTGCGCTTTTAGTTGCGTGGTTTCTTCCGCAGTGGTGAATCCGAGTAGTTTCCCGAGATTATTCACCATATCATCAGTGAGGAATTCTCCGAGTTTTGGAATCACTGTGATGTAGTATTTTCCGGTGAGGAAATTTCCACTCGCTTTCTTTACTTCGAAAGCAGTGTTGTTACTGAAGATAGTTTGGAGTTTTACACGGAGATTTTGCTGCGCTTCGTTTTTTGCTGTGATGATTTTAGAAACTTCAGTATTTTCTTCTGAGAGTTTTTGTAGTGGTAAGGATAACCATTTTCCTGCAATTCCACTTAGATAAGTTTGCAACGCGGTAACTTTTTCGCTGCTACCAGAGAGGATAGGATTCAGCACTTCAAAATAAATATCTCCACCAACAACACGGAAATTTAAACTACCACTTACTTTCGCCGCTGTATTTTCTAGCGGTAAACTTCCAGAAACTTCCAGCTGATAATCCGCAGTCGGTAAAAGTTTCTCAGCATTTGATACATCTCCTGCCAAAGTGAAATCAGCTTCACCTGCGCTAGTAGTTAGTTTTGCAGTGGTTTCTGTGTGTTTCGTAGTCTCCGTGAAAGCGTTACTTAGCGCAGATTTTACGATTACCTCAGGATTGCTAGGTTTCCCTAAGATTGAATTTATGAAAATTCCTCCACCACCTACCACCACCAAAACCGCGAGTAGGAGTGAGATTTTCTTAGTGAGATTCATTCAGAAGGGATTAAAAACATCGTAAATTTACCACAAGCTTTAGTTGCTTATCGCGGTGGCGCCAGCGCGAGAAACTTCCACCACTCCAAAAACTTTAATCAAATCGAGGAAGCTATTGATTTTTTCTGGTTGGCCGACGATTTGGATAATCATCTCGCTGCCTTTTTTATTCACGATTTCTGCATGAAAAAGCTGAATCGTTTTCAACAGTTTCGCTTTAGTCGCAGGAGTGACCTTTACTTTCACCAGCGCTAAATCGCGGATTACCGCTGATTTTGAGTCAATTTTCTTAATCTTAATTACTTCAATAATCTTATACATCTGGCGAAATACTTGCTCGATATCAGTATTTTCATTCACCACGATTGTCATGCGGCTGAGACCTAGCTTCTCGCTGTGGCCGACAGTGAGGCTTTCGATATTGTATCTTCTTCTTCGAAATAAACTCGCGATGCGATTTAGCACACCGGATTTATTTTCTACTAGCGCGGTAAGAATATTGGAGCGGGGAGTCATCGGCAGAATCTATTCTACAAAACTTTGAACAACTTTTGCACTCTAGCGCTAAGCAATTTAAGATTACGGTATCACAACTTAACAACCATCCCTATGGCTAAAACTAAAACTGTGAAAAAAACTAAAGCGAAACCTAAATCCAAATCGAAGAAAGCTGCTACCACTGCTGTCAAAAAAGTTACTCGGCCTTGGCAAGGCACTACTATGGGCGTTTTAGCTGGAATCGAGGCAGCTGCTACTTTACTTTTGGGAGTGATTCTTCTATTCGGTGGTAGCCTCACCAATGGTTTCATGGGGGGAATGCAGATGATGGGAATGCAAAACGCTACTCCGATGGATGGAATGGCATTGGGACTTTTATCTAGCATGGGAATTTATCTCGCTTTCTTTT
>JAQVAZ010000043.1 GCA_028690585.1 Candidatus Altimarinota bacterium
GCTTGGCCAAGTGGATAACACCACTCTCAACGGTAACACTCTCAAATACTAATCCCGAAGGGAAGCCTTTGGTTTCAAGTTTGTGAATGGGCCGCCTCGGCGGCCCTTCACTCTTACTTAGTGTGAGGGAAAACCCTTGAAAAATAGCTAAAAAACGTATTATCCCGAAGGGAAACCTTCGGTTAGAAAGCCCTGCCTGCCCGGCGGGGCTTTTTTTATTGGGCCCTTGTCATTGCGAATCTCGCCAAGGCGAGATGAAGCAATCCCGTAATCAAACTGTCACTGCGAATTTATCTTTGTCACTGCGAGCGAAGCGAAGCAGTCCCGTTATATCAGCACAACTACGCGAGATTGCTTCGTCGTTTCGCTCCTCGCAATGACAGATGGCTTTGCCCTCGCAATGACAATGCTACTGTCACTGCGAACCCCGCCTCAGCGGGGTGAAGCAGCCTCGTGATAATCAGCACAAACAACCACGGGATTGCTTCAGGCTTCGCCTTCGCAAAGACTAGTGTGGTGCGGGATTGCTTCGTCGGTCGCCTGCGGCGACCTCCTCGCAAAGACAGAGTTGGATTTGCTTCGTCGTTTTACTCCTCGTAATGACAAAGAGATTAACTGAGATTGCTTCGTCGCTTCGCTCCTCGCAAAGACAAATGTAAAATCCAAACATGCCTCGCGAGTATTGGGTTTATATTATGACGAATCAACGCCACACAGTTTTATACACTGGCGTTACTTCCAATCTTGAAGCGCGTATTCAAACTCATCGTGAAAAGAAAAATCCAAAATCATTTACTGCCAGATACAATGTTGAGAAACTAGTTTGGTGCGAAAGCACAGATGATGTTTCTGCTGCGATTGCTAAAGAAAAACAAATCAAAGCTGGCTCACGCGCAAAAAAGATTGCAATCATAAACGCAATGAATCCAGAGTGGAAAGATTTACTAGGGGAGTAGCAACTGTCACTGCGAGGCATCACTGTCTTTGCGAATCCCGCCAAAGCGGGATGAAGCAATCTCGTAAAAAATCTGTCACTGCGAACCCCGCCTCAGCGGGGTGAAGCAGCCCCGTGATAAATTACCGCGGGTTTGCTTCGTCGTTTCACTCCTCGCAATGACAGACGGCTTCGCCCTCGCAATGACACAGTTTCATTGTCGCTGCGCGCAAAAAAATCTGTCACTGCGAACGAAGTGAAGCAGCCCCGTAACTATCAGCACAAATAACCACGGGATTGCTTCGGGCTTCGCCCTCGCAAAGACAGAGTTAGTTTGCTTCACTCCTCGCAATGACAATGTGATTTTTTTTATTTCTACAAAATTAATTTCCACCAGTTTCTCTTTTTTGCATTCCAAGAAATTGATGTAGTAAACTAACCGCCGTAAGTAGTTAACCCCTTTCTACTATGCCTGTAAAAACAAAAACCAGTTTGCTTCGTTTAGCAATGCTACTTGGCTCAACGATAGCATCTCTTTTCCTCGTGGTTGCTTTTTCGCCAGGCGCAGCAGCAGTGGATATAACGGAAGTGGATGTTACGCTGGGAGATTCAGATATTGATCCAGCAACTTCACCTGCAAATAATGTTGTGCAGAAACTTACCTATACTGCTACATTGGATTCAACGGTTACAGCGATGACAATCGTGAATACTGGCGATTCACTTATCGATGCAGAAATCGCGAGTTTACGGATTTGTGTAGATGGAGATAACGATGGTGACAATACTAGTGATAATGGAACTTATGATGTGGCTACGGATGCTTGTGTTTACACGAAGGCTACTCCAACGGGGATTACTACTGGCACTGGGCCACATGCAGCAACATTGGATTCCGCGATGGTGATAGATGCAGGCAAGAGTGCGACAGTTTTCATTATCATTGATTTTGCTACTTCTGGAGTTGTGGTTGATGCGCATACGATTCAGCTCACTACCAATGCTACAGATGGCACGGGTGATACTTTTGCTGGGGCAGCAGTGCAAGCTACTGGCACAAAAACAGTTACTGTTGTTGCTACCAAGCTGAAAGTTACAGGCACGGCTTCACAGGTTGCAGGCGCAAATAACGAGCTAACTGTTGCTGCGAGGGATTCCAACAACAATCTTGATCTTGATTATGCTGGTGCGAAACCGTTGGTATTTAGTGGGTTAGCTGCTTCTCCTGATGGCACAGCTTCTACGATTGAAGCAATTGCGATTGGTAGCACTACTTCTACTACTTTCACCGCTGGTGTAACTAATGGATCTTCACTTACTCTTGTTGCCAAAAAAACGGGAGTCACCGCTATTGATGTTACTGATAGCACACTTTCTTCTACTGGCGCAGCTGCGGATGCTTTGGATCTTACTGTTACCGTTGGTGCAGCAACTAAGTTGATGATTTCGCAGCAAGCTTCTACCAATCCCGCTGTCAATAATCTCTTCAATCCTCAGCCAGTAGTAAACATTACCGATGCGTATGGAAATACTCGCACTGCGGATACAGATACGATTACCGCTGCACCTTTTCTTGCTGCTGATTGCACAAGTGCAGCAGCTGGCACACTCTCTGGTGATACCAAAGCAGCAACAGCAGGAGTAGCTACTTTCACAGCTTTGCAACACGATACGATTGAAACAATCTATCTTAAATACACAACTGGTGCGCTAACAGCTGCTTGCTCAGGAGTTGCTGGCACACTTCTTAGCTCAGCCTCTGCTTCTTCTGTAGCAGTAGCTCGTGGTGCGCAACACAACGATACTACTTCTACAACAACTACAACCACCACAACTACAACCACTCCAGCAACCACTTCTACCACCACCACAACCACACCAACTACAACCACTCCTGCTACAACTGAAACTGCAACTACCGCTACCACCACCAATCGTTATACCACCGCGGGAGTTTCTGAGAGTGAAGTTGATACTACGGTAAGTGCATTTAGCGATTTACAAAAAGATTCTTGGAATGCGCCTTTCATCGCTAGGATGAAAAAACAAAATATTCTCTCTGGTTATGCAGATGGTAGTGTGAAGCCAGACAACACTATCAACCGCGCAGAGTTGGCGAAGATTGCTTCTCTCGCTTTCAATCTTACTTCCAGTAAAGCAGTTGGCTTGAGTGATATCCCAGAGGCTGCTTGGTTTAATTCCTTCATCGGTGCTTTGCAGGCAGCTGGCGCTTCTTACACTACAGGCGTGACTTACGATCCAGCAGCAGGAGTTTCTCGCGCTGAAGCATTGTGGGTATTGCTAAAAGCTGCAGGTATCGATGTTGGTGGAACTCCAACGGAAAAGCTTTTCCCAGATGTAAACCGCAACCACAAGTATGCAGCTGCGATTACTTACGCTGCGCAGCACGGTATCGTTTCTGGTTATGACAACGGTAACTTCGGACCGACCGATACACTCACTCGCGCGCAAGTAGCGAAGATTGTTACTTTGATTCTCGAGCAACTCTAATAAACTTCAACTCACAAAAAGCCTCCTAGCGATAGGGGGCTTTTTTATTTCTCTGTCATTGCGAACTTCGCCACGGCTAAAAAAATCTGTCACTGCGAGCGAAGCGAAGCAGCCCCGCGATAAACAGTAGCGGGATTGCTTCGTCGGTCTCCTTCGGCGACCTCCTCGCAAAGACAAAATTATTAGCCTTGCCTCGCGGGGCTTTTTTGTTGTGTAATTTTTCTTGCCAAAAATTTACTTCAGCTGCGCGAAAAGCTAGAATAACTTTGCTTTAACCAAAACTTATGCATCACAAAAAAATTATCGCTGTAACTTTACTGCTGCCTTTTATGCTGGGTGGTTGTTTCGGAAATTTATTCAATAGCCAACGCGTGGAGAGAGAGGGGATGCCTGATGCGCTGAAACAAAAG
>JAQVAZ010000020.1 GCA_028690585.1 Candidatus Altimarinota bacterium
TCCACTGTGTGAGTGGAGTTGGCTAAACCTGTTGCGAGTAAAGTTTTTTGGTTAGAGGAAGTGTCAGAAGCATAAGTATCGATATAATTTATCACTTCTCGAGAAGTGCCTTTATCGATAGTAGCTTTGAGGATTCCCCCCACTGTGGAATAATCCAACCCCGCCCAAATCTCCGTAGCGGTAGCAGTAGTAAATTGTGCTTTCGCACCAACTTTATCTGTATTCAGCGCTACACCAGTAGCTGCCCAATCTTGAGAAGTAGTAACCGCATTGCCCGCGAAAGAATCTCCACTCGCATCGAAAAATGTAGCGCTAGCGGTGTTTGCGTTTGTATGTGAAGAAATATCGTAGCTAAAACTCACATTATCTACCTGGGGATTGTTAGAAGCAGAGGCTGAGTAAAGAGTAGTAGCAACATCGAGAGTAGCGGTGAAACCGCCAGTTGCTTCCCAGTTTGCATCAGAGATTCCTTCGATAGCAGCTTTTGCCATCTGGTTATTCGCGCCAGCAGCTACTGCTTGAGATATCGCAGCATTTGCGTTGTTGGAATAAGCAGCGGCCCAAGCAGAAGAATTATCGCGGTAATACCAAACTCCTTCGGTGCCACTTGTATCAGAATTTTTATTACTTGCGATTACTCGCCAGCCTGAGTTGTAGACTTTGAAACTATTTCTACCATCAAAGGAAACTGAGTAATAAGAGTTGGCTGAGTTGAGAGTTTCTGTAACGGTAGCTGAATGGATATCACTCCAACTGCTGGAATTGACGGAAGTAGCAGTGGTGGAAGTAGTGTAGAGAGAAGCAGGGGAAGGAGGCGGCGAATCCATCACACATCTGACAGGAAATCCGTAGGTCCTAGAATGATAGTAGCGCAGCACTGTAGCGTCGCCAGACTTCAGATAGCGACCCCAAGCTGACGGAGTAGCCGTGTCAAGCTTAGTAGATGACCAATAGTTTGTAAAACCACCACGATAAGCGTAAGTGTTATAACTAGTGGAAAGCCTGAAACCAGTGAGGATGCCTTCGAAGCCAGAAGTGCCGCCGACTCTGATCGCCGTGCTGGCTGGATCACAATCCCAAGCCTGACGGTTCGCATCACAAGTGCCAGTCGCGAGATAACTATCGAGTGTGTGTTGCTGCGCATCGGTAGGGATATGATAACCACTTGGGCAGATACCCTGCGCGCCTGCCGTGGTGGAGTAACCCATCGCTTCATCCCAGCTATAGAGACCACCTTCGGAGTCGCAGATTGCGGAATCATTGTTGTAACACCACTTCTCGACTGTGGAGTTATTGGCTGGAAGAGTGTCAACGCTAGCTAGCATCGTGCCTTTATTGATGTTTTGTTTTAGCCAACACTGAGTGCCGATTTGCACTGTATTGTAAGTGTAGCCTCCGTCGGTAACTGTATCTGTGCCGCAGGCGAAAGGAGTAATATAACCGCCATTTAACTTCACAACTCCGCTACTAAACTGCGTAGCATAGACAGCAGCTACATCATAAGTGCCAGTAGTTTTTGTGCCGGTGAAACTTACTCCGTTACTTGCGCTACCATTTCCTGTGATAGCGGTAATCGTGAAGAAATCAGCACCAATTTGGAATCTATCTCCTGAGATGATTCGGCTGCAAGTGTTTCCACTGCCGACTGTCTGCGCCACACTACTGGAATTTGCGAAGTGGCCAGAAGTATTCGCCGTATCGACTATGAATTTTACGCAGGTTTGCTTCAGGTCTTCTTGTGAGTAGCTAGCTTCTACAGAGTAAGGAATCGAAGCTTCTGAGCTGGTGTCAGCACTATCATCTACTCCACGCGAAATCCTGCCTGGATTATTTGTAGCGGAGTATTCTCCATTTTGATTACCTGTGGAAAAATCTGGCGCAAAAGTTCTACCACCTCTATCTACGAGAGTAACGAATGTAGTTGGATCGATATCAATCGGATATTTCAATTCCACTCCACTCGTAAGCTTCAGAGTTGTGGTAGCAGCAACCTCAGGAGTTGTTGATTCTGCAGCTACTGCTGTTTCTTTCGAAGTGGAATCCGCTGCAAGAATATCTCCACTAAGCGCTTCAGATTGGATTGTGGATTCCGAAGAATTTTCGGGAGTTGCTTCTGGCATTACTTCTTCTGCTGGTGTTTCTTGAATCACCTCTGGAGTTACTTCCTCGGTTGGAGTTACTTCCTCGGTTGGAGTTTCAGATGAAGTTACTGGAGTTTCTACCGCAGGAGTTTCCGCTGGTGTTTCAGTGGAAGCTTCTGGAGTAGAATTCTCGGTTGGAGTAGTTACTGTTTCGGCTGAGGAAGATTCTACTGGAGTGGTGGAAGAATTTTCAGTTGGAGCTGGAGTATTGGAATCTGCTGGAGCTTCTGTTGTGGTTGTGGAAGTTTCTTCTGCTGGAGTTTCAGCCACTGCTACTTCGGAAGCGATATCCAGCATCAAACGCAATTTGTATCTGCGCAAGATGCTTCCATCAGCGCGAGTAACTTCTTCTACTGTTTTGGCAGATTGCGCGAAATCCTCTCTCTCATCTATCACAATAATCTCCACATCTGCATCTACCTCCTCATCTGTCTTGGAGTCTTCTTTTACAACTTCCAAACTAGTATTTTTGGCTTCAGGAGAGAAGAAATTTCCAGAAGTTTCTGAAATTGGAGTAGTTGTTTCTGTTGTAGTGGAAGTTACTTCATTTGCATTCTTCACTAATTCAGAAATTCCAGTAGCTAAATCTTCTACGGTTTTCCCAGATTCTGCTGGAGTTGCAGGAGTTTCTTCTTCTACTGTTATGTTGGAAGAATCTTCTGCTGGAGTTTCAGTGGAAACTTCTGAGGAAGGATTTTCGGCTGGAGTAATTACTGTTTCTGTTTCGGAAGATTCTGATGAAGCAGGAGTTTCCACTACTGGCTCAGGAGTGGTTTCTTCTATTACTGGAGCTGGCTCTGCTTCAGGTTCCATCACTACATCATCTTCCGCGATTGCGTTTGGGAGGAAAAATTTGTGCAACCAATCCCAGAAAGAAGTTTGCTCGGCTGGTGCTGATTCGGCCGCAGGAGCTTCTGCTGGAGTTTCTTGAATCACTTCTGGTGCTGCTTCTACTGGAGTTTCTTCTACCGCTGGTGCTGCTTCCTCAGTTGGAGTTTCTACCACAGGAGTTTCCGCTGGTGTTTCAGTGGAAGCTTCTGGAGTAGAATTCTCGGTTGGAGTAGTTACTGTTTCTGCTTCGGAGGATTCTGCCGGGATAACAGTTGTGTCTTCTGTCTGAGTAGAAGAATCTTCGGAATCTGCAGGAGTTTCGGTTGGCGTAACCTCAGGTGTTGGAGTTTCTGGAGTAGTAGCGCCTCCACCATTGGAAGATTGAGTTTCTTCACTAATCACTGGAGTCACCGCATCAGATTCGATTTCCCCCGCTTCTTCGACGACGACAATCTCGCCAGAATCTTCTTCTACTACAGTAATTTCATCTTGGAGGAAATCTTTTTCAGCCTCGGTAAGTTTTGAGTCCTCATCATCTATAACTTTCACATCATCTTTACCTCCTTCTCCCCAACCGAGGTGATAGCGCAAACCACTCGTGATTTTCTTTCCATCTGCATCTGTGAGATTGGGTGGTGGTGTGTAAAACTTTTGCCCGCCAGTGGAATCCAGGAAACTCAAACCACCTTCATCACTTACCTGCAATTCCAAACCGACTGTTTCCACGATGTAATCGAAATAAGTTGGTGCAGCAGAATCTTTAAGGATGATATCTTCCTTCACTCCCTCATCGGAAGTGGTAACAAGCAAATCTGTGGATTTCCAAAGATCTGCGTAAAGCATCTTGTTGTTATCCGATTTACCTTCCACAGCATCTGCGTTGGTATCACGATTGTAGTAGCGAATTTCTTCTTGAGTTTCAGGGGTTTTATCTTCCGCTACCTTTTTCCCAGATTGAGAAGAAATCGCATCACCAGCAGCAGTTGTCGATTCCCCGATAACCATCGGATTCTCACCCGAGAGTGGAATCGCAGCCTCGTAAGGAGTTTGATTAGTTTGCAGCGCTTGATTATTCAGCCTCACCAACTCTGGATTTACTTCTGCTTCTTTACCAGTGACTTCATCCAGTGTAGTAGTGATTCCTCCTGCTTCTTTGAGGCTGGCTACTGCTTCTTCCGCACCTTTGCGTTTTCCGAGGAAGTTTTCTGCAGGTGCACCACGCATCTGATTCAACACATACTGCTCGGTCCAATGCATATCTGTACTACCGTCACTCACCGAATCAATCGCTGCATTTCTTTTCTCTTTGAAAGTTTGGGTTAATTCTGGATTCGCTTCGCTGAGTTGATCCAACTCAGGAGTATCGAGAATCGAAGCAAGAAGATTGATTGGATTTTCCTCTGCCAAAACTTGCAAAGGAGTTGCAGAAATGAAAATTAAAAACGCCAACGAAGCAGCAACACTGCGTCGGAGAAGATAAACTCCATTGAGGCGGGCTTCTTGGGGAGAACTAACCATTAAGGGTATTGGTCTTTTTTAAGCCATAATCTCTCGGTAAATTCTTGTCAGCTCAAGAACTCGCAAGGAGAGTTTTTTTCGTTTGCAAAATATACTAAAAACTAAGAAGAGTTTCAATGATTTCAGGCTTACAAATGGTAGAATTTGGGGTAAGGAAATGTTTGACCTTTTAGACAGAATCGTAGCGCAAAAATTGCAAGAAATTGCAAAGGCAAAAAGTGTAGTTTCCGAAGAGTCTTTGCGAATAGGTTTACAACCTAGTAAGCGTAGTTTTGCAACTGGTTTGCGAGGAGGCAGAAATGGATTTCCCAAACTCATCGCAGAATTCAAACGCAAATCTCCTTCGCAAAATTCTTTGCGTAGCGAAACATCACCAGCTGAAATTGTAAAACTTTACAACAAATACGCTGCTGCGATTAGCATTCTCACAGATGAGAAATTCTTCGGTGGCAACCTCGTAGACTTAGAAGAAGCGAGTAAAGTAAGTGTGATTCCCCTTCTTCGTAAAGATTTCATTCTAGATACTTATCAGCTTCTAGAAGCCAGAAAGTCTGGAGCGGCTGCTGCGCTACTCATCGCTGCGATTCTCTCTCAAGAGAAGTTAATTCACCTCCTTGCGGAAGCTGAGAAAATCGGTTTGGATACGCTTGTTGAAATTCACACCGAGGAAGAGTTGGAGAGAGTTTTGCAAACCGAAGCAAAAATTATTGGAATCAACAACCGCAACCTCGATACTTTGGAAATTGATTTACAAACTTCACTTACTCTCGCAGCGAAAATCCCTGCAGAGAAAATCATCGTAGCGGAAAGTGGTATCAACTCGAGAGAGGATGTGGAGAAGCTGATTGGAAAAGTAGATGCGATTTTAGTTGGTAGCAGTATTTTGAAATCAGAGAATCCAGAAACTAAACTAAGAGAGCTGACTATCACCTAAATGCAAACTGAAGTAAAAATCTGCGGAATCACAAATCTCACAGATGCTATTTTCGCGGTAAAAAGTGGAGCAAAATATCTTGGTTTAAATTTTTTCCCAGACTCTCCGCGCTTTTTAAATCTCGAAACTGTAGCAGCAGAAGCGATTGAAATTAAAAATACACTCCCCGCTTATAAACTCGTGGGAGTTTTTGTGAATGAAACAATAGAGAATGTGAAACGCCTCGCGGAAATTTGTGAGTTGGATATTTTGCAATTTCACGGTGATGAATCTCCAGAGTATTGTGAGAAATTTGCGTTACCCGTTTGGAAAGCTTTTCGAGTAAAAGATGCGAGTAGTTTGGAAGATTTAGAGCAGTTTCTCCACCTAGATGGAATCGTGTTAGACGCCTGGAATCGTAGTGCTTTTGGTGGCACCGGTCAAACTTTTAGTTGGAAACTTATTCAGAAAATCCGCAATCAAATTCCATTTTTGATTCTCTCGGGAGGATTGAAACCCGAGAATGTAGCGGAAGCAATCAAAACGCTACAACCCGATGTGATTGATATTTGCTCAGGTGTAGAAGCAGCAGGCAATCCACGCAAAAAAGATCAAGCAAAAATTCGCGAATTATTTGATGCGATTCAGTTATAATCTGAAAAGAGTAATCCAAAAATATGCTGAATGATTTTTTCACTTCGGGTTTATATAAAATTTTGATTACAAGCATTCTTTTCTATTTGTTTGCGCTATATTCTGTCCCGATCCTTGTTATAGCAATACGAAGATACGAAGATCTTAAGAAGATGAAGCAAAGCTCGGTTTTTACTTATCTTGGTAACTTATTTTTACTTATCATTATTAGCATTATATTCAATGTTGTATTGCCAGTTTTGCATATATATATTTACTTGGTGATGATATTTTTGTCGTTTTTATTTTTTCTATTATCATTACTAATAAAAAATGAGGATATTGTTGAAGCAAGCTTCTTTACGACAGGCAGCAGAAGGTATCTTTTGCCACAAATTAAGCTGAAATTAAAAAATAAATTTTTGGAAAAATTGCTTTTTGTTTATCCAAAAGTATTACTATTTTCCGCTTGGGGAATTGTGTTTTTATTAGGATTCGCTGCATTACTTGCAAAGCAAATTCAGAATTTATAAATAAAAAACTTTCTTTTTTGTTGATGCAATTCGCGCCAAAGGTTAGAATCAATTTAGCAATTGCGGAAACGGAAATTACGCTACGCGTTTAATAAAATTTAACCTCATACAAAATGAAAATCTTCTCCAAAAAAACAACTTTCCTTGTTGGCTCAATTGTAGGCTCAGCAATCGGAATGCTTTTTGCTAGTGAAAGTGGCAAAGCTTTGCGTGGCAAACTTCTCTCTGCGAAAAATCCTCAGAAAAAATTTGAAGTTTTCTTTCAAGAATATCTCCGCGCAGGTAAAGGTGCAATCGCAGAAGTAAAAGATAGCGAAGTGATGAAAGAAGTTTTAGCTGGTGGTCGAGAGATTGCGGAGGAATTACGCAAACGCGCAAAAGTAGAAGGTAGCGCAGCGGTGAAATACGCAAAAGAAAAAGCGGATGAAGTAATCCGAGAGATGGAAAAACAAGCTGGTAAAAACAGCAAATTAGCTAGAAAAACAGTGAAAAAAGCGGTTGCGAAAACTCGCAGCAAAATTAACAAAGTAAAAAAAACTGTAGCTAAAAAAGTAGCTGTAAAAAGAAAACCAACAGCTAAGAAACCCGTAGCTAAGAAAAAACCAACCCGTAGAAAATAATGCGCTTTCGCTTTATCGTTTTTCTCGCTTTGATTAGTTTTATAACTACGGTTTTTGCAGCTGGAAATTCAGTGACTGGAATAGTTTCCTCGAGTGTTGCAAAGCAACCACTTCTCGATGCTACGATTTCTGTGAATGGAGAAAATCAAACTAACACCAACACTGCGGGAGAATTTACTTTGAAGAATGTAAAAGCTGGAGATATTATCCGCGCGAGGAAAACTGATTATGTAGGAGTAAGCTCAATCGCCGGGAGTAGCGATGAAATTTTGAATTTCGAATTAGCTCCGATTTGGGAACTTACTAGCGCTAGCCAAATCTACACAGATATCACTGATGATGATTGGTATGAAGAAGCAGTGCGAAAACTTTACGAGAGGCAAACTCTCTCGGTAAACGAGAAAGCAACTTTCGAACCAAATGGAAAAATAACCCGTGGAGAACTCGCTGATTTACTTGTGAGAGCTGCGGGATTTTTACCAGAAACACCTAGAAGCACAGGGTTTTGTGATGTAACCGCTGATTCAAAATATGCAGCTTCGATAGAGTTTATGCGCAGACAAGGTTGGGTGGGAGGTTACGATTCCCAAAACAAAAGATGCAATGGAGGTAAAAATTTCCGGCCAGATCAAGCTACCAATCGCGTGAATGCTTTGAAGATGATTCTTACAGTTTTCGATGATTTAGCAAAAGTAAAAATCGCAGAAAAGCAGTGTGAAGCGATTCATTTCAGCGATGTAAAAGGAGATGCTTGGTATGCGCCTTTCGTTGCAGAAGCCAACTGTTTAGGGTTTGTGAAAGGCTATTCAAATAATACTTTCCGTCCAGGCAACAATGTGAATCGCGCAGAAATCGCAGTAATCCTGAATAATGTCTTGGAAAACTTGAAGTAAGCCTCTTGATTCTTAAGGCAAGAAGTGCTAGAATGGAGTGATGACTTCAAAAACAAAAACCAAAAAACCGCGCAAAGCTACAAAAGCAAAACCTAATCACAAAGGTTTGCTTATCGTAGTGGAAGGAGTGGATGGGAGCGGTAAATCCACCCAACTTGAGATGCTGCAAAATTGGCTGAATGCCAATGGTTTTGCTACGGTAAAAACTGAGTGGACTAGCTCCGAAACTATTCGCCCACTGATTAAAAAAATTAAGAAGAGCGAAACGATTGTTTCTCCAGAAACTTTCTCCCTCCTTGGATTAGCTGATTTTGCAGAGAGATATCAGAAGATTATTGCCCCAGCCCTCAGCGCTGGCAAAATCGTGCTTTGCGATAGATATATCTACACAGCTTATGCGCGCGATACTTCTCGCGGTTTGGATTTACCTTGGGTTGAGCACCTCTATTCTTTCGCCCCAAAACCAGATTTGGCTTTTTATTTCCATGTAAAACCAGAGGTGGCAATCAGCCGGAAAATCAATATGCCAAAATTTTATGAAGCTGGCGCAGATTTAAATCTTCATCCAAATATCAAAAAATCTTTCTGTATTTTCCAGAAACGCGTTATCAACGCTTATCTCGGTTTAGCGAAAAAAGAAGGCTTAACTGTGGTGGATGGAGAAACTGAAATCTGTGTAACTTTCCCAAAAGTGCAACACATCGTTGCGAAAGCAATCCAAGATAAATTTAAAATCAAACTCCTCTAATGCCTACTGCTATCAAAACCAAAATTCGGCCTGGAAAACTCATCGTAATTGAGGGAATTGATGGTGCTGGTAAAACTACAGTAATTCGTAAACTTAAGAAAAGACTCCGCAGCAAAGGCCACAAAGTTATTTTGAGCGAATGGAGAGAATCACCTACGATTGGCGGTTATCTGAAGCAACTCGGTGAAGAAGGGGTAAAGCTTTGCCCCCATGCTTTTTCTGCGCTGCATGCTGCAGATTTTGCCGATAGAGTGCATCGTGAAATCACTCCAGCCCTAGATAGAGGTGATATTGTAATTTGTGATAGATACTTCTATACGGAAATTGTGAGAGATGCGGGATTGAATATGGACTCTAAATGGAGTGAAGGATTATTTCCTTTTGCTCCAAAACCAGATTTGATTGTGTATATCGATATCTCGCTGAATACTTCTCTCGCGCGTGTGAGAAAGCGTATCAAGCGCAATGGTAAACCAGGTTCACTCAATAAAACTCTCCAAAACACTACGGGAAGTTTGATCGGCTCACTCGATTCCACTACAGGAATCATGATTAATTCGAAATATACGGAAGATGGAGATCCGATGACAGATATCGAAAGAGAGAAAATTAAATTCGGCTTCCAGTTGATTACTCGCAAAAAATACGATGAGCTTTTCAAAAAGGAAAAAAACGTTGCGCAGATTGACGGAGAGAAAGGTAGAAATACTGTTTTCACTCACTCACTGGCAGCGATTAAAAACGCTTTAAGATAAGCTATGCAGCTTTCTGATTTCGATCTTTCCGCTAAGCTTTCTACTAAAGAATACGAGAAACTTTTGAAGAAACAACAAATTGCATTATTGGGGATTAGTAGAAAAGTCTATGAGAGAAAAATCCCAGTAATTTTGATGATGGAAGGTTGGGATGCAGCGGGAAAAGGTGGAGTAATCAAACGCATCACTGCATTTCTCGACCCACGCGGTTACACTGCTTACGGTATCGGAGCTCCAACCGAAATAGAAAAAAACCACCACTATCTCTGGAGATTCTGGAATAAACTCCCTGAAGGTGGCAAAGCTGCAATCTTTGATAGAAGTTGGTATGGAAGAGTTTTGGTAGAAAGAGTAGAGAAACTAGCGAAAGAAGTAGAATGGAAACGCGCCTACAAAGAGATTAATAAGTTTGAAAAAACTCTCGCAGCGAATGGCACAATCGTAATAAAAGTTTTCCTCAGCATCAGCAAAGCTGAGCAACTTCGTAGATTCCGCAAACGCCAGCAAAATAAACTCACGCGCTGGAAACTCACTCCTGATGATTGGCGCAATCGCAGCAAGTGGGGCGAATACGAGAAAGCTATCAACGAAATGCTCGAGAAAACCAACACAAAACACACTCCTTGGCATGTGATTGCGAGTGATGATAAGAAATTTATGCGCATCGCAGTAGCGAAAACCATCATCACTACTATCGAAAAAGCGCTGAAGAAAAGATAGATAGTTTGTAGAAGGTAGTTGGTAGATACTAGATTTTTTATTTTTGTCATTCCCGCGAAAGCGGGAATCCAGAAATCCCCCTCTTTCGTAAAGAGGGGTTAGGGGAGATTTAGAAATTCCTGCACTAAATCCCCCTAGTTTTGCTTCGCAAAACTCTCCCCCTTTACCAAACGGGGGAATAAAAATTCTTTCTTAAATTCTCGATTCCGCGCAACTAAGTTGCCACCTCGTGGCTTTGCGCTTCACTCGAATAAAAATATGAAAAGCTATATTCCTTATTCCATATTCTTTATACCTTAAATTTCTTGCAGGCAAACGCTTAAATCTTTACAATGCGGTAACTGAATTCACCTCTTTTTGCTATGGTAAATATTTCTAAACGCATTACGAATCTGCCTCCCTACCCTTTCGCAGAAATCGAAAGAATCTCACGCGAATTGAAAGCCAGCGGTGTCGATGTGATTGATTTTGGTGTAGGAGATCCGATTGATCCAACTCCAGAATTTATAAGAGAAAGCGTAAAAGTTTCCGTGGATGCGCAAGCAGCGAGTGGCTATCCTAGCTACATCGGCAGTAAAAAATTTCGCGAAGCGATTGGAGATTGGTTTGAAAAAAGATTTGGAGTGAAACTGGATGCAGAAACAGAAATCACCAGCAGCATCGGTAGCAAAGAAGCGATTTTCAATTTTCCTCTCGCTTATATCGATGCAGGCGATGTGGTTTTGATTCCAACTCCTGGCTATCCACCCTATGCGAGAGGCTGCCAATTCGCTGGCGGTGAAGCCTATTTCCTTCCACTGCTAGCGGAAAATAACTTCCTGATTGATTTCAAGAAAATCACTGCAGATATAGCGCAAAAAGCAAAAATTCTTTGGCTAAATTATCCCAACTCCCCGACTGGAGTGAATGCTGCGGATGATTTTTATCTTGAAGCGATAAATTGGTGTGAAGCGAATAATGTAATTCTCGCGAGTGATTTGGCTTACAGCGAAATTTATTTCGGCGAGAAGCCAAAAAGTATTTTGGAATTTGCGCGCAAAGGTGTGGTGGAATTTCACAGCCTCAGTAAACGCAGCCGCATGACTGGTTACCGCGTAGGATTCGTCGCTGGGGATGCGGAAATCATTGCCGCCTTCCGCAAAGTGAAAACGAATATCGATAGTGGCACTCCAGCTTTCCTCCAAGATGCTGCGATTGCAGCGCTTACAGATGAATCCCATGTGGAAGAAGCGCGGAAAGAGTATGGAGAGAAGCGCGATATTTTACTCGCAGCGTTTGCCTCATTGGGTTTGGAGGTGAAGCAACCTGAATCTACTTTTTATATTTGGCAAAAAATTCCCGCTGGTATGCGAAGTGAAGAATTCGCCAAAAAACTTCTCGCGCCAGAAATCGGAGTTGTCGCCACTCCGGGTAGTTTGATTTCCGATACAACTCACGATGGAATCAATCCAGGTGAAGGTTACGTAAGATTTGCTTTGGTGCCGACGGTAGCTAAAGTAAAGGAAGCAGCAGAGAGAATCAAAAAACATCTGAAAATTTAATGCAGCATTTCTTTATAAATCCCGCGAGTCTGCAACCGCAAGATGGTGGATTTGCCGACAGAATTGCCATCACAGAAAGCGATTTGATTCACCAAGTGAGTAAGGTTTTGCGCATGCGCGCAGGAAGTAAAATCGCGCTGCTAGATAATTCAGGAAATGAATTTATTGTGGAATTACTGAAATTTGAGAGTAAAACGATTCACGCGCGTTTGATTGAGATGCGCAAAAACGAAGCGGAAGCAGCCATTGCTATCACGCTTTTCCAAGCGATTCCGAAATCTCCTGCTAAATTTGAAGAGGTTTTGAAACACGCTACGGAAATCGGAGTGGTGAAATTTATTCCACTGATTAGCGAAAGAGTAGAGGTAGAGGGAATTCGCAATCGCGAGAGATTAGAAAAAATTATTCGTGAAGCAGCGGAGCAAAGTGAGAGAGGGAAACTTCCGCTACTCGCAGAAGCAGTGAAGTGGAGTGACCTTTGGAAGAATCCTCCAGCAGATTTGAATCTCATTGCCGACAGCTACAGCGCTACTCCCCGATTACAAGATTTCTTCCCAGCGCTGCGCGAAAGAAAAGCGGTGAATCTTTTCATCGGGCCAGAGGGTGGCTTCAGCGAAGCGGAAATCAAACTCGCAAAGGCTGCTGATGGCAGAAATTTTTCACTCGGAAAACGCATTCTGCGCAGCGAGACAGCTGGTGTCGCAATCGCCAGCGCGATTCTGTTTGGATAGGCAGTAGGTGATAGATAGTAGAAAGTAGTTGGTAGATTTTTCAAACTCAAATTTTCTTTCTTCGAGTAAGCGAAGCGCATCGAGAATTTTTACGTATTTAGATTCCTGCGCTGGTCGGGGTTTGTAACCCCGACTAAATGTTTTTTGATTAGTGTCTACTTCAGAAATTGGAAAAAAAATGCTTCCTAATAATTTGAAAAACAACCTAACTCCTACTGAATGAAAAACGTTTCGGTCTGGATTACAAATCCAGACCAGCCGCGCGAAAGATGGGAATTTTGGATTCCCGCCTCCGCGGGAATGACAGATTGGGAAACTCCTGCTTTATTCCTTATTCCATATTCCTTATACTTTCTTCATGCAAAAGAAAAATCCTATAATCGGAATCATTGGAGGCAGAGGAGTTTTGGGAAGTATTTTTCGTAAAGAGTTTGAAAATCTCGGTTACAAAGTAATTATCTCTGGCAGGAAACCTAGCGGGAAAGTGCTGAAAAATAGTGATTTAGTGAAGCAAGCGGATATCGTAATTGTTTCTGTTTTCCTCGCAGATACACCTGAAGTAATCCGAGAAATTACTCCCCTACTGAAACCAAATCAGCTGTTGTGTGATTTCACCAGTATCAAAAGTGAAGCAGTAAAACTAATGCTGGAAAGCAAAGCGGAAGTGGTGGGATTGCATCCGATGTTTGGAAAAGTCGAAAGCGTAAATGGTTTCAATATCTTCGCTTGCGTAGCTAGAAGTAAAACTTGGTGGAAGTGGCTGAAACCAACTCTCGAAAAAATGGGGCTGAAAGTGCATGAAGTTACTCCAGAGATTCACGATAAATTCGCAGCATTGCATCAATCGGTGCCGCATCTTTTTTCGATTGCTTTCGCGCGCTTACTCGAAAAACGCGGGATTAATCCAGAGAAACTTTTTGAAGTTTCTTCACCTTCTACGAAGTTGGAGTTACTGATTGAAGGTAGATTGCTAAATCAAAGCGCAGAAATGTATGCGGATATCCAGCTGCTAAATCCTGAAACCCGCAAAGCTGCGAGTGAATTTGAAGAAATTTTTCACGAGTTAGCCGCTGCAGTGAGAGAAGGCAAACGCGAGGTAATCGTGGGAAATATTAATTCTGCTGCGAAGCATTTTGGGGATTGGAAAGAATTTGCCTTCGAGGAAACCAACCGTTTCTTCGGTGATGTGGTAAAGATGGGAAAACCGATTGTGAAAGCTTTCGATAAACCTTTATCTCAGAAAATCTCTGCAAATAAAGCGATTGCGATACTTGGGCCAGCCACACAAACTGAAATCGCCGCAGCGGATTTCCTGAAGAAACAGAAACTCTCACTCTCCCCGCTTTGGAAAAATACGATGAGTGATGTGTTTACAGCAGTAGCAAAAGGTGAAGCGCAACTCGGTTTTATTCCGCTAGAGAATTATACGATTGGGCCAGTGAGAGAAACTGTAAACAATCTTTTCGAGGCGCGAGGCAAAATCCGCATCGTGGCAGAGATAGTGAAACCCATCGCGCATGCTTTGCTAGGGAAAAAAGATTTGAAACCGAAAGAAGTTTCGCGCATCTTCGCGCATTCGCAGGTAAAAGCACAATGCGCGCATTTCTTGCAGAAAAATTTCCCTGGAGTGGAAATCGTCGAAACTCCTTCCACAGGAGAATCCGTCTTGCGTGTAGCGAGTGAAGCAAATTCGCTGGCAATCGGCCCAGTGGAAGCAGCCGGCAATGGAGTAAAAATTCTCAAGAGAAATGTGGAAGATGATCCAAATAATCGCACTCGTTTCGTAGTGATTGCACTAGAAAAAAATAAAAAGAGCTTTTCAAAAGTAAAACATAAAACTGTTTTAACCTTTTATTTCCGAGAGAATATCGCTGGGCAACTCGCGAAAGCGCTAACAATTTTTGCGGAAAACAATATCAGCCTCTCTCGCATAGAGAGTATTCCAGCAGAGAAACGCCTCGGAGAATTTTTCTTCTTCACTGAATGTGTAGTGGCAGATACGGATAAACGCTTCCAAAAAGCTGTGAAGCAACTCAGTAAAATTGCGAGTGTTTTGAATCTCGGAAGCTACTAGAGAGTTGGTAGTTACAAGTTTGCAGTTAGTAGTTTTATTTTTTCAATCTCAAATTTTTCTCTTCGAGTGAAACGGAGCTGAATCGAGAAGTTGAGCAGCACAATTTTTTTGTTTTTCTGGATTCCCGCTTTCGCGGGAAAGACAGGATACGTTGCAGAAATTAAAAAATGGAAACTTAATCCTTAATCCTGTTTTCTTAATCCTTTCTTGCTGCTAATCGATTTTTTCTCTAAACTCCGCCAGTAAAGGCTACTTTGGTAGTCGGTAATCGCTACGAAAGTTGCATTCCTTAACCCCATTCACATGAAAAGAGACGCAAAAAAAGCTGCCTTCGCAGACCACGGCCGCCACGCCAAAGATACTGGCAGCCCAGAAGTGCAAGTAGCAATCATTACTCAGCGTGTAAATGACTTAACTGAGCATCTCAAGATTCACAAGAAAGATGAGCACAGCCGCCGCGGCTTACTCATGCTAGTAGGCAAACGCCGCAAACTCCTCAACTATCTCAAGCTGAAGAATAAGAAAGCTTACGATGAAGTTGTGAAGAAACTTGGCTTGAGGAAATAAACATCTCGCAAGATAAGGCTGAGCAATCATTTAACTCAGACATGGGTGGGCAATTCCCCTTTCTTCGTGTAGCCTTGTCAAGCTTTTCGCGCTTTGAAAAATAAGTAAGAAGCGCTAAAATACCGCAAATCTAAGTCTCTAACTGTTTTTACCTTGGCTGCTGCTAACACAATCCCAGAGGAAAATAACTCCGAGGAAACCGAAATCGAAGCTACTGAAGCGCAAGATGGCACTCCCCTGCGCGGTGTAGTGGAGGAGATGGAAAAGAGTTATCTCGATTACGCGATGAGTGTGATTGTTTCCCGCGCGTTACCTGATGTGAGAGATGGAATGAAACCGGTGCATCGTAGGATTCTCTATGTGATGCATGAGATGGGTTTGCGTCCAAATGCAAAGTTTAAAAAAAGTGCGAATGTGGTGGGAGAAGTGCTTGGTAAATACCATCCACATGGAGATAGTAGTGTTTACGATGCAATGGTGCGTATGGCGCAAGATTTCTCGATGAGATACCAACTCGTAAATGGCCAAGGAAACTTTGGTTCGATTGATGGAGATAGTGCTGCTGCCTACAGGTATACCGAAGCAAAGATGCAAAAGATTGCGGAAGAGCTGATGCTCGATATCGATAAAGATACTGTGGATTGGAGAGATAACTACGATGGAAGTAGGAAAGAACCAATCGTTTTGCCGGCAAGAATTCCGAATCTACTGCTTAATGGAACTACCGGTATCGCGGTAGGAATGGCTACCAATATTCCCCCACACAATCTCGGAGAGTTGATTGATGGTTTGATTCACATCATTGATACACCAGAGTGTGATATCGATGATTTAATGAAATACATCAAAGGTCCAGATTTCCCAACTGCGGGAATTATTTATGATAAGAAACAAATTCGTGAAGCGTATGTAACCGGTAGAGGCAGTATCCCGATGCGTGGGCAGGCAACCATCGAGGAAGGCAAAGCTGGGAAACCGATGATTGTGATTACAGAAATTCCTTATCAGGTGAATAAAGCGAATCTCGTAATCAAGATCGCGGATTTGGTGAAAGACAAGAAACTGGTTGGAATTACCGATATCCGCGATGAATCCACCCGTGATGGCATCCGTGTGGTGATCGAGCTGAAGCGCGATAGCTATCCAAACAAGATTCTCAATCAGCTGTATAAGATGACTGAGCTGCAAGGAAATTTCAATGTGAATATGATCGCGCTCACAGATCGTGGGATGCAACCGCATTTGCTGAATCTGAAGCAGATCTTGGAATACTTCGTCGAGCATCGCAAAGAAGTTGTTACTCGCCGCACTCAATTCGATCTCAAAGTTGCAAAAGATCGCGCGCATATTTTGGAGGGTTTGAAAATCGCATTGGATCAAATCGATGCAGTAATCGATACGATTAGGAAAAGCCGAACCAAAGAAGATGCGCATGCAGCGTTGGTGAAGAAATTCAAACTCAGCGATCTGCAAGCGAAAGCGATTCTCGAGATGCGCTTACAAGCGCTCGCTGGTTTGGAGCGTGAAAAAGTAGAAAGCGAATTGAAAGAGAAATATAAGTTGATTAAATTCTTGGAAGATTTGCTTAGTAGTGAGAAAAAAATCCTCGGAGTAGTGAAAACGGAACTCGCGGAAATCAAGGAAAAATACGCCGATGCGCGCAAAACCAAAGTGGTGATGCGTGGCGTTGGAGAATTCAGCGCGAAGGATACGATTCCAAATGAGGAAATGCTGATTATGCTTACCACGGAAAATTACTTGAAGCGCGTAACTCCAAACTCTTTCCGCGCGCAAAAGCGTGGTGGTGTCGGAGTAATTGGTTTAACTACGAAAGAAGAAGATGAGATCAAAGTGATTCGCTACGCGAAGAATCATGATGATGTGATGTTTTTCACGAATACTGGCAGAGTTTTCCGCTTACCTGTATATGAGATTCCACAAGCCAGCCGCCAAGCGAAAGGCACTGCGATTGCGAATCTGATTCAAACGCAAACTGGTGAATACATCACCGCGATGCGTATTGTGAAAGAAGAAACTGAGAAAACCGGCTATCTTTTCTTCTGCACCCGTGAAGGCACCGTGAAGAAAACTCCGATTGAGGATTTTGATAATGTAAGGAAATCTGGTTTGATTGCTTTGAAACTCAATGGAAAAGATGAATTGAGTTGGGTAAAGGGCTGCAGCGGAAGTAACGAAATCATCATCGTCAGTAGAAAAGGCCAATGCTGCAGATTCCATGAAAAAGATGTGAGACCGATGGGCCGCGCTGCTGCTGGTGTGAGAGGAATTAAACTAGGAAATAACGATTATGTAGTGGAGATGGATACTGTGGAGGATGCAGATAAAGAGAGACTCGTAACTGTCACGGAAAAAGGTTTGGGCAAAGCGAGCCTCGTGAAGGAATACCGTATGACGCATCGTGGCGCCAGCGGTGTGAAAACTGTGAATGTAACTGCAAAAACTGGAGAAGTAGTTGGCGCGAGAGTAGTTGAGCCAGGCCTCGATGCAGATTTGTTGCTGATTTCGAAGCGTGGCCAAACAATCAGAATGGGTCTCAAATCAGTGCCAACTCGCGGTAGAAATACGCAAGGTGTGATTCTGATGCGTGTGAAGAATGATTCCGTAGCTTCGATTTCGCTTTTGAAGAAAACCCCAGAAGCTTTAGCAGAAGTAGTCGCAGAAGATGGAGGTGAGGTTGCTACTACAGATTTGAAGGAAGTGAAGATGGATATCACTCC
>JAQVAZ010000021.1 GCA_028690585.1 Candidatus Altimarinota bacterium
GGTGGCAGCGGAGGCAAAGGCCCAACTGCAGCACTTTTCGCAATTTTGCCACTCACTTGGTTTTGTTTTGGCTTCTTTATTTCCACGGTAGAAATGGTTTACCGTTGGGTTTACGAAACTTGGGGAGTAGATTTTTTAAATAAACCATCAGCATGAATTCCGAGAATCCCAAAAAGAAAAGTGGCGGCAAGCTGCTAGCGGCAATTGTGATTGGCGGTGCAATTGGCAGCGTTTTAGGTTTGGCATTCGCGCCAAATAAAGGCACTCAATTCCGCAAGAAGATGAAAGATATGAGCGGTAAAGCAATAGATAAAATCAAAGAAAAGATGGATGAAGAGAAATAGTTGGTAGATGGTAGCCAGTAGGTGGTAGAAATTTTTAATTTTAAGCGCTGTCATTGCGAGCGAATGCAATGAGTGAAGCAATCCTAATCCATTCGAGACTGCTTCACCCCGCCAAGGCGGGATTCGCAGAGACGATATTTACCTTACTTAATTCTTACTCCTTAATCCTTACAAACTTCCATGGGTTTAGAAGAACTCAATCCGCTCGATAACGAAGAAGCTGGCGCGAAAGCTACGGAAGTTGCCGATGAGATTTTTCGAGAGAATCAGAAGAAAACCCAAGCTACGCAGAAAGCGATGAAGAAAGCGGAAGATAGCGCTAGAAAAAAAGATGGGCAACTCGCAAAAGTAATCGGAAGATTTTTACAAACTCATAGCAATACTGCTGTGATGCTGTTGATTGCGCGCTGTATCGAGCAAAACATTCCCGCGGGATTCATCCTCGGAATCCTCGCGCTAGTGGAGCCTGAAGCGCGCGAAGAGTTTGCTGCGCTGCTGGGTAGTGAAGCAGTGAAACTCCTCGATACGAAGCGAGAAGCGGAAGAAGTAGCCACGAAAGCACTCACCGCGAATGAATTACCTTCTCATGTGAAGCGCGCGATTGATGCTTGGGCAGAAGGTTTGTTTGCGTTTGGCATGACTCAGCCGATTCGCTTGCTTACCACCGCGAGAAGCCCCGAGGGAGAGCTTTTCCCAAGCCTACTACAACTCAGTGCTTTTATATTGGAGCAATATCTCGAAGGCGAAAAAGTAATCCTCCAGCATGAAAATGCGCGCGAATTTGCGAAGCTAATTCTCTCGAATCTCTTAGAGAAAATCGAGAATCAAGTCAGCCAAACTGGAGAGCTAGAGGCTGGAAAAGAAGAATAAGAAAATTACCCTAAAGGGTTGGCAAAACCAGAAAGTTTCTTTAAACTTTGCCAGCTAGGTTTTTTGAGTGAAAGACCGAAGCGCTTTTATCCTTTAACCCACTCTTATATGAGTAAAGCAAAAAATAATCAAGTCATGGAGGATCTCTTGAATTCTGATGGAGATATCCCAACCCCACCAAAACCTGGCACTCCAATCTCAGGCAAGGTTGTTAGTGTTAGAAATAACAAAATCTTAGTCGAAATCGGTGGCGCTTACACTGGTATCATTTTTGGTCGTGAGGCTGTAGATGGTTTCGATACTGCCAAAAGTCTCACAGTCGGTGATGATGTAAAAGCTTATGTGGTGGAAGATGAAAACGCTGAAGGCTACTACACTCTTTCGCTAAGGAAAGCTGGTAGAGAAAAAGCTTGGGATAAGTTGGCAGCGATGATTGATACCACTCAGACTGTAGAAGTAACTATCAAGTCTGCAAACAAAGGAGGTCTCATGACAGAATTTTCTGGCATCCGCGCTTTTATTCCAGTCTCTCAGCTTTCTCCTGAAAACTATCCACGCGTAAGTGGCGCCAACACCAACGAGATTTTGAATCGCTTACAAAAATTAGTGAATCAAAAACTCACAGTAAGTGTCTTGGCTGCTGATGCGAATGAAAACAAACTCATTTTCTCTGAGAAAGCTGGTCTCTCTGGCAAACGCGAAGGCGCGCTGAAGAAACTCAAAGTTGGCGACAAAGTAAAAGGCAAAGTCTCTGGCGTGGTAAATTTCGGTATCTTCATTCTTTTCAACGATTGCCTAGAAGGCTTGGTGCATCTCAGTGAAATCGCTTGGGGTAGAGTAAGTGATGCTGCGAATTACGCAAGACTGGGTGAAGAGAAAGAAGCAGTTGTGATTGGAATCGATGAGAATAAGATTTCTCTCTCTATGCGCCGCCTCACTACCGATCCTTGGTTGAAACAATCTCAGAAATACAAAGTGGGAGATATGGTTGATGGAGTCGTAGACAAAATCACCGCTTACGGAGCTTTGGTAAAACTTGAAGATGATTTGAATGGTTTGCTGCATACTTCTGAATTCGCAAAAAATGGAGAAAGTGAAACTCCAGAAATCAGTCTCGAGGTAGGAGATAAGATCGAAGCGAAAATTATCGAAATCAATCCAGAAGAGCATCGCATCGCGCTCTCTATGAAAACTGGTGAAGAAAAACCGAAGAAAGCTGCTAAGAAAAAAGAAGAAGTAAAAGCTGATGACACTGAGGAAGAAGCTGGTGAAGAGAAACCAAAATCTGAGAAGAAACCAGCAGCGAAAAAGAAAGCTACTAAGAAGAAAGAGGAATAGTTCGGAATTCAGAAACAGCTAAAATACCCTGCTTCGGTGGGGTATTTTTTATAATTGACAAAAGCTATTTTAGCGTTTAATATCAGCTACTTAATTTACATGCGCAAAAACCTCATTACCAGTATCGCACTTCTCTTCCTCACTCTCGCTGCGGTATTTTTTGGTAGAAATCTTGCGCAAAGTTTGGTAGTTACTGAGAAACTTTATCCAGTGGAAGAAGTAAAAATTGCGCGGCCAGCCAGCGAGATTTTCAAAACAATGCTAGCGGCGAATCCTTTTATTCCCGTGAGAAATTTACCCGCAGTGCCAAAAGTCTCCTTACTGAGTAGTGATGTCTTAGCTGCGGAGAAACTCACACAACGCGCGATTAATCTCAAAGTGATTGCCGAAGGAAATGAAACCACAGCCACTCAGCACTGCGAAGCTTTAGTAGAAAAAACTCTCACTGCATTACCTACTAATCTCACAAGTAAAATAAAAGATCTCACTCTCTATCTCACTGAGAGAAAATCCCGCGGAATGAGCAACAGCCACCTGATTGAATTACGCTGCGCAGATATGAGTGACGAAGAATTGGTTTCCGTGCTGATTCACGAAATCGGCCACACCGTAGATTTAGGTTATCTACACGGAAGCGGAAATATCGTGAGTGATTTCACTGATGGTAGCCTACTGATCCCAACTGATGATGTGAGTGTGGAGTTTTATCAGCTGAGTTGGAAAAACAGCGAGAAGCAACGCTTCATCGCCAGCCGCACAGATTTCGTGAGTGGTTATGCGATGAGTGATCCGTTTGAAGATTTCGCAGAGAGTTTCAATTTTTATCTCCTCCATGGAAGTGATTTCCGCTTGCTTGCGAAGGAGAGTGAAACACTGCAAGCGAAATATGATTTCCTCAAGGAGAATGTTTTTGCAAGAAAAGAATTCAGCAGCTTAGTAACCGGAGAAAGTGGCAAGCGTGTTTGGGATACCACCCTGCTACCGATTGCTTTACAAGCATTTCTCCAAGAGAGTTAGCAGCGAGAGGCAACTTCGGCTAAAATACTCCGGCTTTTGTGATTGAAGTAATCCACCAGCAGAAGCGAATCAAATGGCGGCTGTAGTCCGCCGTGGCGGACGCCGAGTTGTGGATACAAATATTGAAAAGCTTATATGGCGGCTGTAGCTCAGTTGGTTAGAGCGCCGGGTTGTGGTCCTGGAGGTCGTGGGTTCAAACCCCATCAGCCGCCCCATCAAATTCATCATAGTTTAAGCTTCTACAGTTTTATATTGGTATTATTTTTGATATGCTGCAAAAATGAATACGCAACTGACTTACTTTAAAATCCATACATTGACTGAGAAACACTACCCAAGAAAGATTATGACTTCGTGGAAAGGATTTGTGTTTATTCTTTTTCTAGTGACTGGCCTCAGCTGGTTAATCACAATTTTGACTAGAGTATTTTTTCAAAATTTTTATCAAATTTCTAATAATTTTATTTATGTAAGCAAGTTATTCGAAATTAGTTTCTTGGCTTCATTATTTAGTGTAATAATAGGAGGATTTATTATTGGACTATATTTAAAATTACGACCAAAACTCGCTTGCTTCTTATTCTCCATCTTAGTGGATTTTTCTTGGGTAGTTGTTGCGATTTTGTATGAGATATTAGTTTTTGGAAAAACATTTTCTTTAGAGATGCTTAATAATGTATATATTGATATGCACACTGAAGATTATATATTCGCGATAGTGTTGGTTGTTTTAGTCTTTATTTTATCTTTTACTGGCTATTGGCTTGGGAGGAAACTTAAAGGCAATTTATATAAGTTGGTAGCAAATTTATCCAAGCTGATACTATCAATAATTAGTGCGCCTTTTATTGTTTTGGGGTTCATATTAGATAATGTAGTTAAAATTGATTTCAAAAAAAATCATAAAGAGCTACTCGCTTTTGTAATTATTATTTTCCTGCTAGTAGCAGCATTCGGGGATGTTCCTTATGGTTATTATGAGCTAAACCGAGTTGTTGTTTTTAGTTATTTTGTCTATCAATTAAGTAAAATATACAAAAGAAGCGATGATCCTCAGATTTGGATTTTTGGAATTACAGCGCTTGTTTTTAATCCGCTTTTACCTCTCGATCTTGGCAAAGAAATTTGGGTAATGGCTGACTTGGCTGCCGTAGGTGTTGTAGTATTTTGTTTATTTATATCTAATAGAAACCTTCACAATAATGCGTAGGTGAAAGAAAATAAACTTCTCCCGCGTAGTAATATCGAAAACTTTTATTTTTCTTAACCCCTAAATCAATGCAGAAAAAAACACTCGCGGTAGCAGCTTCAACCCTCCTACTCGTAACTCTTCTCGGAGGTTGTTATCAAACCAAAGATAACGACAATGGAAGAGAGAGGATGAATAATGGTAATTTCCAAGATGAAGAAATGCAAAATGGAAACAGAAATAGTGGTGGCAACAGAGGCGCAATGAAATGCAAAGAAGATGATACTGCTTGCGCAGCTATGCAAGAAAAAATCCAGAATGGAGAAATGCCAACTCCTCCAACTGGCAAAAATCCTACTAACGCAACAACGGATACAACTACTACCGAAACAACTACCACAGCTGAATAATTTCTTGGGTTAGAAATTACTTAGAGAAAAGCGCAGCTTCGGTTGCGCTTTTTCTTTATCGGATAACTTTCCCGTTTTGAATATTCACTCCTTCGCTACGGAGAATTTTAATTTTCTTGGAATTACCAAAAGCAAAACCACCCACACTTCCATCGCTACGAATCACGCGGTGGCAAAAAACTTTTGGATTGCGATTATTATTGAGAATATTTCCCACTGCGCGCGCAGCTTTGGGATTGCCAGCAAGTTTCGCAACCTCTGCGTAAGTGAAAACTTTTCCGCGCGGAATCTTGCTCACCACTGCGTAAACTTTTTGGGAGAAACTTTGCATTAGCTCACTTCGAGAATTCCACCCTTATCTGCGCTAGTTGCGAATCTTGCATACCTAGCCAACCAACCCGTTTTTACTTTTGGTTTGAAAGGTTTGAGTTGTTTCAAGCGCTTTTGAATTTCAGCAGCGCTGATTTTTACGTTTAACTTTCCTGCTGGAATATCAATCTCAATCAAATCTCCATTCTTTACAACGGCAATCACGCCACCCGCAGCTGCTTCGGGAGAGATGTGGCCGATACAAGCACCACGAGTGCCACCACTGAATCTTCCATCGGTAATCAGCGCAACGCTATCTCCCAATCCCATTCCCATAATCGCAGCAGTCGGTGAAAGCATCTCCACCATCCCCGGGCCACCACGCGGCCCCTCGTAGCGGATCACCACACAATCCCCTGCTTTGATTTTGCCAGCGAGAATTGCTTTGAGTGATTCTTCTTGTGAGTTAAAAACTTTCGCTTTGCCGGTGAAGCGCAGCATCTTCGGATCGACTCCTCCCGTTTTGATTACACTGCCATTTTTCGCGAGATTGCCAAAAAGAATTTTGAGCGCACCTTCAGGTGAGATCGGATTTGCAATCGGATGAATCACTTTTGGATTGCGATTTTTCGCACCTTTGATTTGGCTGCCAAGAGTTCCACTCACCGTTTTACATTTGAGATTGAGAAGATTTTTCTTCGCTAGCTCCGCGAGGATTGCAGAAATACCACCCGCATCATCCACATCTTCGATATGCACATTTGGATCACTCGGAGAAACTTTGCAGAGGTAGGGAGTTTTTTTCGCGATAAGGTTGATACGAGCAAGTGGATAAGGAATCCCCGCTTCATGCGCGATTGCTAAAGCATGCAGAGTTGTATTCGTGCTGCCACCCATCGCAACATCGAGTGCGAAAGCATTATCGAGAGAAGCAAGTGTGATAATCTCGCGCGGTTTCACATCTTTTTTTACTAACTCCAGAATTTTTTTGCCAGCTTCGCGGTAAAGATTTTCTCTCCGAGAATCCACTGCAGGAATTGTGCCATTGCCTGGTAGCGCAATCCCCAGCGCTTCCGCGAGACAATTCATAGAGTTGGCAGTAAACATTCCACTGCAGCTACCACAAGTCGGGCAAGAATTTTCTTCTAAATCCTCTAACTCACTCTTTGTGATTTTCTTCTCGAGAAAACTTCCCACACCCTCGAAGACTGAAATCAAATCACAACTTTTGCCTCCACAATTTCCTGCTTTCATCGGGCCACCTGAGACATAGATGCAAGGAATATTGAGTCGGCAAGCTGCCATCAGCATTCCTGGCACGATTTTGTCACAGTTGCCAATCAAAACTAATCCATCGAGGCGATGCGCTTCTGCCATTGTTTCGATGGAATCCGCAATCAATTCACGCGAAGGCAGCGAGTAATGCATGCCTTTGTGACCCATTGCGATTCCATCACACACTCCGATAGTATTGAATTCAAAAGCGTTGCCACCCGCTTGTTTCACCGCTTCTTTCACAATCTTCCCAACTCCCTGCAAGTGCACATGCCCCGGAATCGTTTCGGTGAAAGAATTCACTACTCCGATAAAAGGTTTATTTAAATCCTGCTTCCCGACTCCACATCTGCGCAGCAAAGCGCGATGCGGTGTAGTTTCGAGAGAGGTTTTGAGATAATCACTGCGCATAGTTTAGGAGAGTTAATTTGCTTTTAAATTATAGTTAAATTAGAATACTCGCGTAATCACCACTTGGAAAATTCACTTCGTAAGTTGGTTTACGAGGGGTGTTTTCCTTTTTTGGTATAGCTTAATTTTTGCTGCAAATCTTCCACGAAGTTAATCTGATTACCAAACAAACGAGTAAGCAAAATCGAGCAACTAGCATGCGATGGAGCTAAAACCTTTTTTAGTTTTTTCTTTTCCAGTAAGTATTTTACTAAGCAATGAAAATCCCCATCCCCACTTATTAGAATTGCTTCCTTATAGTTAGGAAGCTCTATCATCGCTTGCAGCACCAATTCTGCATCACAATTGCCTTTCACTTTTCCATCTTTGTATTCGAGAATCGGTTTGAAAACAAGAATAAAACCGTTGCTTTGAAGAGCTGTATATAATCCTTGGTTAGCAGGAATAAATCCAAGAAAAAGAAAAGCTTTTTTTACTCCATACTTTTCTCTGAGATAAATACGAAACTTTTTGAAATCTAGGCTCCAGCCCAAATCCCGAATCCCTAAATTCAAGTTCTGTGAATCAATAAAAGCGTAATTCTCAAAAGGTTTTTTCACCCGAAAATTTTACCTCAAATCAATTGCTAGTCGCGAATCAGCAACTCATCCTCTGGCTTCACAGAATTATCTTTTTTTAATTCCTTAGTTGGATCGTAAGTATCGAGGCGATCTTTGCTGATGCGTTTGAGAATTTGCGCTACTGCTTTACCAATCGGAATCACTTCCTGAGTGCCAGATTTCATATCGCGCAAAATCACTTTACCTTCTCTCACTTCTACCTCTCCGAGGATAAGCGCGAAAGGCGCGCCAAACTTATCTGCTTTACTCAGCTGCGCTTTCATCGAAGCTTTTCCTACTGCGCCAAGCGCATGCACACCTTCACTACGCAGCGCTGTAAGAAGTTGCAATGCAACTTTCTTTGGCTCGAATCCGAGCTGCGCTACGAAAACATCGATGTGATCTTTATCAGGCGCCATAAGTTTTTCTTCGCGCATCAGTGCTACTACTCTCTCCATTCCCGCTGCGAAGCCGCAAGCTGGAGTAGCAGCGCCACCGAGTTGCTCTACTAAACCATCGTATCTTCCACCTCCACCAACTGAGCTACTGCCTCCAGAAGCTTTATCCCAGAATTCAAAAACTGTGCGGTTATAATAATCCAAACCTCTTACGAGAGAATCGTTTTCAATATACTCAATATCGATTGCATCTAGTAATTCAAGCACTTTTTGGTGGTGATCTTTACACTCATCACAAATTTCAGATTTAAATTTAGGAGCATTTTCTGCGAGGATTTTGCAATCTTCTTCTTTGCAATCCAATAAACGGAGAGGATTGGTTTGTAATCTCCTCACACAATCTTCGCAAAGATTCCTTTCTTTCCCGATGTAATAATCGCGTAGATCGTTGATGAATTTTTCTCGGCATTCGCTGCAGCCCAGCGTAGAAATTTGCAAACTCAATCTATCTGCAATTCCCAAATCAGAGTAAACGAGATGCGCGAGTTGGATAATTTGCGCATCGACCCCTGGGTCAGATTCACCAAGCACTTCGAAACCGAATTGGAAAAACTGGCGGTATCTGCCTTTTTGTGGCCTATCGTGGCGAAAATGCGGCTCGATGTAATACAACTCCACAGGCTGCGGTAGGCTTCCCATTCCATGTTGAATGTAAGCTCTTACGATTCCAGCAGTGCCTTCTGGTTTTAGCGCGTATTCATCACCACCTTCTTTAGTAGAGAAGCTGTAAAGCTCTTTTTCTACAATATCCGTGGATTCTCCCACTCCTCTCACAAAAACATCCTTGTATTCAATCACTGGAGTAGAGATTCTGCGATAACCAGCCTGCCTAGCGCGATGCCTCACAACTTTCTTGATTATCGTGAAATACGCATGATCATCGGGTAAAACATCATGCACACCACGTGGAGTTTGAAATTTTTCAAGCTTCACTCCAGACTTTTGGGCTTTCCCAACTGATTTATCCATAAAAAGAAGGCTTAAACTGATCTCCAATTTAGCATTAAAGACCTTGAAAGTCGAGGCTAGATATGCTAGAATATCCCGATAAATAAAACCAAAAACATGCAAAAAACAAAAACCATCGCGTTGGCTTTGATCCTCTTCTTGGGGATTTGCACCACTCCTGCGCTGGCTATCACCGCTTCAGATGAAGAAATCATTACAAAGGCGGTAGCAGCAGCTTTGCAAGCGGTTGAAGCTTCTCGCACTACTAGTAATGTAGATACTTCTATTTCTTCCAATAAGAATACTGTTTCTATTGATGATGTTTTGAAAAATCTCGACCCAAGAGAGCAAATCACTATCGAAAGCCTCCAGCGCATTGAGCAAATTCTAAAAAACCAAAAAGCTAGCGAAGCTAGTAATCTCGGAGCTTCTATCCTAGATGCTCCTAATTCTAGTAATACCACAAGTAATTCTGAGGCAATCGCTTCTGCAATGGAAACAATCCGTGATTTACAGCAAAGCAAATACGCGAAAGATACTTCTACTACTAGCAACACCACTGAAGAAAAAACTACGGAAGATAAAATCGAAATTACTCCGATTTCTCCGGATTTACTCAGAAGCTCAGCTGAACCTCTCATGCAGTTTTCTCGCAGCCTCACTCGTAAAGCAGCTTCTCCTCTTGATGTTGCTACAGATACAAAAACAAATATTCTCGCTGCAGATGAAAAAGCTGTTGGCGAAAGAGTAGCAGCTGAAGCATACCATCGCGCAGCTGATGAGGAAGCTACTTCGATTTTTTCTACTCAAAATCTCATCGTTTTGGGAATCTCTCTCGCTTTTTTGATTGCAGGCATCGTTTTATTTTTCATTCACTTTGAAAAAAAACTCCTCATCACAAATGGAAAATTTGAGCATCTAAGTTTCTTTCAAAAAGATCATAACAAAACAATTCTCTAATGGATGAAGTAAACCTCGCACCCGATCTAATCGATCGCACAGCGGCAGCGTTTACTCGCTTCGCTAGTATCTTCGGCGCAGAGCATCTTGCTTTTGTTGCTTTAGCAGCAATTCCTGCTGCTATCTGGCTGTATATTTTTTTCAGACACCAGAGAGAAAACAAACTCCTCACTGTAGTCACCTTCCTAGGTGGAATGCTGGGAGTAGTGCCAATCTTTATTCTCCAGCATGAGATTACAAGAATTGAAGGTTGGATTGAAGCAGCTAGCCTTAGCGCGATTTTAATGATTTTCCTGAAAGGAATGTGGGTAGGAATTTATGAGGAGACTGCGAAACACTGGATATTAAAATCTACTGGTCGCCGCTTTTTTCGAAATATCGATGATGCGATTCAGCTCTCTATCGTCGTTGGTTTGGGTTTCGCATTTACAGAAAACGCACTTTACTTCTACTCCATTTGGAATAATCCAGCGATTTCTAATTTCTGGTTTTATTTTATTTTCCGCTCAATTGGTTCGATGTTTTTGCACATCCTAGCCAGTGGAATCTTCGGTTATTTTTATGGAATAGCGCATTTTGCTAAACCGATTTTGCAGGAAGAGTTGAAGCAAGGTGGGGATCTCACCACAACTAAATGGCTACATCGGATCCTTCACCTCAAGAGTGAAGTAATTTTTTATGAGCAAAAAATTACTCAAGGCTTGCTAGTGGCAGCTGTCCTCCATGGCGTTTTCGATTTCTTGATGGGGATGAGTCAACATTATTCTGATGCAGGCTCGGCGATTGGCACAAAACTCTGGCTAGTTTCCGCAGTGCCTTTTCTCGTGGGAGGTTACTTCTGGTTAACCTACTTACTTGATCGCAAAGAAAATCACAAACTCTACGCCAAAGTTTGCGAGAAAGAAGAATGTGATATTCTCGAAGTGGAAAGAATCGATATCGAGAAAACTATCGGCAACCTCGGTTAAGCAGTAGAAAGTTTGGAGAAATCTGTTAGACTTTCCGGGCTTAATTTTTGCTATGAAAAAAACTAATACCGCAACTCTCAAGAAAGGTTTAGCGCAGATGCTAAAAGGTGGAGTAATCATGGATGTGGTAAATCCACAGCAAGCTATCATCGCGGAAAAAGCTGGCGCGGTGAGTGTGATGGCTCTCGAGAGAGTGCCAAGTGATATTCGCAAAGATGGTGGAGTTGCGCGCATGAGTGATCCGAAGATGATTCGCGAAATTCAAGCCGTGGTAAGTATTCCTGTGATGGCAAAAGTGCGCATCGGGCATTTTGTGGAAGCGCAGATTCTCGAAGCGCTTGAGGTTGATTACATCGACGAGAGTGAAGTGCTGACTCCCGCAGATGAGAAATTTCACATCGATAAAAGTAAATTCAAAATTCCTTTTGTTTGTGGCGCTACCAATCTCGGTGAAGCCTTGAGAAGAATTTCAGAAGGCGCTGCGATGATTCGCACCAAAGGTGAAGCTGGCACTGGCAATGTAGTGGAAGCAGTGAAACACATTCGCACTATCAATGAAGAAATCGCGAAGCTGCAAAAAATGAATGAAGCGCAAATCAAAAAGTATGCGAGAGAAATTCGCGTTGCGCCTGAGTTGGTGAAAGAAGTGAAGAAACTGGGAAGATTGCCTGTGGTGAATTTCGCCGCAGGTGGAGTCGCAACTCCTGCGGATGCAGCGCTACTCATGCAACTCGGTTGCGATGGTGTATTTGTCGGCAGCGGAATTTTCAAATCCTCTCAACCAGAAAAAATGGCGAAAGCGATTGTGGAAGCTACGATGAATTTTGATAAGCCGGAGATTCTTGCGCGTGTGAGTGAAGGTTTGGGTGAAGCGATGAAAGGATTAGAAATCGCAACTCTCGAAACTAAACTCGCGACGCGTGGCTGGTAAGCGCATTGGCATTCTCGCGATTCATGGAAGCGTAGTTGAGCATGCAGAGAGTTTGCGCAGACTAAATTTCACGCCTGTTGAAATTCGCGCAGCGAAAGATTTAGAAACCGTTTATGGATTGATTCTCCCCGGTGGAGAATCCACTACCATCGGAGATTTAGCGCAGCAGTTTGGTTTACGCGAAGCGATTGTAAATTTTGCGAAGAGTGGAAAAACAATTTACGGAACTTGCGCTGGTTTGATTCTCCTCGCGCGCTACGGATTACTCGATGTGAAGATTGATAGGAATGCTTACGGTAGGCAGATTCATTCCTTCGAAGTGGATTTGGAAATTCCTGCGCTTGGTAAAAAATCTTTCAACGGAATTTTTATTCGCGCACCAAAAATTCTTTCGGCTGCGAAGAGTGTAGAAATCCTCGCGCAGTTTGAGGATTCTCCTATCCTCGTAAAGCAAGGAAATATTTGGGGTGGCAGTTTCCATCCAGAATTAACCGATGATTTACGCATTCACAAACTCATCTTCGGCGGTAAATAGTAAAGCAAGGATGCTAGAATCAAAGCAGAATTTATGAGTATTATTATTGATTCCGCTTTGAATTTTTCTAAAGCGCTTGGAAAAGTCTCATCCGATTGCCCAGCGGAGATTTTACATGCGCTGATTTTGAAAGAGGTGGAATATTTTTCTTTCGACGAGAAACTTCACCGCGGCCAACTCGTGATAAATCAATCTGCAGAAAAAGATCTTGAGGAAATTTTTGAGTTGATGAGAAAAATAAAATTTCCAATTGCGCAGGCTATCCCCATCTCGCAATATCAAAACGATGATTTGCAATCAATGGAAGCGAATAATACTTCCGCCTTCAACTACCGCATGATTCTGAATACGAATCAGCTTTCGCAGCATGCGTATGGAATCGCGCTAGATATAAATCCGAGAGAAAATCCATATCTCTCTGAGGGAGTTTGGTATCCGAGAGAAGCAAAATATAATCCTGAGATAATTGGAACTTTATTGGCTGAAGATGAGATTGTAAAAAAATTCAAAGAGCTTGGTTGGATTTGGGGTGGAGATTGGGAAGAGAAAGATTACCAACACTTTAGTAAAAAATTATGAAACCAGAAATTGAGAGAGAAATCGCGCTGCGAGAATTTCAGAAAATTCCGAGTGTCGGGAAAAAGATGGCTGAAGACTTTGTGGATAATTTAGGCTTCCGTGAGATAAATGAATTAAAAGGAAAAAATCCCGAAGATTTGTATTTGAAGCTTTGCGCGAAACAAGGTGAGCATCTTTGCCGCTGTGTTTTATATGTAATGCGTTGCGCGGTAGCCTTCGCGGAAAAACCCCACGATAAAAACTGGTGGGAGTTTAAGGATTAGAGAAAACCCACTCATGCTAAAATCAGCGTAATGAATCACTGCGAAAAACTTCTCAAACAAGCAAACGAGCTAAGAATCACCACGCTGGAGATGATTAGCCACGCTAAATCTGGCCACCCTGGAGGTAGCCTCAGCTGCATGGATATTCTCACCGCGCTTTATTTCGGTGGGATTTTGAAACACGATCCGAAGAATCCAAACGATGAAAACCGTGATTATTTTATTCTGAGCAAAGGCCACGCTTCTGCTGCGCTATATGCAGTCTTGGCTGAGAGAGGTTACTTCCCGAAGAAAGATTTACTAACCTTCCGAGAAATTAATTCTCACCTCCAAGGCCACCCTACTCCTCACACTCCTGGTGTGGAGGTTGCCGCTGGCAGCCTCGGGCAAGGTTTGAGTTTCTCGGTCGGAATCGCACTCGCAATGAGGCAAGACAAGAAACCGAATCACATCTTCACACTGCTGGGTGATGGAGAATTACAAGAAGGCCAAGTCTGGGAAGCCGCGATGGCAGCCGGGCATTTTGGTTTGGGAAATCTCACAGTTATCGTGGATAGAAATGGATTACAAATCGATGGCAAAACTGATGATGTGATGCGAGTTGCACCAGTAGGAGAAAAATTCGCAGCGTTTGGTTTTGAAGTAAAAGAAATCGATGGACACAACCTCACGGAAATTCTCGCCGCGCTAAATGAAGCAAAGCTAAGTAAAGCTAAACCTGTAGCTATCATCGCGCATACCGTGAAAGGCAAAGGTGCACCTTGCGCGGAAAACAACTTCGCTTACCACGGAGTTGCGCTAAATCCGCAGGAGCTGAAAGAAGCGGAAGCGCATCTCCGCGCTACTTGCTAATCGTTTTGTCATTCCCTTGGAAAAGGGAATCCAGAAATTCCCCTCTTTGTAAAAGAGGGGTTAGGGGAGATTTTATGAAAGCGGAGATAAAAAAATTCTTACAGCAAATCCCCCGATTGCGCTTCGCGCAATCACCCCCTTTACCAAAGGGGGAATAAAAGAAAATCACTTTTTATTTTTTCCTACCAATTGAGATAATTCACCGTGAGTTGCAAAACACTCGCGAAGCTTACCCATAGCAGGTAAGGAATTTGGAGATAAGCCACCCACTTCGCTTTTGGATAGATTGCGACGATTCCCCAAACGAGAGTAAATAAAACCAGCAACACATCGATGGAGCCAAGCGTGAGATTTTGCAAACCAAACTCCAGTGGAGTGAAAGCAAGATTGAAAATGATATTTAAAATAAAAGGCAGCGCAACTTTCCAAGAAACTTTGTGATGATAAGCGAGATAAAACACATAGCCAAAGCTGATGACAATCAGCAAGTAGAGGAAACTCCACACTGGCCCAAAAATCCAAGCTGGTGGCGCAAAAGCTGGCCTCACTAATTCCTGATACCATTCGTAGTTTTGCATAGGAAAAAAGTTATTTAACACAATCTGTAATCCACTCCTGTGGATAACCATGCTGCTGCCCAAGATTACAATTAATTGGTTTTTCTCCTGCTGCAGAAATCATCCATTCCATTCCTGGTTTTACTGCGTAAAATTTCCCAGTAGTTTTTCCATCAGCAGAAGTATAGTTTCCAAACATGTGATCTGCATTTTGCTGCTCAGCAGCAATCTCCACTTCCTGCTTCAACTGCTTACTCAAAACACTCCTCACATTCAACCGCGCTTCCTCTGTGGTTGGTTGAAAAGCTTTATTGAAATCTGCATCTACATTCATACAGCAAACTTTTACACCTTCTGCATTTTCTACTTTTGCACCAGGAATCATTCCATCACCACAAGAATTTTCAATCGCTACCAAGCTTCCATTCCATTCTGTGCATTTTTCTACTGAGATAGTTGGGTAGGCTTTCCACCAATCACCTTTGGGATTCTCACCTCCGAATCTTTTCCAACCAAAGCAAACCAAAGCGACCACCACAATCGCAGCAACTGCTAGTAGTAAAAATAAAACCAACTTGGAATTCTTTTTCTTTCTCATAAAAAAATTGATGGGGTTATTCAGCAGCCGGTGTAGAAGTTTCCACTGGTGTTGCTTCTGGTGCAACCACTTCTGCTGCTACTGGTTTTTCTGCTGCGCAGCAAAGGCTATTTCCAATTGAGCCGATAGGATTCTCACCAACTGCACAAGCACTATTCAAATTTGGATTTACTGATTTACCATTTTGTTTACCACAATCTTCAGCGGTAATTGCAGGATATTGCTCATAACCTTTTCCCCTCCCTCCCGCACCAAAACAATCACCTGTCATCTCAGCTGGAAAACTTTTTTCTTGAAGCATTCCACAAGAAACTGGCCCATTACCTTGGAAAGCTAATTTCCAATCATCTCCTTCTTTATAAGCGAGGAAGCTTCCAGACTTGGTTGGTTTTTTCCCGATATGCACCATTCCACGCATGAAGTTATCGGCTTGTTGAGTAACTTCCAACTCTACACTGCTTGGTGCTGCTGCGTAAGTAGCAACGATGAGTTGCTTAATTGATTCTGCATCTGTAATCGGGCTGCTAGCTGTATTCCCTTCTCCAGTTGGAAGCGTAACACCTTCTGGCAACTCTTTGAAAAAATCACAACCACCGAGAGCGAAAGCGAGCAAAAGTGCTGCTGCCACGAGAGAGAGTTTTTTGGTTTTCATAATAGGGGTGAATTAAGCTGATTAAATTATAACCTAAATTAATTAACGAATTTCCCACTTGGTGAATTTGATACCATTTTTGTTACCAGTATATTCTCCCCAGATTGCTACTGTTTTGGATTTGTTTGAGCTTTTGGAGAAAGCATCAATTTCTTTGAGGAGATTCGCATCACCAGAAAGAATGTAATACCGCTTACTACCAGTGCCCAAAACATACTTCAAGCTTCCACCGATAATTTGGCGGTAAATCCTTCCCGTTGCAAGAGGATTGCCAGATATGCTTGAAGTAGAAGTAGTGGCGGTAGTAGAAACTGCTGGAGTAGAGGTAGTGGTGGTAGTTTTCTTAGCTGTAGCTGGAATAGTAGTTACGACTGGAGTTGTTGTAGTAGTTTGACTGCTATTACTAATTTCAAGTGGAGTATCAAGAGTATAATTAAGCGCTTGATTGTTACATTTCACTACTGGAAGCTGTGCAGCAGTGGAAGTGGTTGGTTTCAAAATAGTTACGAAATAAAGTGTTTGCTCTTTTTGCGCAGCAATCGAAGCTGGCTGCCAAAGCAACTGATTACCAGAAAAAGTAACTCCTGTCGGTAAACCAGTTTTACAAACTTCCTCGAGAGAATAATTGAAACTCGCGGTTTCTACTTTTGCGCTGCAGAGTAAAACTTCTTGGTCAGTTGGAATTTTCACTGCTACTGTAATCCCCGTAGCTTTGGTAGTGAGATTATTGAAAGTAAGTGAGTGACGCAACAAACTGCCAGCCCTCGCTGCCTCTCCGAATAAAACTTGGCGCTGCACTTTGGCTTGGAAGAAAGCTTCAGCGAGATTATTGAAAGCGAGATAAGCCTGATAACTTTTACCCGCTTGTGTATTTGTATTCAAAGTAAAATCATTTCCATCTTTCGCAAAGTTGGTAGTGATAAATTCTGGAGAAGCATAAAACTCTCCTGCGCTACTACTGCTACCTGTATCGATTCCAAACCAATTTCCTTCCGCAGGATAAGTTTTATCTGCGCGATTATTGATATCAGATTTGATTGCGAAGTTGGTATTGCGCAGGAAATTATTATTATGGAAATTCAAACCTTCGCTGCTTCTCTCGAAGTAAATTCCACCTGCATTTTCCATGAATAAATTATTCGCAATCTCTACTGGCATAGAAAGAATACTGAGAGAATTTACTGCGTTACCAGAATTTTTGTAGAAGAAGTTTCCTGTAATCTCAGTCTTGAGTAGCGTGTCTAATTCGATTCCACTACCACCATTTTTCACGATGTAATTATTCGCAATCTTGCATT
>JAQVAZ010000022.1 GCA_028690585.1 Candidatus Altimarinota bacterium
AAAATTAATAATACATTTGCGAAAGAATTGAATAGCGTGTTAAATAAAGTCGCTAAAAAAGTTCAAACGGCATCACTTCTGAAATTCAAAAAAATTGTTAACTAAACAATATGAATAAAAAGAAGCTATCTAGCGAAAAACAGCGAGTAGCGAAGCTGGCGCTTTTTGGTTTACTCGCTGGATTATCCACCTCTGCTGGATATGCGCTGGTGAGTGGTGGAGACTCTGCGCTTTGGGCGCAAATCGAAAATGCGCTAAGTGTCATCTCACCCGAGGCGCAGGCATCGGGAGAAAGTGTTACCTACGATTTCCCCGCTGGTTGGACCAATAGCCCAAACTGGCATGTAATCGTAACAGACTGCGACTGCCCTCCGCCTCCTCCGCCAGTTGATAATACGGGTGGTGGTGGTGGTGGTGCTGATGGTGATAGTTAGTGGCTTTCCCAAGTTTTTATATGATTTTAAAATTAAATGTTTAAAAAAATCATTCTGAGTTTTATCGTTTTGTTTACCGTTTTACCGTTTTTGTCTTTAGAAGCTAAGGCAGCGACTACACAAGAAGGAGATTGTCTAATATTATTACTCGATAGAGTGTCAGACATATCTGGCGGAAATAGCTTCGCTACTCTTATCTCTCATGATTTTAGTAAGTTGCAGCCACTACTGCTTTCGCAGTATGTCACAAACACTTATATATTTAATCTTGATTTCAAGGCACCAATTTTTAGTCAAAAATATTATCGCTTTGGGGATCGCTTCGGGGTGAAGTATCTCGAGGCTTTCCCTTATCGTCGGGCTGTGAATTTCGGGAATAAGGATTTGACAAACGATTATCTCACTAGTTTTGCGATCTATTTTGACTATGACAAAGATGATAACTCACTGGTAGAGTGTCGGGCAGTGACGACAGAAATCCGCAAAGCTGGATTGACTGCGGCTGCTATCTCTGCGGATGATATTGGGATGGCAGCGCCACTGCGTGTGAAGCAATTCGCAGGGAAAGATGTAGAGAGTCTAGAGAGTAACGGTGTGAAATATAAGCGCATCGTAGTAGAGAAGGACATCATGAATCAGACCTACTCGGTGCCTACCTATACCGAGCATATCGTCTCTGTCTTCCCTGAGTCGGAGAGGAGAGACTTCAATCCTTATGCGCTAGTAGATCGCTTCGCGCAACTGGTGAGTGATTACTATGACAAACTCATACCGAAGATGCAGACCGAGATTGCTGATTCTAGCCTCAGTAAAGTGGTGCTTTCCTCAGGCAAAGTCGTGGTGAATGGTTACCAATATAAGAATGGTAGTAATAAATTTGTTGCTGGATTTTTGCCAAGGACTTACAACGGATCTTTGACGAATGGCAGCACTTATAATCAAATGATGCGGTATTATCTGGCAAATGAGATGCTCAGAAGTGGTCAGGCTGATTTCATAAATCTCTGGCTAAGTAATCTCTGCAGCTGGAGTGACACGATTACTAAGATTATAAAAGGAGATATTTCCTCTAGTGACGTGACTACTAGCTCGGATGCAAATATCTGCAGTAATGGAATTAGCAACAAACTGGATTATTATATCGATGTGGCGATAGGAATCGCGCAGTCTGAGGGTATCGCGGAGCCGAATAAAACCGATGATGTGAAGCTTTTTTGGAGAATAAAGCAGCTGGTGGACAAAGGGGTAAGTATCGCGACCCTGCGGACATATATCACCAATTATCCTGCTTATCTTCAAGATGTCGCAGAGAATGAGAAAAAAATAGCGGAGATAGCTAAGACTAAATCTAGCGATATAGAGAAGGGATCTTGGTATGCGAATTTCGTGTATGAGCTAATGAGTTGGGGAGTGCTAAGTGGCTATCCCGATGGCACTTATCGACCTAGCAGCCTTGTCAATCGCGCTGAGGTAGCCAAGATTGCAGTTGCTTTATTCAATTTGTCACTTCCCAGCAAGATTACTTCCGATCCTTTTCCTGATGTGCCGAAGGATGCGTGGTTTGCGCCTTTTGTGGTTGCTGCGAAATTGACAGGGGCGATCGATGGATATCCTGATGGTAATTTCCGACCAGGTGGCTATGTCAATCGCGCGGAAGCAATGAAAATGTTGGCGACTGCTTCTGGGGTGAAGCTTACTGCTACTTCCACTCCGATTTTTCCCGATGTGTCTGGTAGGGAGTGGTATTCACTCTATGTGAATTTTGCTGGGAAGAGTGGTGTTGTGAATGGTTATACCGATGGGAAATTCCGCCCTGGTAACAATATCAATCGCGCAGAAATCGCGAAGATGGCAGCGCAGGCGAGGAAAATATTAGTCGAAAAATAATATAAATATATGGTTTAGATTTGCAGCCCAAGCAATATATTTTTTATAATGGAATCTTCATTAAATAACCAATTATGTTAGATTTGCAATTATTGTATTTATCTGGTTAAATATACTCAGTTTTGGTTTAATTTTTGTTCTTTGATATCTCGTTAGGTAAAGAGAAATCTGGGGCTCGGTGAGGTGTCTAGCGCATTGGGCGAGAGATGCTTTCAAAATTGGCAGAGGGGCCCAGATCCCCTCTTTACCTGAAAATACAGAGGAAACGGCCATGAAGAAGACTTTTCTCGCTGCTTTGTGTTTGGGGCTGCTGGCAGTTGTGATGATCGCTGGCAGCGCCATGGCCAAGGATCGGGCAGATCTTGTTGCCGATGCGCTCAAGCTGATGCCTGCAAATCAGGTGCCCACCATCCCGACGACCTTCATCAAGATTCCGGAAGGAGTCAAGGTCGATCCGGAAAAGTGGAGTGGTATGTGGGTGGGAGACGGCAATGTCTTCATCATCAAGGTCGTCGTCAAGGATGAAGTCAAGATGCTCTTGATCGTGTCTGGGTGGTACGATGTTTACACGAAGGGCATCAGGGAGATCCCTGGCAACATGAGCGAAGATGGCGACAAGATCTATTGGACCAGCCTTAAGGGTCGGAACAACTTCGTCACCATCAAGCCTGACTCCAACGAGATCTGGTACACGGGTTTCAAGCGCTACTTTTTGACAAAGGTGAGCGACCCCTTCGAAGTCTATCCGAACTTCTTCGGCTCCGCCGACAACGCCACGGCGCCGGCCGCCACCAGCAAGTAGCCAGCAGACATGACAACAAGCAGCAATCATAAAGGTTGCGAAGGAGGGGAAGCCAAAAATGGCTGGAGTTGTATGAGATGCCTTACGCATCCGCAACTCCAGCCTTCCATTTTTGTTGTGTAGATTTTTTTATAAAAATTTTTCTATGTGTGGTTTTCTGCAACAAATCCCCCTGTTTTTGCTTCGCAAAAACCTCCCCCTTTGCCCTCACGCAGGTTCAAGTTTGTAACTTGAACCACATGTTTTTTCAACCGAGCTCACGCAGGTTCAAGTTTGTAACTTGAACCACATGTTTTTCAATCTCACTAAACTTGGTATTTTTATGGTGTTTAAAAATAAATGATTCGGATTGCAAATCCGAACCTGCCTTCTATACCACGCGGTTTCCTAAATCAATCCAGAATCAGATCAATTTTTATCTGGCTATCAGGATTAGCCGAAGACCAAACCCAATCTTCTGGATTCTTCACATACTGTTTTCTCATAGGATTGTGATGGATATATTCAGTTTTCCGTTGAAGAAAATCTTCCGACTCAATTAGCTTAGGCATATTGCTTGGTTGCCAAAAGTCATAACCACCTTCGGAATCCTCAAATAATTTCAAAACATTTGGCTCGAAGGCAGCGATACTTTTCTGAATTTCTTTGGAGGTGAATTTTTTGAAATCACGTATGAATCCAATCACATCTGGTGATGAAATAATGAGATGGAGATGATTCAGCATAAAAACATAAGCGTAGATTTTTAGCTGCTTATTCTTCTGACAGTAGGTGAGTGAATCAGCGAGAATTTGGAAACGGTTGTGTCTGTCAAAAATATAATACCAATGCTGCACAGTCAGCGTGAGGAAATAGGTAGCGGAATTGTATTCTTTGGAAACTCGCTGAGATGGCATATGTCTGCAGTTTAAAAATGCGTGGTTCAAGTTGCAAACTTGAACCTGCGAAGATAAAAACATAAGCGTAGATTTTTAGTTGCTTATTCTTCTGACAGTAGGTGAGTGAATCAGCGAGGATTTGAAAACGGTTGTGTCTATCAAAAATATAATACCAATGTTGCACTGTGAGTGTGAGGAAATAGGTAGCGGAATTGTATTCTTTGGAAACTCGCTGAGATGGCATATGTCTGCAGTTTAAAAACGCGTGGTTCAAGTTACAAACTTGAACCTGCGAAATACGACAAAGAGAGAAGTGCTTTCCTTGCAGCGATGGGATTACAAATTCTGCGCTTCGATAACTATGAGATTCTCACGAATGTAGATGGAGTGTTAGAAAGAATTTTGGAAGGTTGAAAAAGCTTTTTCTTCATGAAATCAGAATTACTTTGGAGGAGAAAAGGAGGCTTTTTACTTGAAGAAAATGTGAAAATAAGCTAGAATAGCACGATTCAAAAACTAAAACACAATGAAATTTCTCAAAAAATTTGATCATTGGTTGTTGATTCATATCGCTTTAATCCTTGCCTGTATAGTAGGTGTAGCTATTTTTGTTTTTATATATCAAGGCGCAGAAGCGGGCTGGGATGATTCGGTTTATACTCCTTATTCAGCTGGCATTTATCCGATTACAGTGCCGACTCCTGGAGTCCACACTTACTACGCGAAAGATTCAGCTGGAGTTGTGCAAGCTATGGGAGTAGTGAGATATGATCCCGATATGCCGACTTTTGAATCCGAGTCGATGATTTTCGTAGCAGATGACATCAAAGATATCACACTGCATTTTAGTGACCACGGGCTTTCTGGTGTGGCTAGTGTGCAGTTAAAAATTTTTGATTCGCATGGGAATCTTATTACTCACTCAGCCTCAGGTGAGACAATGACTTTCATACATGATTTCAGTAGGGCTGGAAATTATGATTTGCAATATCGTATTACAGACAATGCCTCCAATGATACTGGCTGGGTAACATATTCAGATTTCTTTATCGTGGTAGCTGGTGAACCAGAATGGTTAGCAGACAACTGTAGTGGTGATGATTATTCTGCTACTTGCCCATCAACCATCACTGTCACAGAAGGAAATAAAATCGCTGATGGTGTTGATCCCCACACAATTACTCTCAAGCTTGTTGATAAATACGGCAATCCGATTATTCCTGTCAGTGGAGTGAAAGGCGTAAAGATAAATTTTGTATTTAATAACACTGACTACTTAGATCAAATTAGCCAAATTGGTGATGCGATGCATATCGTTTTACGAGAGTGTGATATTGACTTGATGGGAGCGAATACTGGAAAAACTATGATAGATTCCACTGGACCTTTGAGTGAGAAATTGGCTGGTGCAGATGGTGTTTATGAGGTTGATGTTTATGCTTTTGCGCCGACTTACGACGGCTATCCGCTTCTGGGTAATGATATTCGTTTTGGTTTAAATTATATAAATTATGAAATCGGGCCACAAAATAGCTTAAGCGAAGTGGGTGAGGATAACGGTCGTAAGAATAGTCGCGTTTACCTGGCTTTCTCTCCTGCTTTGACAGCCTCTCCTCAGGCGATGAATTTCGTCGATGGTGCTTATAGCGCTAGTGAAGATGCGATGCAAAATATTACTATCAATGCTGCAAAACGCTTTCTCCTGAGTTTTTCAAATACTAGTCTCAGTAAAAATGCTTCTAATATAGAATTAGGTTTGCTTATCAGAACTAGTGATAGCGATGTGGCTTGGGGCAAGACTTTTCTTGAAAAATCACACGGTAGCAGCGTCAATCAAGCATTGGGAATTATAACTACTGAGCCGATGACTGCGATGTGGAATTTAATTCCTGCCGCCGCGAATAGTGTTGCTATTGGAGATACTAAATATATTCGTTTACAAAGCACTCCAGTCTTGCGACTCAGTGGAAGAACTTATCCTACTTTTGCTACTTTATTTCGCGCGCATATTGGCTACGATATAAATGGCAGGCATCCGCGCTATCGCAGTGGTAGAGTCTCTATCGGTTCGATAGAAGACAGTAGTGATGATTTAGTCACAATGGAAGTGCGCAATACCAATATTCAAGTTATTGGTGTCTCACATTCTGACTCTGCTTTTGGCTTTACCTCCACTCTAGAAAATCAACAAGCCAATTCATCACTCGGAGATGTTTTCCGCGCAGAATTCCGAACTATTATTACGCGCAATGTTGCTGCCTATACAAATAGCGCTAGTATGCAAGAAAAAGCTTGCCAAAATTCTTCTTATACAATTACTAGCTCCAACTGGGATACTTTTCCTTGTAGATTCCGTGACAATAGTGTGCTTTATTTTGAAGGTGCCGATGTAACTTTTGAAGATGATTCTGCAAGTGCTTTGAAATTACCTAGTGGCGTCAAGACCATTATCGTCAAAGGTGGAAATGTAAAAATAAAAAGTAATTTAATTTATGATGCGAAGAAAGATTCTTTTGGATTAATTCTTTTGAGAGATAATGACTCAAGGCTTAATCCGCTTGATCAAGGAGGTAATCTATTTATTGACCCTGATATTACTAATATAGCTTTGGCACTTTATGCAGAAGGTAGTGTGGTAAGTATGAATAATGCTAGTCAGTATGATGAGTATAGTGGAACAAATTGTCCGACGAATGGAAGCGGTGGTTTTTGTGACAGAAGCACAGAGCTTCGTAACCAGCTTTATTGGCAGGGCTCACTTATTTCTCAAAATACTATCGGAGGTAGCGATATGAATCCTCCTGTTTGCCCAAGTCAGTTTGAAAGTGACGCTTGTAACGATAGAGATGCTGCGAGAATCTTCGATCTAAATTATATTCGTACTTTTCATGCATTATCTGGAGGTAAACGCGCTGGTGGTATCAATTCTCTTGGGTTGGACTCTGATCTACTACTTCCGAACCCGCCTGATGGAATATCTAATAATCATGCTTTTATCATTAAGTATGATAGTAGGATTAAAACTAATCCTCCTCCGCTATTCTTAAGCGCCACCACCACTGGTAGCGGACAAGTTATCTACTAGTTAATAACTAAAAAACAAACCAAAAAAGAGGGGATTGATTTCTCTTCTTTTTATCCGCCTTCGCCCCGTTTAGCGGGGCTTCGGTGGATTTCATTTCTCGCTTAAGTATAAAAACACTAATTGGGAGATCAGTAGAATATTTGAAAAAGCAGGCTTATTCTGGCGGGGCTTCATTTCAGTTTTTCTTCGGATTTTTTTGCTTCTCAGTAGTATCTTTTTCTACAAGCAGGGTTTTGAAATCTCCATTGAAACCTTCCAAGAAATTCTTCATCTCTACCACATCAGCAGGGGAAACTTTACCAATCGTAACTTTGCCAATCTGCTTTTCGCGCTGCGCAATCTTCTGGCGGAAATCTCTCACACTCATACTCACGAGAGTCGCGGAGTTGCAATGCAAACAATGCGCGGAAAATAAACCGCGATCTCCAGTAATATCTACAACTTCTACACTTTCACCAGCAAAAAGTTTCCCGCATTTTGGGCAAGTCAAAGTCTTTTGCACATTTTTTACGATTTCGGTGAGGTGATTTAGTTTCATCTTGTCGGAAAGTTTACAACTTCTGTAGAAAAAATAAAGGAGTGAAGATTAACCTGATTTTTATAATTTGTCAATACCTTGCTGCAAGCGTTTGAGAGTCTCTACTTTGCCCAAAACTCTTGCGATTTCCCAAACTCCCGGAGAAAATTTCTCACCAGTCAGCGCAACGCGAATCGGCCAGAGGAGTTGCCCATTTTTGATTCCGAGTTGCGTTACTTTTTCCATCAGCGCAGCTTGAATCGCAGCCTCACTCCAATCTTCCAAGCCTTCTAGCGCAGCTAGACCTGCAATCAAAGCGTTTTTCGCTTCAGGCAAACCGACTTGCATCTTCGTATGGGGAAATAAATCTAAACGGTAATCAATCTCTGTGAAGAAAAATCTCAACTGCTGTTTTGCTTCTGCGAGATTTTTTAATCTCTCTTGAATTAGTTTCACCGCTGCGATGAGTTTCTTCTCATCACTCACTTCAAAATCTAAAAATGGTTTGATTTTCTCCGCTAAATCTTCCGCAGTGAGTTTTCGGATGTAATGCGAATTACAGTAATCCAATCTCTCTAAATCAAAAACTGCGCCAGCTTTATGCACTTTTTCGATTTTGAATTCCTTCACCAATTCCGTAAGTGTGAAAAACTCTCTCTCATTACCTGGATTCCAACCCAGCAGCGCGAGGAAATTCACCACTGCTTCGGGCAGATAACCTTCACTCTTCAACCTCTCGAGTGTAGCGGGTTTCCCACTTTCATCACGCTTACTCATCTTGCTTCTGTCTTTATTCAGTAGTAGCGGAAGATGCGCAAAAGTAGGCACTTTCGCACCTAGCGCTTCGAAAAGCATAATGTGTTTACTTGTATTTGTGAGGTGGTCTTCGCCGCGGATTACATGCGTGATTTCCATCTCCATATCATCCACTACCACAGTGAAATGGTAGAGAAACTGCTTATCGGCTTTGCGAATCACGAAATCAGAAATGTTTTTTCCCAACTCTTTGATTTCTCCTCTCACCAAATCAGTGAATCTGATTTCTTCCGCTTCCACGCGGAATCTCCACACTGGATTTTTTCCACTCGCTTCCAGCTGCGCGATTTCCTCAGGTTTCAATTCACAACATTTGCGAGAATAGCGTGGTGGAAGTTTTTGCTTCTGCTGCATCTCTCTCTCTGCCTCCAATTCTTCCGCGCTGCAAAAACAAGGGTAAATCTTCCCACTGGCTTTGAGCTTCTCGAAATGTTTCTCGTAAATTTCTCCTCTTTCACTTTGTCTATAAGGCCCTTCATCAAAATCTAAACCCAACCACTTCAAACCTGCGAGAATCTCTTCCTCGTATTCCACTTTGCTTCTTTCTCTATCAGTATCTTCGCTGCGGAAAACGATTTTCCCATTATTCCCTCGCGCAAATAGAAAATTAAACAGCATCGCGCGCGCAGTGCCGATATGCATCGGGCCAGTCGGGGAAGGAGGAAATCTGACTTTAATCATTCGGCTTGGGGAGTTATGGGCTGATTTTAGCGTGGATTTACCTAGAAAGATAAGGAATTTTCTCTTGCTGCTAGATTGAATCTTTAGCTTATCTATGGTAAAATGCTACGAAACAAAAATGCAAAAACCGAACCAAAAATTCCGCTTCGGAAAAATTCTCCTCGTGTTGCTATTTGCGCTAGTGGATTGCAGTTTTACGGTTAGCGCTTTAAGCGATTATGAAGAAGCTACTCTTGCTGTATCTGAAGGAGGAGTGTGTGGTGAAAATAATTCAGGTGTTTGTGTTAAATGGAAATTTGATGCTACTTATGGTGTTAGTTTTGAGTATCTCAAATCAGAAGGTAAGCGTTGTGTGCAAATCTCTGGTGGTGATAGTTGCGCTATGGGGATGCGTTGTTGCGAAGCTTCTGGAATGAAGGCAGTTGCTGTAGTTACTCCTGCAGATTCACAAAAAGCAGCTGGGGCAGATTCTTCTATTATTACTAAAACTTTGGCAGATTCTCCAGTAAGTGATTCTATGAAATTAGCTGGCGCGGATTCTGTCACAGCCAAAGAAGCAGATGCATTCATAGCAGCCAAGGATGCAACTGCTGCAGCTGCAAAAGCTGGAGGCGTAAACACAACTGGCACAAAAACTGGAAGCGCAACGAGTGGAGATTCTACTACTTCCACTGGTGAGGTAATTCCACCAGCGGATAACAGATATTTCGAAGTAAAAGTGCAAACCCCTTTTTCCGCTGCGCCAGTCGGTAGTAATGCTGGTGCAGATGAGCTAAAGGCGAAATGGAAAACAGATGGATATATATCATGCGATAAGGGTGAAGTAGATAATAAAACTTGTGATTATCACTGCATCTATCCAAGTAATGGTAGGATTTTGTGTGAAAATCTCTCCTCGGGAGAAGCTTGGAGATACTATCCTTCTACAGATGGTAAAACTGGTAATTGGTATCAGGTGATTCGCGGTAGTGATGGAATCGATATTCTTACTACCTACACTACTTTGATCTATCGCTGGCTGGCAGGCTTCATCGGTATCGCAGCAGTTTTACTTATCGTTATCGGAGGAATCATGATTTCTTCCGCTGGTGCAAACCAAGAAGGAATGGAATCTGGCAAGAAACTGATTACCTCAGCGCTAGCTGGTTTGACTCTGCTTTTCGTTTCAAGTTTGATTCTCTACACCGTGAATCCAGATTTCTTCTCACAAACCAAAGGAGTAGCAGAGTTTGAGAAAGAAGCTACAGTTACTTCTACTACAACTCCACCAGCTACACCTTCAGCAACTACTCCTGAGGTTGTGCCTGCTGGCACACTTACTCATGCTGCTGCTGTATCTAGTCTCGGATCTATGTTTAAACTCAACAAAGAAAATTGCACATTACCCAATAGGTTGATTCAAACGAATTGCACAAGTTTGGATGGGATTCGTCCAACCACTATTGATGGGCTAAAAGCATTGCAGACTTCTCCTTCTTGTATAGGTGTTCAGGCATGGACAATCACAGGAGGAACTGAATGTAGCCACGCTGGCAATACTGGCTGCACATACGCAGAAGCAGCAAATGACACTGGCAATTCTCATGGCAATGGTTATAAAGTTGATTTACGGATGGGTGATGCAGAAAGTGCTTGTATCAACTCAAAAATCAAAAATGGTTCTACATTTACCGAAAATGGCTTTAAGTATTCTGTTTTAAAAGAATCAGATCACTGGGATTTAGTAATCACCTCTGCCTAAGATGCTACGTAAATTTATTCTCACCATCGCGATTTGTTTGCTTCCGCTGAGTTTCGCGCTAGCTGCTACGAATCCTCCACCGATTATCGGAGGCACTTTACTGCCAGGTGTGAATGCAGGGATTAGCCAGCAAACAGGCAGCACTCAAGGAGAGAAAGAATTGAATTGGTTACAAAATGTATTTTTCAAAAACACTATCAATAAACTGATTGGCTGGACTGCAGCCTTATCAGTAGTTTTCCTCATCATCGGTGGTTATCAGTATCTCACTGCTATCGGAAATGATGATCAAATCAAGAAAGCGCATAAAACGATTACTTGGAGTTTGATAGGAGTAGCTTTGGCGATGTTGGCTTTTGCTATCGTGCAAATCGTAGTTAACCTCAAATTTTCTAATACTTCAGCCAATTTACTTTCTGCTGCAGTTACCTCATCTTACAGTAAGGAACTTCAATCTATTATTCCTTGCTTCGGTGGTAGCTGCGCAGTATCAGAAGTAGCAGCTTTACCTCAGGGAGATTTCCGTGATGAATTTCTGCCGACTATCGCGCGTTTCCTCATCTACGCGATGGGAGCAGTTTCTTTTATAATTTTCTTTGTTGCTGGTGCGATTCTTGTTTTCAGTTGGGGAGAAGAGGATCTGACAAAAAAAGCGAAAAATGCGATTGTGTGGGGAATCACAGGTATCGCTTTTGCAGCTGCTTCTTATCTTCTCGTGAAAGGAATCTCCAGTATTGATTATATGAAAACCTCTACTTCTACTACAACTTCTCAAAGCACCGCTGCTGCAGCAAAAACTACAGCTACTGCTGCAGGTGGCACCGATGCTGATGGGCAAGCAGGTTATCAAGCAGCTCAAAATTGTTTATCAGTGAATGATACTGTGGCAACTTGTAAAAGTTGTTGCGCTGATCAGGAGCTAAATACTTTCGCGCTTTCTTCCTGTAATGATAATTGCATCATTGTGCCTAAAGCTGCTGCTGCGACTGCAACTACTGTGGTAGCTGGTGAAGGTGGTGCTGCGTGTGGAGGAGGGAAGGGAACTTGTAAGAATTATGGAACTGGTTGGAGTGGTTGCTGGGCAGGTTACTCTGCTTATGATGCTGGAGCTGCGGATTGCCGCAGTGAGAAATGTTGTGTATTGGATCCTAATTCTCTCTAGCTGAGAAAAGCTTACTGCTTCTAATCCAAGCTTTTTTTCTGATTCTCCTGTAAGCTGTAACCCTGCGCATCGGATGGATTCATCAAAACAATGCTGAATGGTATCCGAATCTCACTTCAGTGGGATTGCGGTTTTAATTCATTCACTTTATTTTATGCAGCCTCCGGTTAACTCAGTAAATTCTTTCGATGGTTTGGGAATCTCTCCCAACCTTCGCTTGCAGCTCGAAAAGCTGCAATTCAAAATCCCAACTCCTATCCAATCTAAAGCGATTCCAATCGCGCTGGAAGGAAAAGATCTCATCGGTATCGCGCAAACTGGCACCGGCAAAACTCTCGCTTTCGGAATTCCGATGATACAGCGCTTGGCTACGATGCCAGAAACCGCGCAAGGTTTGATTCTCTTACCTACGCGTGAATTAGCCGAGCAAGTAGAAATCAGCTTGAAACGCTTAGTGCCAGGCTTACCAATGGTTTTAGTGATTGGTGGCGCGCCAGCGCATCGTCAGATTCAAGCGCTTCAACGCAATCCAAAAATTATCGTAGCAACTCCAGGCAGATTAATCGATCTCATGCAGGAAAAGAAAGCGCATGTGAGAAATGTTGCTTTACTCGTATTAGATGAAGCGGATCGTATGTTGGATATGGGTTTCGCACCACAGATTGAGAAGATTCTCGGAGCTATGCTACCTGACCGCCAAACGATGCTTTTCTCGGCTACGATGCCAACCGAGATTACCAAGCTGGCTACACGCTATATGCGTTTACCGCTGCGTATCGAAGTGGCGCGGCCTGGCACTACTGCTTCCAAAGTTGAGCAAGAATTATTCGTAGTTCCGCGCGAGATGAAAGCGCAGTTACTCGAAAAAATTCTCAAAGAATATCGTGGCACAGTTTTGATTTTCTCTCGCACAAAACACGGGGCTACTAAGCTTACGCGTTTGATTCGCGAGATGGGTTATACCGCCGATGAGATTCATGCGAATCGCAGTCTCGGGCAACGCCGCAATGCCTTAGCTGGATTCAAATCTGGTAAGTATCGTGTCTTAGTCGCCACCGATATCGCTTCTCGCGGAATCGATGTGACGGGAATTGAATTAGTCGTGAATTACGATTTGCCTGATAATCCAGAGGATTATGTGCATCGCATCGGCCGGACTGCGCGCGCTGGCTCTTCTGGTAAAGCAATTTCTTTTGCGACTTCCGACCAAGCGAAAGAAGTCAGCGCCATCGAGAGAGTGATTCGCACTCAACTGCCGATGCGTAAATCTCCAACTGATTTGCCTCCACGCAGAATGATGCCACGTATCGAAGAGCATAAAGATCCTCGCGCAAGTGGTAGTCGTGGTGGTAGCCGCTTCGGCTCTCCACGCAGAAGTTCTTCATCTTCCTCACGCTTCGGATCTCCACGCAAGAGTAATTTCCGTAGAAGGTAGAAATTATCTCAGTCTTAAAAATAATGTAGAAACGCCCCGCCACTAGGTGGCCCCTTTGGGGCTGGGGCGTTTTACTTTTCTTGAATTTTCCACTGATTATCTTTGATTCAATTTTTCCCACTCATGGAGAAAAGTTTCGAAATCAGGATTCTCTTGGAAGAAGATGCGGTAGCGGTTTCTTTCCGTGGCAGAATGTTTTTCGAGTGAATCTTTCCACCGCCAGTAAGGAGGCGCGAATTCGAGAATCTTTCCCCACTTCGCTTTCGTTGCTTCTGTATCTCCTGCGAGGAATTTACTTTCACCCCAACTCCACCACACTTCGAAAGAAAGCGGAGATAGCTCACTCGCTTTAGCAAACGCTATATCCGCAGCTTGGAAATTTCCACGCAGTGTTTCGATTTTCCCTCGCGCTAAAGCGATTTCCGTATTCTGTGGGAAAAGCTTTTCAGCTTGCTGTAATTCCATTTCCAAGACTCGCGTAGCTGCTTCACTTTTTGCATTCGCGAGTGTTGCGATTAGCGAGAGATGATAAGCAGGGAAATTTTTTCCGAGTGTAACAGCTTGGATTTTGGCAGAGAGATTATTCTCAGCTTTGCCTTGCGAGAAAGCTAAATCCGCTTGGAGGAGTTGATTACTCCACCACAAAATCCCTCCTCCTAAAATTATCAGTATCGCTGCGATTAAGCGTGGAGAAATTTTAGAATTGAGGAATTTTGCATTCTGCGTAGCAACCAAACTGACAGCGAGGATTCCCCAGAGGAAAACGCTATCGGTGGTAACTGCAAACCCAAACCAAGCTGCGAAAGTATGCGAAAGTAACGCAGTAGCGCAAGCGAGTTTCAGCGGAGTTGGTTTCCGTAGTAGTAGCGTGATTACACTTCCAAGGAAAACATAATAAAGCAGCATCGCGGGAATCCCGAAGCTGTAAGCGTAATCCAGAATTTCGGAGTGTAATCTATCGGGAATATCTTGAAATTTCTCTGTGAGAAAAAGCTGCGGAGTGAGTTTGCTTGGAGAAAAAGTTTCTAGTGTATCTACTCCGTATCCTAGTAGCGGTTTCGTTTCAATCAGCTTCACTCCCACTTCGAGTAAAGCATTTCGCGTAAAGATAGATTGCATTCCATTGCTTCCGAAATCTAAACGCGCGAGAGGAGTAGTGGTGAAAGCTGCTGGAAAAAAATTTACTACTGCAATGATTACTAGCGGAATCCCAATCCAAGCGCTGGCAAATATTTTTCCGCTGAGTTTCTTCCAGAGTTTTTTTGCGCAGAAAATTACCACCACTGCTAACCAAATCCCCATAAAAGCAGCGCGAGAAGCGGTTAGCGTGAGAGTGGTGATTTGCAGCGCAGCCAGCGCAATTCCCCAGCTTTTCCATTTTCCTTTCGTTTCAAAAATTACCAGCAGTGTAAAAGGCAGAATCAGTAGTAGAGTTTGCGCGAGGAAATTCGGGTGGCCAATAGGGAAAAATACTCTGCCGAGAAAAACTTCTCGATTCGTGAAATTCAAAATACTCGGAAGCAGCCAATCTAGCAGCGCGAAACTGCTGATGATTCCACCGATGCTTGCAAACAGTAGCGGAATTTTCTTGAGAAAAGTTTGCGCTTGTAGCAACCAAAGCAGAATTCCCAACCACGCAAAATAAGCGAGATAAGTGATTAAGCCTTGCTGTCGGAAGTAACTACCAAAGAGAGAAACGATTCTCTCACTAGAGAAAACCGTGGAGAGGATTACGATTCCTGCGAAGCTTGCTAGCGCAATCAAGGGGAAACTAAAGCTGCTAGGAATTTTAAGTTTTGGTTTCTGCAGCCAAATCCAGATTCCATTAGCTATCATTAAAACTGCGAGGAGAATTCTAAACACCGCTACCTTCGGAATCTCAAAAGTGAGAGAAGTGTGAGTAGAAAAAACCAGCGGAGTAGCGAGGAAGATTGAGATTGCGAGAAAACGCAGCAGCTTAATCACAGAGGTATTCTACGGAATAAAGAATACAGAATAAAGAATAAATTTAATAATCTCCCGCAAATACCCAGGCGTAAGCCCGTGGGATGAAGGTGCCTCCGAAAGTTAACCACCCAGATATCTGGGTGGTTAACTTTCGGACAAGCGAAGCTTGCTTTAGGTTGAAACCCCGAGCGTAAGCTCGGGGAGATTCATTGAATAAAAAATAGGGGAATTCAGAAGAATAATTTCGCTGATCTTAAATTTTTTGAATCCCCGCTTTCGTGGGGATGACAAGGGGGCAGAAATAATAAAAAGCGCTGGTTAAAGAATCTAATATCTATCTTCTACAATCTATTTGCTTCTTAGCGCGCTTCTACTTTGCGAATCCACTCGAATAAATCAGCGGATTTAGTTAAATCACTAGGATAGAAATTTTCTGCGCTGCTGTCGAAAACTCCTTCTTTGGCGAGAGTTTGCACATAATCAAAATACCAAGTGTTTGGCTTCACATCTTTGAAATATGGTTTGGAGTTGTGTGTGAGTGTGTAATCAAAAGTTTCCACGAGAAGTTTTGCGACTTCTGCGCGATTAATCGCATCAGTTGGTTTGAAGAGATTTTCATTACCGCTTACGATTTCATTATTCGCGAGAGTCTCGATGTAAGGGAAAAACCAATCAGAAGCAGCTACATCGGTGAAATGAGGAGAATTCGCAGTATCGATGGCGAGATTCGCTTTCTCTACTAGCATCGCGGAGAGTTCTGCGCGAGTGATGTTTGTTTCCTCCGTTGCTACACTGCTTTGCGCTTTCTCAATCCAAGCGAGGAGTGTATCTTTTTCAATCGCAGCGAAAGGTTGGAATTCTCCGCTGGCTTCGATAACTCCTTTATTTACCAGAGTTTCGATGTAAGGGAAAAACCAATCCGTATTATTCACATCCGAGAAATGCGGAGAGTTACTGGTATCGATGGAGAGATTTGCGCTTTTCACTATCAGCGCAGCGAAATCCGCGCGAGTGAAAGCAGGATTTGTAGTCTCGGTATCAGACTCAAAAGAATATTTACCAGCCTTCAAAACTTCCGCCAAAGCTTGCGCTGCTAGCTTATTCTCAAAAGTGTAAACCGCTACCGCTTCCTGCGTATAGACTCCGTTGCGGTTATCTGCGCTTCTGAGCTTCACGCTATAAGTATCTGCGCTTGGTGAATCCAACTCTACTTCTACACTGCGGAGAATATTATCTCCCAAAAATTTTCCATAGTAAGAATTTGCTAGCAAAATTCCTCCGATCAAAATCAGCGTAGCAGAGATACCAGCTACAATCTTACCCATAGGAGTTTTGAGAAAGGCGGAAGGTTTTAGCATTGAGGGAAAATTATGTGGAAGCGTTTTTAGCGTGATTTCAAATCTAGGAGGAGGGAAGCAATCTTCGCAGCTTCTGCGCGAGTCACGAGTTGCGCAGGCTTGAAGACACTGCGAGTAGTGGCACTGCGATTTAGCTTCTCTGCGAGTTTACTAGTAGTGATGGTATTTATCACTCCAGTTGAGGAAAGCTGATTCGCGCTTTGAAAAGATTTTAGCGCGTTTTCTGTGAGGATTCCGAAGTAACCACT
>JAQVAZ010000001.1:0-129863 GCA_028690585.1 Candidatus Altimarinota bacterium
TGCTCGCTTTTCGCGACCCAGAGGGTTTGCGCCCACTGTGTCTCGGTAAACGCAAAGGCAAAACTCAAGATGAATACACTGTAGCGAGTGAGAATGTTGCGCTTGCAGTGCTTGGTTACGAGATGCTGGGAGATATCCAAGCAGGGGAGGCAGTGTGGATTACGCAAACTGGGAAAATCTCTCGTAAGCAATGCGCGCATCCAAATTGGGCACCCTGTATTTTTGAATACGTTTATCTCGCGCGGCCAGATGCTACGATTGATAATGTTTCTGTCTACAAAGCACGGTTGCGCTCTGGCGAATTCCTCGCAGCGCAAATCCGCAAAGCCAATCTGCCGATCGATGTGGTGATTCCTGTGCCAGATACTTCACGCGCTGCTGCGCTGACGGTGGCTTCTTCTCTCGGTGTGAGATTCCGCGAGGGCTTAATTAAAAATCGCTACATCGGCAGAACCTTCATCATGCCAACTCAGGCAAAGCGTAATAAATCTATTCGCCACAAACTGATTCCGATCGAGCTAGAGCTTCGCAAGAAAAATGTTTTGCTTGTGGATGATTCCATTGTGAGAGGAAATACTTCTCGCCAGCTCGTGGAGATGGTGCGTGCTGCTGGTGCAAAAAAAGTTTATCTTGCAGCAGCTTCACCAGCTCTCAAATTTCCATGTGTGTATGGAGTGGATATGCCAAGCAAAAAAGAGTTCATCGCGAACGGTTTGGATACTGATGAGATTTGTAAGCAGCTCAAAGCCGATGCGCTATTTTATCTTCCACTGCCAGATTTGATCGAATCCTGCCAGTATGCGAAATCCAAGCACCGCAAGAAATTCTGCACTGCTTGCTTCGATGGAAAATATCCAACTCGCGAAGTAACTCCGAAGTATCTCGCGGAAGTAGAAAAAGCGCGCGAGGAATCTTCTCGCAACACTGGAGAAGATCCAACGCAACTAACCTTGCTGTAGCGGGAATAAAGAATAACGGAATATGGAATAAAGAATAAGGCTTAAAAATAGTGTAGAGACGCCCCGTCGGGGCGTCTTTGACTTTATAAGAATTTATTTTTAGGTTTACCCCTCGCTTTTTTCTTCAAGTGAAGCGAATCACCGACTTTAGTCGGTGGATGTTTCAAAAATTAAAAATCTACCATCTAAAAACTACCAGCTTCAAGCTAGTGGGTGGGGGAGTTGAAGTTATCGCCTCCCCTGGATTTTCATTCTCCTTGATTTAGGATTTCTCCGAATTTTAATGGAGTGATGTGATTCCAGCGATTATCTACCTCTGACCAGAGGAAGTATAGTGTTTTCACTCAACCATCTTCCTAACCTATAAATTTTCCATCCCGAAGCTTATAAGCGAAATCGGGATTTCTGTGTGAGGAGGGAAAACTATCATCGAAGGGAATAAATCCTTCTGGTGGTTTTACTTCATCTCCGAATACGCAAACCATTTTTTTATCCTTTTGTAAGAGAGAATGTGTAATTGCGAGTGGTGGAAGCTTCCACGATGGAAGCGGTAGCCAATCTCACTATCACACTCCTTTCCTCAAATTTGGTTTGTTATTTTAAAGCTTTTTTCGCTTTTGGCAAATTGAGTTAGAATGCAATCCCATAATTCACTTCAAATGAAAGTTTTGGTAGTTGGCAACGGTGCGAGAGAAAATGCCATCGTAGAAGCGTTTTCCCGTAGTAAGCATAATCTGGAGATTGTAGTTTTCGCTGACAAAGTGAACCCTGGCATAAAGAAGTTTGCTTCTGCGTATGAGGTAGCTTCTTCACTTTTGGATTTCGAGAAGCTGCGTGAATTTGCTGCGAAAGAGAAACCAGAGTTTGCGGTGGTTGGGCCAGAAGCTCCGATTGTGGCGGGTGCTGCGGATGAGTTGGAGAAGTTGGGAATTCCTTGCGTTGCACCAAAAAAATTAGGTGGGCAGCTGGAAGGCAGCAAAGCTTTTACACGTAAGTTGATGCAGAAGTATGAGATTGTTGGCAATCCAGCTTTTGCTGTTTTCAAAAAATGGAGTGGAGACATTTCCGAAGCTGATGTGATGGAAGCAATGCGTAAATTTGTGGAAGCTTTAAACGGAGAATTCGTGGTGAAGGCGGATGGATTGCAAGGCGGCAAAGGTGTGAAAGTTGTTGGAGATCACCTCGCGGGAATCGCTGATGGTTTGCATTACGCGAAGCGCTGCATCGAAGAAGATGGTTATGTGGTGATTGAAGAAAAATTAATCGGTGAAGAATTTAGCCTCATGTATCTCACCGATGGAGAAACTCTCGCAGCGATGCCAGCGGTGCAAGATCACAAGCGCGCTTACGAAGATGATAAAGGTCCAAATACAGGCGGAATGGGCACTTACTCAGATTCCAATCATTCGCTACCATTTCTTACGGCAGAAGATTTAGTGCAAGCGCGTGAGATTACTCAGGCAATGCTTGAGGCAGTGAATGAAGAAACGGGTGAGAAATTTCGCGGTGTGATGTATGGAGGATTCATGGCAACGAAAGCGGGAGTGAGGTTGATCGAATACAATGCGCGCTTCGGAGATCCTGAAGCAGAAAATGTTTTTCCGATTATGGAGAGTGATTTTGTAGATGTTTGCCGCGCGGTTATCTCTGGGAATCTCAAAAACACTCCACTCGAATTCGCGAAAAAAGCAACGGTTTGTAAGTATGTGGTGCCAAACGGTTACCCAGATGCTCCAATCAAAGGTGAAGAAATCAAAGTGTTTGGGTTACCAGAAAACTGCAAAGCTTATTATGCTTCCGTGGATTTGGATTCAGAGGGGAGGCTTCGCCTCGGTGGTAGCCGCGCGATTGCTTTGGTTGGCATCGCGGATTCACTTTCTAAAGCTGAGCGCATTGCAGAAGAAGGAGTGAAAAGTATCGAAGGCCCAGTGTTTCACCGCAGAGATATTGGCACAGAAGCGCTGATTAACCGCCGAGTGATTCATATGCAAAACATTCGTAAACAATAATTCAATATGGAAACTGCAATTAGCATTATCGTTATCTTCGCAATTCTCGGTTTGGGAGTAATGGTTTTGATGTTTATCAAAAAGCATAAACGCAGGCTAAGCGCGGGGGAGATGAGTTTTGTGCGGAATCAGTGGCGGATGCTAAGTAGTGGGAAAAACATGCGCAACAGTATTCTCGAAGCAGATAAGCTGATTGATTATGTTTTAGGCAAGTATGGTTACACTGGCAGCATGGGGGAGAAGCTCAAGAAAGCACAAAGAATATTTACTGACATCAATGCAGTTTGGGCTGCGCATAAGATTCGCAATCGCCTCGCGCATGAGTTGGAATTTCACCCTACCAAAAACGATGTAGATTTCGTTTTAGCTAGCTTCGGAAAAGCTCTCAGGGACTTGGAAATTGAGCTTTAATATGCTAAAATATCTCGATAATAAAAATTAAAAAATGACAACATTTTACTATGTTGCAGTTTCGACCTCCGCTCGACGCAAGATGGCTGGGCAAATAGAATCAGCTTCTGAGAGAGATGCGCGAATGGAATTAAACAAGATGGGTTTGGCAATTTTGACTTTGAATACAGAGAAGCCAGCTGATTTCAAAGAAACTAAAATAGCTACCGATACTACTGCTTTTGAGTTTGTAGCGAAGGATAAATTTGCTAAAGAAGTGAATGGCACGATTGATGCAGCTGATCGTGAAGCTGCTTACGATAGATTGATTTCAGAGTTTCATTTTGAAGTTAGTGCAATTTATCCCTCTACTGCTTCTGCTGAGGAAAAAACTAAAGCTGTGCAAGAAGGTATTCAACCTATTCTTGATCTCAAAGCTAAGCGTAAAGCAGAAGAAGATAATACCAAAAAACGCACTTTGCGTGGTGGTTTGGAATCACTTGTGAGGTTGGCAGGAGGTAAACACGAAGAAGATGTAGATAAGGATAATCATGAAGCTGAGGTTGTGGAAGCTGCTGCGAAAGTGCAGAAAACCAAAGAGAATGTTACTGAGAAGAAAGAAGAGAATTCATTTAAGGAATCGGATTCAGATAATGAGAATTTGGTTGTGAAAGAACAATCCTCTCTTTTTGATCAAAAAAGTCTGGAAGATAAGATTCTCCAGTCAAAACAGTTTTTCGGGAAGTTTTACTTTCGCTTAACTGAGTTGGTGATTCCACGTGAAGGTAAAACTCGCGCAGAAGCCTGGAAAGATATTCTTCAGCTTTTTATCAAAGAAGATAAGGCTACAGAAGATTCGAAGAATCCAGATTCGCCTGAGTTGCAGCCATCAATTCAGTCTCAGCAGCAACCACAAGCTAAAATTTCAGCAAAATCTCAATCTCCAGATCCAGCAGAATCTCAGTCTTCTGATCATAAGTTCTCTCTATTTGATCCAATGGATCGAAAAGCTTTTTTACAAAGAGGTTGGATGATAGGGGAGAATCTTACTGGTATTTTGGCTTTCATCTATTTTGTTTACTTCATCTTCGGAAATTTTGCGCTGCGTTATCAGTGGGGAATTTTCACTGATTTAGCTACCAATACAATCCAAGGGAATACAGTGATTCCTTTCTTTGCTTTTGCTTTTATCTTCATTCGTCTCCTCATGTGGTTACGCGAAAAATTCACTAGTTGGAGCCCAATTCGAACTGCGCTACTTTTTCTTTCTGGAGCCATTTTCTTGATTTTTATGGGGTTGAACCTAATGCATTAAAAGTTTGCTGAAAGGGTTACATTTCTCTAAAATCTCTTCTCGAAATGTGGCCTATTTTAGAAATCGCGGGGATGCGTTTCCCTACTTACAATCTTGCGCTGGTGATTGGTGTAATCGCGGGTCTTGCGGTGCTTTTTCTCGCGGCTAGGCGCAAGCGGGTAGCGCTGCAATTTCTTGCAGATAATTTGATTACTCTCGTAGCGATTACTTTTCTTTTCTCTCGCTTAGTAGAGGTTTGGATAAATAAATATCCGCTGATGTCGATCCCTTTCTTCTGGCAGGAGAATGGTGGTTTCAGTTTTTATGGGGGATTAGTAGGGTTCTTTTTCGCTTTATTTATCCTTTGCCGCAAATATGGTGAGAATTTCTTCGTGTGGCTGGATTTGATTTCTCTTTCTGCCACGATTGCGATAGTTTTTCATCACCTTGGCACTTTTCTCTCAGGAGTAGCTTATGGCACTCCTACGGTTTTGTTTTGGGGAGTTACTTTCACCAATCCAGATTCTGCGGTGCTTACCACGCTTCCGATTCATCCAGTGCAACTTTATGCAGCTTTACTCGCTTTGATTTTCTTCGGAGTAGCAGTTTTTATCTCCAAGCATACTTACACAGCTGGCAAAGCTGGAATCTTCTTACTTCTCACACTTTCACTTTCCGATTTCCTACTAGATTTCCTCCGGGGAGATTCTGCTCCGATGTTTGGTTTTCTTCGCGCTAGCCAGTATTTTGCGCTAGCCTTTGCTGCTATCGCAGCTGCTTTGATTTTCAAAATGAAACACGAAAAAATTTCTGCTAGCTCAAATGAGTTAAATATCTAAAACCCATATCACATGCAAACACTCTTGGATTTTTTTACTAATTTTGAGCCTGGAAGCTGGTTGGGTATAACTCTCCGTGGAGTGTTTGTTTACCTTTTTATTCTTTGGGTAGCGATTGTGATTTGGGTGGCGCGAGATAGCGTAGCGCGCAGCAAGAATCTAATTTTCCAAGTTGGTGCAATTGCTTTGGCTATCGCGCTGAATATTTTTGGTTTGCTGATTTATCTTATTATCCGCCCACAAAAAACTCTCACAGAATCTTTTCAGCAAGAGTTAGAGCAAAAGATTCTCTCCGAGAGGGAAGATGATTGCCAAAAATGCGGAAGGCCACTGCCGCTTGAATTCCAGTTTTGCCCAGGCTGCGGAGAAGAAGCGCGCCACCACTGCCGCAAATGCCACAAACTTATCACCAAAACTTGGGAGGTTTGCCCATACTGTGGAATCAAAAAACTTGAAATCAAAAAAGAAGAAGTGAAGAAGTGAAGAGGGAGGAAGATGGTTTTTAATTTTGGTGAAATGTTTTTGTCTTTCCAGCGAAAGCGGGAATCCAGAAATTCCCCTCTTTCGTAAAGAGGGGTTGGGGGAGATTTAGAAAAAAATTGTAGGAAATTTCGTTTCAAAAAAAAGACGCCCCGCTGGGGCGTCTCTACAATAATTCTGTTTCCCTGCCTTACTGGCAGGCTTAATAACTTCTATCCTAATCCGAGTTTTTTGCGTAGCGCAGCAGCTTCATCATCATCTTGTTTCTTCTTATCTGCTTGCTTCGCTTGCATCTCGAGGTCATTCCAATCATTCTTGTGTTTTTCTTCTAGCACTTTTAGTTGATCTGCGTGTTTGCTATTTAGCTCCGCAAACTTCTTTTGCTCTTCTTCGAAGATGCGAATCAATTCATCAATCTGATATTGGCTGAGTTTTGGAATACTAGTGATGATTCTCTGTTTCTCAGTTTTTGTCAGTGAAATCGAAGCCGCGAGTAGTTGGAGGAATTTTTGCTCCTCAAACTTTGTATTGGGATGCGCTGGCACTGGAATCGTAGTGATGAAGCTGTGATCATCACCACCCGTGACAAATTGATCTTCACTCAATTCCTCATCACTCTGCAGCGGAGAAACGATTTTCCCCATATCTCCAGCATCACCTGTAGCAGCAGGAGGATTCACGGCAGGATCAGTGGCTTGTGGCTGCGGATTCGCAGGGGAGCCACCCTTATCATCACTAGCTGGCGGTTGTGTATTGTTATCATTCATCCCGATTATTTTAACTATAAAACCACTAGAAGGGCAAATCCGCTAAAATACACACCATGCAAAAGTTAATCATTCTCGGCTCCACTGGCTCGATTGGGCAGCAAACTCTCGAGGTGATTCGCAGATTCCCGCGCGAATTCAAAGTGGTTGGTTTAGCTAGTGGTGAAAACTTCGAATTACTCGAAGCGCAGATTGCAGAATTCCAGCCACGCCTCATCGCCACCAATCATCCCAATAAGTTTCGCAATCAAAAAATTCTGCCACTTGAAGAGTTGGCTGCGCAGAAATGTGATTTAGTAGTCTCTGCTGTGAGTGGGGTAGCGGGTTTGCTTCCGACTCTCGCTGCGCTGCGGGTTGGCAACGATGTAGCATTAGCGAATAAAGAGTGTTTGGTTTTGGCAGGTGGCATCGTGATGCAAACTGCGCGCAAAAATAATGCGCAGATTTTTCCAGTAGATTCTGAGCATTCGGGTGTGTGGCAACTATTGGAGAAAGTTGATAAGAAAAAAATCCGCAAAGTGATTCTCACTGCGAGTGGAGGCAGCCTCCGCAATCTTCCGCTTTATCGCCTCCATGCGATTACTCCGCGCGAAGTTTTGAATCATCCTACTTGGCAGATGGGAAAAAAAGTTACGGTGGATTCAGCCACGCTTGCGAATAAAGCTTTCGAAGTGATTGAAGCGCATCATCTTTTTGATTTACCTTACGAAAAAATCGAAATTGTGATTCATCCGCAATCATTGATTCACGCGATGGTAGAAACTATCGATGGAGGAATCTTCGCGCAACTCGCGAATCCAGATATGCGACTACCGATTCAACACGCTTTATTCCGCGGGATTCGCAATCCTTCACCGCTGGAGTTTCTCTCGCTGGCAGATAAGAAACTCGAATTTATCAAACCAGATTTCACTCGTTATCCACTTTTTCAGACGATTCTATCTGCAGCGCAGCAGGGAGGTTTGGCGCCAGCGGTGGCTGCTATCGCAGATGAAGTCGCAGTGAATAAATTTCTCGCAGGAGAAATCTCTTTTCCCGAGATGGAGATTTTTGTGAAAACGGCTTTAGTGCAAACTCCGCGCAAACCCGCTACTCTCAAAAATATTTTAGAATTAGTAAACGCTTCCAAATGAAAGTAACCGCGATTCTTCTCGCAGCTGGTAGTGGAGAGAGACTAGGGTTGAAGCTTCCCAAAGCTTTCGTAAATTTTAATGGTAAGCCTTTGCTTCTCGCTTCTCTTCAAGCGCTGCAGCAACATTCAGAAGTAAATTCAATTGTAGTCGTTTCGCCTACTTCACATCTCTCTACTACGAAGAAATTGGTGAAGGATTTCTCCAAAGTTTCAGCAGTGGTGAGTGGTGGGGAAACGCGCTTAAATTCTCTCATCAATGGTTTGAAGAAAGTGAAATCTGCGAATTTCATTCTCACTCACAACGCAGCGAATCCCAATGTTTCCGCGCAAGAAATTTCACAAACCATCGCAGCTGCGCAGAAATTTTCCGCTGCAGGGGTTGGAATCTCCGCTGCTTCCACAGTGAAGAAAATCCAAAAAGGGAAAATAATTTCCACGCTACCACGCGAAGAAATTTTCCTAATGGAAACTCCACAGGTAGTGAAATTCTCCATTCTTCGGCAGGGAATCCAACTCGCGCAGAAAAATAAAATTACTATCACTGATGATATTCAACTCGCGGAGATTCTCGGAATATCACCAGCGGTGATTCCTGCTTCTTCTGCGAATCGTAAAATCACCACGCAGGCAGATTTACTCGCGCTACAAAATTTTGAAAATCGTGTGGGATTAGGTTTGGATTCGCATCCATTTGCTTCGCGCAAACGCAATTTGATTCTCGCAGGAGTGAAGCTTTCTTCTAATGGAGGATTAGCGGGAAACTCTGATGGTGATGTGATTATCCACTCACTTATCAATGCGCTTTCTTCCGCGCTAGGTGGTGGAAGTATTTCTACTTACGCGGATTCACTTTGTCAGAAAGGCATCAAAGATTCGCGCAAGTATCTCGAGAAAGTTTTAGAAAAATTAACTAAGGAAAATTGTGAAATCGTGAATGTGAGTGTGGCGCTGGAGGCAGCCAAGCCCAAACTAGAAAAGCATTTTCCTAAACTCAAAAATTCTCTTAGCAAACTTCTCTCTATCTCTGCTGATTGCATCGGTATCACTGCCACCACGGGAGAAGGCCTCACGTCTTTCGGGAGAGGAGAAGGTATCCAATGTTTCGTAATTGTTTTACTCCGCCAATGCAGGTAAGAGCTTATGCCAAAATCAATCTCGGGCTGCGTGTAATCGGGAAACAACCCGATGGTTTCCACGCGATTGATACTCTCTTCGGAGAGATTGGTTTGTATGATGTGTTGGAATTCGAGAAACGCGAAGATGACCAAATTATCGTTTCGGTCGAAGGTGAGGAGATTCCTGTGAAGAAAAATCTCGTGTGGCATGCAGCATGGATTCTCCAAAAATTTTCTCCGCGCCGGCCTGGAGTAAATATTTTTCTCCAAAAAAATATTCCTATCGGAGGAGGCCTCGGTGGCGGGAGTAGTGATGCAGCGGCTACTCTCAAGGCTTTGAATAAACTCTGGGGTTTGCATTTCAATCCTGAGAGATTATCGCGCCTCGCTATCAATCTCGGAAGCGATATTCCTTTTTTTATCCGTGGAGGAATCCAACGCGGAAGAGGAAGGGGTGAGATTCTCGATAGCGTAGAGTTGCCGCGCGCTTTTCCGCGTGAAGTAGTTTTGGTGATTCCACCAGTGAAGATTGATACGAAGCAAGCTTATGCAGCTGCGAAGTTTCCTACGCAAAATGTGGAATTAGAATTGGGAGATTTGCGCAATGATTTCGAAGAATCGGTTTTCGCTAAGTATCCTGAGCTGCTCAAAATCAAACAAACCCTGCAACGCGCGGGAAGTAGCGCTGCGGCATTATCTGGCAGTGGCAGCACGGTTTATGGATTATTCGCTACACGCAAAGAAGCGGAAGCAGCGAGTAAACGCTTGCGCAAGTTTGGTGAGGTGATTCTCACACAGCTGCGCGCTTAGTAAATAAAAAATCCCAACCGCAACTAAGCAATCAGGATTTTCGTTAGTTGGTTTTTGGGTGTGGAATTATTTATCACCGCAGCAACCTCCTCCACAACCTCCGCCTCCGCAGCCACCACCTAGTAATTTTTTCATAAGATTAGAGTTAAGAATAAACCAGCTACTAGTATAGCTGATAGATGGTAAAAGTAAAGTTTCTAGAGTGATAAATTACTTTAAGCTGCTTTAGGTGTTGCCTTAGCTTCTTCAGGAGATTCCTTCTTTGCGAGAAGTGGTTTCCCCTTATCTTTGCCCAAAACAACTGCTGCTGCGCAATCTACCATTTGCTCGAAAACAACTGGGCGGTCTATATCCGCTTTTTCAACAAATTCTTTTTCTAAATAAGGGAGAATATCCATTTTGTTTTCTTTTGCTTTTGGCTCGAAGGTATTTATTACCGAGTGAATGATTGCATAAAGCTTCTCTGGGTCAATTTTTTTTGCCAATGCTTTTTCGCTTTTTGTTAGTTGTCTTCCTTCCCAAAGAAATTTAGGATCGATTTCTCCAATGGTTTCTGTGGTTTTATAAGCGTGGAGAATATCTTTAGCTGGTATTCTTGCTGTAGCAAGAAAAGTTTCAGTAGCTTCACTATCAAGAAAATCTTTTGCGCCAGGAATTTTTGATAAATTTTTCATAGCTTCCGCTTCTCCTTTTGGCTGCACTACTTCGAATCCAGCTGTGCGGCGAGCCCATGCAATAGCATCTTGAGTGCCTTTCCCTCTTTCTTTTGGATCTTTGAGGAGATTGTCATAAACACCATAACCGATTACTCCGAGAATTCCGAGATTGCCAGCTTTGGCGAAGGCTCTTCCCCAGCTACCCTCAGCGTATTTATCTGGATCTATGATATCTCCAAGCATATTCCAAGCTCCAGATATAACCTTGTAAGCTAGGAAGCCGTATATGGCGATTTTTGCATAACCAGTTGGGCCTTCTTTAGAAAGCTTCTCGATATTTTTTCCAACTCTATTGATGGTGTTACTTACAAAATCAGAAGAAACTTCTTTACTGATTTCTTTAGTAGCAATTTTAGTTTGCGCAGAAGCCATCTCTGATTCCACTAGGATATCAGCTAAAGCCTTGGTGAATTCTTCCGGATTTTTTTCGCGCAGCTTTTGGTATTCTGCTGCTTGAGGATATTTCTTTAAATCAGAGAAGTGATTAAAAACACTATCTAAAATATTTTTTGCCTCAGCTGGATTTTCCTTCCATTTGTCTGGGCTAAGCATTTTACCTTCCTTGATTTCAGCTTTTATAAAAGCAACTAGGTGGCCGCGCAGAAATGAAGGATCACTAACCTTCTCAATCTCATCGCGGAGAGTAGGTGCCTTCTCGGGATTTTTAGCAGCATCAGCCATTTTATTTTTTAGGAATTTGTTAATTCTGATTCTAGATAAGTTGCTTCACTAAGCAATGTGTTTTCTGCATCTGGATATCTGCCGAAAATCTCACTGAGGTATTCAAGCACCTCAAGTTCATCGGTAGTGCTTTCGGCTTTCGCTATAAACTCAGCTGCTTCCTCTTCTGTGAGTGTTGAGAACATAGTATTTATCCAGCGTTGCAATAGAAGAGTTTTGATTTGTGATTCAAAAGCTTCGCGGTTTTCGGCAGGAAGATTTTCACAACCATTCTTTATGAGAATATTCTCAGCGATTTTTTCGAGCGAGATTTGGAGAGAGTTGGTATTCATGATTAATGCGCTTTAGATTTTTTACCAAAAAGACCACTATGCACTCCTTTAGCAATTCTATAAGTGACATTGTCACTTATGTGTTTAGCTTCTCCGAGGAATTTTTTAGAACCGCCAAAAGGTTTTTTTAGATAACCTAAACCTTTATTCATCCAGCCTCCTTCTGCATCTTTAGTTAATCTCATATAATCATCAGTATCGATTTTCTCGATTGATTCATTCTCTCTTTCCGTTCCGATGCGCTTCTGGAGAATCAAACGCTTCGCATTATCTGCTAAGCGAGATAACGCAACTCGATCTCCGACGTCAAGCTTCTCTGTTTTGATTGCGTGAGTGCAAGCACCGAAGAGTAAAACTAATTGCTCTTCACTGAGTTTTAGTTTTGCCAATCCGCGAGGATCTAAATTGATTTTCAAATGATTCTCTTGCTTGAATTCTTTAGCGATATTCTCAATCAACTTCTTACCACGCATAGGGGATTTAAAGTCATCTGTCGCGTCTAAAAATCCCAATGATAAAAAATTCTTTACCTTATGCATTTTACTGTTTGAGATTTGCTTATCTTGTGCAACTCCTTCAAGGAATTCCAAATTGCGCTGAGTAGCTTCTCCTTCTCTCGCTGCTAGGATATCCATATTTACTCGGAGTCTCGCAGCATGCTCAGCGATATCTTTCCCTAATCCATCTTTCTCAAAAATCTGCGCTTGGCCGATACGCGCAATTTCTTCTGGAGAGAGTTTTCTAGATTCAACTGTATCCACATTTGCCTCTTTCCATTCCTTTAATTCTTTTTGTGCAGCTTCCTCAGCCTCCTCGGCTTCTTTGAGTTTCAGTTTAGCCTCTTTCAGTTTAGCCTCTTTCTCTTCTACGGTTTCTTTGGATTCAGAAACCTCGCGATTTTTTTCTTCTAGCTCTAAGCCCTTATTGGCTTTCATTTCTTTTAACTTAGCAGCGGCTTCATCGGCAATAGTGTCTAAATCGACCGCAGTGAAAGTCTTAGGTATAATATCTTTATCCTGAAGATATTTGATGACGGACTTTGATAAATTTTCAATTTCAGTGCTAATCCCTGTGACTTGTGCCTCTGCCTCAGCTTTTGCGTTTCTAACTTCCTTGGCTTTTTTATTCATCTCAAAGGCAGTCTCTAGAGCTGTGGTTGATTTTATTGTTGTTAACCTTTCATCTAATTCAGATTTTTCTTCTGCAGCAGCTTCAGCTTTCTTTTTGGCCCCAGCTAATTCAACCTTTTTCGTTGCTATTTTTTCAAGCACTTGGATTTTTTCATCAGCCACCTCAATTTCTGTTTGAATCTTGTTTTTTTCTTTTTTCAAATTCTGCGATTCTTTTCTTTTACCAATCTCTTTGCTATTTAATTCTTCTTCAAGCTTTTTAACTTTTTCTGCTGCTTTGGATTTTACTTCCGCAGCTTCTTCCGCTTTTTTAGCTAGCTCAGGGTTGCCTGTTACTTGATCCAATAACTTAGTAAAAGCTTCAGTTACCAGTGCACCTTCACTTTTTAATTTAAGGTTTCCTTTAGCATCGAATATACCTTTTTCTGGATCTGTTGATTCCAATAATTCAGCTACATTGTCTGCAGTAATAGTTACTAAGCCATCTACAAAAGCATCTTGCTGAAGATGATAGAGTAATACGCGAATCTCTGGGCTGAGCTCTCCTCCTGACTGAATATCACGCACATCACTTGGCTTCAATAAACTTTCGAGAATCAAGTGCTGCTTGAGGCGTTTTACTAAAGCTTTTGCTTTTGCTGTATCATCTCTATCTTTAGCTTTCTTTATATCTTCCAGGAGTTTTTGATTTGTCGCACCCCAGTTGTTTTCATCGAAAACCCACTTAATTTCAGAATTGCCTTTGAGTGATTTTTCGCTCATGCGGAATTCTATTTCCATTTCTTCCGCCTCTGCTTGAGTTTCTTCTTTGGCAGCTTTATAACGTTTAGGTATGTCAGCATTTTTCCCCTCAATGGTATTTTTTAAGTTAACTCTAGCTTCGACACGAAGAGGTAGCCATTCTTTTTTGAGCTCATCTAGAGCTTCTTCTTTGGCTTTCAGTTGCCCTGCGCCTTCCGCTTTCAATGCTTTCCATTTTGCTGCTATGTCAGCATTTTTACTGCCTGCGATTTTTTTATCGACTTCCTGCAATCTTTGCTTTAAGTCATCTCGTGCTGCGAAAGCATTTCTAATAGTATTAGAAATGTCGGTAGAGGTTTTTATATTTAATCCTTCTTTTCTTTGCTTCTCAACTGCTGCGAGAATTTGTCTTTTTTCTTGCGCAGAAATTGAATTGTTTTCTTCTAGTGGCGGTGGAGGCGGTGGTGTTGCTTCTGCATGATTTTCTTCTTCCGCTTCTGCCGGGGCCGTATGTGGATCTGGCGCATGCGAGAAAACTCTGCGTTTCTCCGCAAAGCCCGAATCTCTACCTGCAAATCCGTTATAGAAGGGGATTTTTCCCATTGGTTTTGGTTTGGTTTTTGGTAAAATTTTCGTATCATTCTACCAAAAAAACACCAAAAAGGCAATAGAAAAACCTCTGTTTTGGTTTCCCTCAGCTACTCAGCGGCTGGAGTTACCGCTGCTGGTTTGTAGGTGATTTTGATAGTTACGGAGCTTTTGTCACCGGTATCGCTGATAGCTTCGATTTCGTATTCATTTTCACCTTCTTTGAGGTTGCCATATTGTGGGTCGGCTTTGTAGCTCCAGCTGGTGGCGCCAGCGCTGTATTTACTCAACGCATAGCCATTCACCAAAACCTGCTTGGTATTGGCTGAGACGCCTCCAGAGAAGATAATTGGCGCGGCGGTGATAATTGCCCCATCTTTTGGTTGAGAGACTGTAGGCGCAGCGAAAGTGGCGCTGCCGACACTTGGCACTCCTTCAGAAGAAACTGCTGGAGTAGTGGTTGCAGGAGTGGTAGTTGTATCAGTAGTGGTGGTGGCTGGCGTGTATTCAATCGTGAATTTGCCAGTAGGAGTTTTATTTCCGTCTGCATCATAACCAACCACTGTGTAAGTATTTATACCTTCTTTGAGATTGCCAACTGTGACGGAAGCGTTGTATTTCCAGCTACCGCTACCAGCTACGAATTTACTCAAAGCAAAAGCAGGATTGCTACCATACGCAACTTCTACTTTTACGATATCCGTGCTTACGCTACCACTAATCGCTACTGGTGAAGTAAGCGCTTTGATTTTTCCACTATTCGTAATTACTACTGGAGTAGCAAGTTTGCTGCCAACTACTGTAGTTGCAGGAGTTGTGGTTTCTGTAGCTGGATTTTTCTCAGAAACATCAGATGGGAGAGTATCTCCAGTTACAGTTGTAGCTTTGCCATCTGCATCAGTGGTGGTAGTTTCGGTTGTTGTAGTGGTTGCTGCAGCTTCACCATGCATCGCGAGGTAGAGTGGGGAAGTAGTTACTTCAGTAGAAGTTTTCTTTATCAGCTCGATTTCTCCACCAATGCGTAGGAGATTGATTCTTCTCTCAGAGATGGAGATAGTTTCACCAGCCTTGACTACATAAGTTTTTAACTCTGGCTCTTCGGTGTTTTTTGGATCAAGCACAGTAGCGGTAAGTTCTCCCACTGCCACAGAAGCGTTGGTTTCTGTCTCTCCAGCAACCAATAAAATATCTCCAGTTGGATCGGTAAGCTTGATTAAATCATTCCCGATGGAAAAATCTTTTCCAGCGGTGGTGGCAGCTGCTACCCAAGCAGCGCCTCTCACGAGAGTAAGCGCAACAGTTTTCTTACCAAGGGAATTCTCCAGATTATCGATTTTGATTTCGCTGCTATTACCGAGAGTTACTACACTTCCATCATCAAAAGTGATTTTTGCCATTCCATCAGCAGCAGTCCTCACACCTTCCTGCGAGTTGAGAGTGTTTTCATCAGTAATGATTTTCCAAGCTTGGCTGGCAGGGAGATAAGCTTCCACCTCACCTTTTAGCGTGGTAAGCGCGGCTTTGCCACTCATACTGAAGCTACTATCTTCCTCTGTGGTATTCATCAAACTCCACAATCTCACTCCTAATGCAGCGCAAACTCCGATAGCTACGATTATCAGAAATGGTAGGAGATAATCTTTGATGCCGCGGCGAGGAGGAAGAGGATTCATAATAAGGAAGTTTAAAACAACAACAATCCAAGCGGAATATAGCAAAAAGATTTTTTAAATACAAAGAAATTCGCTTAACAAGCTTGGTTTAGAGATGTTATGCAGCTATTAACTACTACTTGCTAGCTTTGTATTTCTCGATAGCTTGCATCACTTTGCCAGTTTCGAGGAGATTCTCAGTAGAAACTACTCTCTCGATACTGATAGTGATTGCATCTTCTGGGCCGTAAGCTTCGCTACCTTTCTTGATGAGTTTAGTTTTATCACCTTCCTTGAAGTAATAAACATCGGTGAGAGTAAGTGACTTAGAATCGTATTGTGTGATTTTTCCAAAGTAAGTTTCTCCGTTATCGAGGTTTACTGCTTGGTAAGTAGTAGTATCGATGTTTTGTAAAACTGAGCTTCCAAGGAAATTTGGTAAAGTGCGTAATCCAGCTACCACACCTACAACCACAACCAAGGCGATAATTACTTGTCCGAAGCGACTCAACTTTTTCATAGGAGAGGGATTAGAAATTTGTAAGGGGTGAAATATCTGAAACTTCCACGAGTATACCATATTTATAAAAAGCAAGGTAGGCAGTATCCGCGCAGCTTAAGCGGAGGTTAAGCCTATAAACCAAAATTAGCTTAGGTTTTTGTCAATCACTGAAACCACTCAGCTGGCTGATGATGTTTTCCGATGTTAAAATTCACTCACTATGCCTCAAACTCTTGTAGAAAAAATCATCGCGAAGAATTTAGTTAGCGGCAAACCGCTGCCAGGTGAATTTGTGAAGATTCGTTTAGATAGACTACTTTGTCATGATGTCACCACACCGCCAGCCATCGAGATGCTGGAGAAGCGGGGTATTCGCAAGGTGTGGGATAAAGAAAAGATTGTAGTTACTCCGGATCACTTCATCCCAGCGAAAGATGTGAAGTCGGCGGAGCTGGCCAAGAAGCTGGATGATTGGGTGCGCGAGATGCAGATTCCAAACTATTATCCAGTCGGCAGGCACGGAGTTTGCCACACGATTTTTCTCGAAAAAGGCCACATTGGCCCAGGCATGGTGGCGATTGCAGGAGATTCACACACTTGCACACACGGAGTAGTCGGCGCTTTATCTTTCGGAGTTGGCACCACAGATGTAGCGGCAGCGATTGCTACCGGAGAAGTTTGGCTCGAAGTGCCAAAAACTATTCGCGTAATTATTTCCGGCAAACTGCAACCAGGAGTTACCAGCAAAGATGTGATGCTTGAAGTGATTCACACTCTCGGAGTAGATGGCGCTACGAATCGGATTATTGAATTTAGTGGAGAGGTGATTGATTCTCTGGGATTGGAAGAAAGAATTCCACTCAGCAATATGGCGGTAGAAGCCGGCGCCACTTGTGGCATCATCCCGGCAGATGCGAAAACGATTCAATATGTGGAAGCGCGTGGTTTGAAAGATTACGCAGTTTTGCAGAGTGATGCGGATGCGGAGTTTGAAAAAACTATCACAATCGATGTGAGTAAGCTTGAACCGCAGGTGGCTTATCCACATTTACCAAGCAATACGAAACCGATTAGCGCAGCGAAGAAAGATAAAATCAAAATTCATCAAGCTTATCTCGGAAGTTGCACCAACGGAAGAATCGGAGATTTACGCGAAGCCGCGGAAGTTTTGCGTGGAAAGAAAATTGCCGATGGTGTAAGAATGATTGTGGTGCCAGCCACCACGGATATTTGGAATCAAGCGGAAGCGGAAGGTTTATTCAAAATTTTTACTGCCGCTGGCGCAACTATCTCCACTCCAACTTGCGGCGCTTGTCTCGGTGGCCACATGGGTTGCCTCGCAGCAGGTGAAGTAGCGATCGCTTCTACCAATCGTAACTTCATAGGCAGGATGGGAAGCAAAGAAAGTAAAGTGTATCTGGCTTCACCACGCATCGTAGCTACCTCAGCGGTGGCGGGATTCATTAGTGATTAGTGTTTTAATTTCATAAATTATGAGTGAGACATTTTCACCAAAACGAGAAAACACAACTCCTGGTGTTATTGAAAAACTTCACGAAGATTTAAAAAAATGGCAAAAATCAAACACGATTGTTTCCATAGCTATGATTCTACTAACAGTGATGATGATAGCTTTAGTTGTATTTCAAATTTATATGGCTGAAAAATTGTGCGTATAGGTGTGATTACTTTTTTATTTTTACCTAATTAATATAAAATTTAGACATGAGCCCATATTCGGAAGAATTCGATTTCTGGGATTATATTTTATCTTGCTTCGTGATTTTCGGAATACCAACTTTATTGTATTTATTCATTGTGTGGAATCCTTACATTGGTAGAAACAGCGATGGAGAAATTATCGATTTAAGGATTTTTGTTTTAGCTTTCGTTTATTGGATTATGCTTTTTTTGATTTATAAATATAAGCATCCTGAAAAATTTAATTAATAAGGAAGCCTCCAATCTAGTTTTTAAATCTCCCCTAACCCCTCTTTTACAAAGAGGGGGATTTCTGGATCCCCGCTTTCGCGGGGATGACAACGGATTTGTTATTTAAAAGGAATCTACCAACTATTTTCTAGCTTGGGGTTTCCTTATACTTTTACTTTTGTTACAATTGATAAAACCCCAAGAAAAAAATGCTTCATCTCCCAAAACGTATCGCAACGATTGGCAGCCACTCCGCTCTGCAGATTCTCAAGGGTGCGAAAGATGAGGGTTTTGAAACTATCTGTATTTGTGAAAAGAAAAGAGTGAAGCCTTACAAAATGTTTCCAGTGGCTGATGAGATTATCGAAGTAGATTCTTTCAAAGATTTTCTGAAGATTGAAAAAGAATTAATTAAGCGCGATGCGATTGTGATTCCACATGGAAGTTTTGTGGAATATCTCGGAGTGGAGAAAATCAAAAAACTGAAGGTGGATCATTACGGCACCAAAAAAATTCTCGACTGGGAAAGTGATAGAGGGAAACAGCAGAAGTGGTTAACCTCTGCGAAAATCAAAATGCCTCAGATTTTCAAGAGGCCAGAAGAAATTACCAAACCAGTGATTGTGAAATTTCACGGCGCGAGAGGTGGTAGAGGTTACTTCCTCGCGAATTCTCCTGAGGAGTTTTACAAGAAGATTGCGCAGCATCCTTGCGAGAGAGATTATGTGATTCAAGAGTATGTGGTGGGAGTGCCGATTTATGTGCATTATTTCTATTCCCGCCTGAATGATGAATTGGAAATCATGGGATTTGATAAGCGCTATGAATCCAACGCGGATTCTATCGGGAGAGTTGCTGCTGCCGACCAAATCACTGCCAACATTCAAACTAGCTATACAATTGTCGGTAACATTCCACTCGTAGTGAGAGAAAGTATGCTACCTTACTTTATCAAGATTGGGGAAAGAGTGGTGGCAGAATCACAACGCATGGAGGCGCCAGGCTTATTTGGGCCTTTCTGCCTCGAGGGAATCGTAACGCAAGATTTGATTCTCACAGTTTTCGAAATCTCTGCGCGCATCGTTGCTGGCACAAATCCATATACCAATGGCAGCCCTTATACTTGCTTACGCTACAACGAGCCGATGTCGACAGGCAGGAGAATTGCGCGCGATATTAAACAAGCGATTGAGAGGAATCAGCTGGAGAAGGTTTTAGGGTAGATTTATTATTCTAATCTTTCTAAAACCCTTGCTTCGGCTTTTCTCGAATCTCCTACCAAAGCATCCAATTTAGCTTTTATGATTTCTGCCTCAGCTTTCTTTAGTTTGATGTAGAAAAACTCTGCTACATCCAGAGTGAATCCACACTTTTCGCTTGTTAGGTAATTATTTGCCAGTTTTCCAGCCTTACTTGCAATGATAATTTCTTTTATTTGCTTATAAAGCTCCTTCTTTTCTTCCTGGTTTAAAACTTCTTGATAGAAACAAAACATTGCTGTTTCTATATCTAAATCTCTCAGAAATAAATCTAGAGTTTTTTTGTAACACCCATTCCCGATGAATTTCTGGAAACACTCCAAAGCTTTTGGTAGCGTTTCTGCTTCCCAGGCTTCGAGTGTTTCTTTTTCGGTAGTGGTTAATTCTCCGTTTTCCATCAGAGTGGTAGCCAGTTAGTGTTAAAATTGCTAAAATTCGGTTTCCTATCATACCAAACCACATGGATACCTCCAAACTTTTGCAAAACTACGATAAAGAAAAGCCAGCTAGGCTTCTCAAAGGTTATGATAAAACCAAGCTAACTATAGTTGCGCTGGGTGGCCACAGCGCTTTGGAAGTTTGTATTGGTGCGAAGAAGCAGGGTTTGAAAACCTGTGTAGTTGCGAAAGCTGGCAGAGAAAAAACTTACACCAAGTTTCTCAAAACCAATGAAAATACTTCCACGGGTTGTGTGGATGATGTGATTGTGGTGGAAGAATTTAGTGACATTCTCAAACCAGAGATTCAGCAGAAGTTGCGTGAGATGAATGCGCTGTTTGTGCATTCTCGTTATTTCTGGGTTTACTTCAAAGATTTCTCACAAGTAGAAACTAAATTCGAAGTTCCGATTCTTGGCACTCGCGAATTACTCCGCCTGGAAGAAAGAGATGAGAAACCAAATCAATATGATGTTTTGCGCAAAGCGGGGATTAGACTGCCGAAGATTTTTGAAATTCCAAAAGAGTTAGAGTTAGTTAATAAAGAATTTCAAATTTTAATTCCATTAGCATCCTCAGTTAAAAGCAGCGAATTGAAGCAGGCTGCAAATTCAATCTTGAATGGTTTTGAAAAATTAAAGATAGATTGTTTAACTCTTACGAAAGTTAACAATGCAACTCGTAGATACGAAAGAGAAAATTTTGTAGCTGGCAGCAAGGAAGAGTGGGTAGCAGTTGCTTCACAAAAAATCCAAAAAGGAGAAATCACTTTTGAAGATTTACAGAAAGCAACGATTGAGGAATTTGTTTTAGGCGCGCAGGTGAATTTCAATTTCTTCTACTCACCACTCAGCAAGCGCTTGGAGTTACTCGGCACAGATACTCGCAGGCAAACTAATCTCGATGGTTGGTTGAGACTCCCAGCTGCGGAGCAATTGAAATTATCCGCTGCGGGAATCCAGCCGCTGCATATCGAAACCGGCCACATCGCAGTTACGGTGAAGGAATCGCTTCTCGAGAAAGCTTACGAAGCTGGTGAAAAATTCGTAGCTACTTGCAAAGAATACAATCCAAAAGGAATCGTGGGGCCGTTTGCGCTGCAAGGCGCCATCGAAACTGATGGGAAACGCGAAGAGTTGGTAGTATTCGATGTGAGTTTCCGGATGCCAGGTAGCCCGGGAATCGCTGCAACTCCATACTCCAATTATTTATTCGGAAGAAGCGTAAGCCTCGGCGAAAGAATCGCGATGGAAGTAAACGCAGCGGTGATGGTTGGGAAACTCGAAGAGATTATTAGTTAATCACTTCGTAAATTCTCTCGATACTTTTCGCTTTACCATCGGGTTTCAATTCCACACTCACACCACTCACTACGAGTGGATAATTTTCCGCTACTTCTAGTTTGGTTGGGAGATTGGTGAGGAAGCGTTTTAGCGCGCATTCAGTTTTCGCGCCAATCACACTATTGAGACTTCCACAGAATCCTGCATCGGAAATATAAGCGCTGCCACGCGGGAGGATTCTCTCATCGGCAGTTTGGATGTGGGTGTGAGTGCCAACGATTGCGCTGATTTTCCCATCGCAGCAAAAACCAAACGCATTTTTTTCACTGGTGGCTTCCGCGTGGAAATCGATGAAGGTGTGTTTGATTTTGAGTTTCTTCGCAGCAGCGAGAATTTCCTCTACTGCGATAAAAGGAGAATCAAGTGGATCTCCCATAAAAATTCTTCCCAAAGCATTACTCACTAGTAGCTTCAGTTTTCCTTTTTTCAAAACGATATAAGGATTCCCAACTGTATTCTTCGGATAATTTGCTGGGCGGGCGAGAGGAAATTTAGTTTTCTGTAGCATAGCGATTCCTTCACTACTATCGAAGATGTGATTCCCACTCGTGAAACCATCTACACCCAGCGCAGCTAATTCCGCGAGTTGTTTTTCGCCTGGGCCTCTACCATGTGAGAGATTCTCTGCATTCGCAATCACAAAATCAGGTTGATGTTGCTTGCGTAGTTTTGGTAAAACCGCGGTTAGCGCGATTCTTCCTGGTTTTCCGTAAACATCTCCAAAAAATAAGATTTTCATGCGAGAATTCTACCAGATGAATTTCAGAAAAAATTTCGGCAACACTGGTGAGATTCTCGCGGAGAAGTTTTTGACTGCGAAAGGTTTCGAAATTCTCGCGCGGAATTTTCACACACGGGAAGGGGAGGTGGATTTGATTGCGCAGGATTCCACGCAGATTATTTTCGTAGAGGTAAAAGCGCGGAGAAGCGCGAAGTTTGGAGAAGCTATTGAATCTGTGAGTGAAGATAAATTGCGCAAAGTGGTGGAAGCAGGGGAGAAATGGTTGCAACAAAATAATCTCAGCAATGCTTCCTATCGTGTGGATGTGATTGCGATAGACAATGGAAAGATTCAGCATTTCGAAGGAGTTTAGGAAAGCTTCGCTTTGTTTTAAATGTTTAAATTGTTGTAGCTGTTCTAATTGTTTTTAATTTAATAAAATTTCCCTTTTGTCACCCCGAGCCTGCCGAGGGGTTTTATTTTTCTTGCTGTGGTTCGGCAAGCTCACCACGACAAAAAATCTATCTTTTAATATCTACTAACTACCTTCTACTATAAAACTCCCCAAAGGGGTTTAAGCCTCTGGGGAGTAAGCGTGAGAGGCCAATCCCGTCTCTCGCGTTTCCTACTTACTTCAGTGTGGTGGGTATAAGCGCCACCGCGCTGTTTTTGTTGTTTTGGTTTTTGGTGAAGCTGAGCTTCAGTATTTTGGTCAATTTGATTTTTGTTTTTTGCCTTTCGGCAGTTGGGATATGATTGGTATCCGCTAACGAAAAGTAGGAAGGGAAACCAGTAATTTTGCCAGTCTCTCTTCCGACCCGAAAGGGTATGATTTCAAGGATTTTTCTGAGAGTTTTTTCTCGAAAAAAATCTGGTTAGTTTAGCATTCTCTCTTTCCTAAGTCAAGATGCTTACCCTCAGTTTTGTTTTAAAATACTGTTATGCATCAGGGAAAATTATTTCTTATCGTTGGGCCAAGTGGAGTCGGCAAAGGCACTCTCGTGAATGCTTTGCGCGCAAAACACCCAGAGTTTTACTTCCCGCCATCGGCAACTACTCGCCATCCACGCGAAGGCGAAGCAGCGGGGAAACAGTATTTATTTTTCTCGGAAGCGGAATTCGAAAAACTTGAGAAAGAAAACGGTTTCCTTGAAACCGCGTTGATTCACCAGAAAGAAAAGTATGGCACTTTGCGCAAACCAATTCTCGAAGCGATTGCAGCTGGGAAAATTGTGATTCGTGAGGTAGATATTCAGGGTTTGATTTCTATTCAAAAATGCTTAGAAAAAGCTTTATTCTCAGCGATTTTCATCTCTCCTCCAGATAAAGAAACTTTGCGAAAAAGAATTCTTCAGCGCCAGCCAGAGATGGATGCAGAAGAATTAAACCGCAGGTTGCAGTCAGCTGATAAAGAAATATCGCAAAAAAATCTCGCCGACTTCGAAGTGATTAGCGAAGATAACGAAATCGCTGCGATGGTGGCGCAAGTGGAGGGGATTATTGATGGAATCAGTAAATAGAGTTGCCTTTAGGTAAATTTTGTTATAAAGTTAGAAACTTTAATTTTTACTTATGGCTATAAGCTCATTAGGAAGACTTTTAGAATCAGATGATTCTGATGATATTCTCACTCCTGAGAAAGCTAGAGAGTTATCGCAGCAAAATCGTTTTCCGCTTCAACATCCTGGAACTGTTGAATTTAGTAGTAGACGCGGAAAATTAGTGCAATTCTCTATTCCGCCAGAAGGAGTAGGTCTTGATTCCACTTATAAAGCTGGTTTTTATGGTGATTGTCAGTTTTTCGACCCACAAGGTAAAAGTTTAGGTCCCGCAAATTTAGCTTATGTGCCTCTTACAGAAGAAACCGTAAGAATAGCAGAAAACTGCACTGTTGCTCCACTATTCCAAGTGCGGGCTGCCATACTAGAAGTTTTGGCTGGAAAAGGATTTGAAAATATTCCTTACAAGCCTTGTAGGGGTGAGGAAGCTTAGTCTAGAAAACCAAATCTCTTCTCAGATATCTCCGTGTAGCCACGAGACTAGCAACTACTCCAATTGCTGCGGAGGCGAGGATTTGCCAACCGAGAATCAAAACGAATTCTGCGAGGTAATTGGTAGTGGCGAGTTTCAATAATTCTCCGAAACCTCCGTAAATCCCACCAGCCAAAGCGCTGGTATCTAGGCGAGTGATGAGAAGTAAAAAGGTGAAAGTGCTGAGGAGGCTAGCAGTGATTCCGAAAATTACTCCTTCCAAAATAAAAGGCATTTGCACAAATTGTCGAGTAGCGCCAACCAACCGCATGATAGTTACTTCTGTATAGCGCGAGAGAATCGTAAGCCTCACGATTGCCATAATAATCAAAACTGCGAGTAATCCGAAGATGGCGGTAGAGATGAGAGTAATCTCGGAAACGGTGGCATCGAGAGAAATCACTTTATCTGCTGCTTCACTTGCAAGCGCGCCAGTCTCTGAAGTGTGGATATCGAGTAGATTCGCAAAGCGGCTGGCAGTGAGGAATTTCAAAATCTCGCTGTGATATTTTGCATCTGCGGAAATTACGAGAGTAGCAGGGAGAGGAGATTCTTCTGTATTCGCTTGCAACCATTTCGCTAGCGCTTCATTCGATTCCCCAAAATTTTTCAGAAAGCGGGTGAAAGCGTCTTCACTTGAAATAAATTTCACGCTGCGGATTTCTGGAAAAGTAGCTTTCAACTCTTCTGTGAGAGATTCCACCTGAAAGGAATCTACTTTTTGCTGGAAACTCAAAGCTAAATCCAATCTTTCATTCACCACATTTAGCGCAGCTGTCTGGAAATAACCTGCAAACAACAAAACATTAAACAAGAAAAAAAGCAGGGTGGTAACCGAGATTGCTACCAAACTTGTTAGCCCGTGGCGGTAGATATTTTGCCAAGTTGTGCGCAGCAAGCGAATGAGAATATTCATTTGTTTCGGAGAATTGAAGATTTGAATTTTTTTGGCTGGAAGGATTTTAGCCGAATTATACGCGGAGTGAGAAATCTTTTCTTGAGTTGCTGTTTCAATTCCTCAATCGTAAAAGTGGTTTGATCGAAACCTAGCGCGATGATATCGGGTTGGATTTTTTCTAATGGTTTCAAAAAATCTCGCTTATCACCCAGTTGCGCTTGGTAAATATTTTTTGCTTTCGCAACGCGTTGCAATCTACTTCTTTCGCTTTGAAGCGGTTTACGCTTTTTCAATTTCCTCACAGAAGTATCGCGCGCAACGATAGCGATTACTTTTCCGTATTTACTCGCTTGCTGAAAAAAATCCTGATGGCCAGGGTGTAGCGCATCAAAAGTGCCGCAAACTAAAACGGTTTTCATACCCTGCCAAGCAAATCAAGCAAAACAAAAACTGCCATCACTCCAAAAGCGAGAATCCAAATCGCGAGAGTTACAAAGTGGTGGCCGGTTTCTTCCAAATCAACTTTCTTCAAAACTCCGCTGGTGATAAAGAGGATTGCAGTGAGGATTGCTGGTAAATCTAGATAAATTGCGAGAGGCGCGGTGATGCTTTCCATGATTCCATTAGCTGCGAGGAGATAAGTAATGAGGTAACCAAGCGTGAATACAAAGAAAAACGCGCGAGAGGTTTTGCGAAGATTGTAGATGGTAGCAAATTGCATTAGCGCAATTCTCGAGGAAAACGGAGAGTTTTTCAAGTTTTCTTTTTTTGCTAAGCTACTGGGGTTATGAAACTCACCAAAGAGCAAGTCGCCCATATCGCGAAACTCGCTAGAATCAACCTCACAGAGGCTGAAGTAGAGAAATTCACCAGCCAGCTCGGAAACATTATCGGTTTCATCGAGAAGCTGAATGAGGTGGATACCGAGGGAATTCCAGAAACCAATCAGGTGACTGGTTTGCAAAATGCTTCCCGAGAAGATGAAGTGAAGCCTTTTGGTTTTGAAGAAGATTTAATTGCTTGTAGCCAAAATCCGATTGTAGATAATCAGATTAAAGTAAAAAAGAGTATTTAGTAGGAATATGGAATAAAGAATATGGAATAAAGTTTCTTAACTTCTCGATTACGCTTCGCAACTAGGTTGCCACTTCGTGGCTTCACTCGAAGAAAAAATTTATAACTATCAGCTGGAAACCTCTATGGAGATAACATCACTTACTATCACGCAAACGCTGCAACTTCTGAAAGAGAAGAAAACTTCTCCAGCGGAAGTTACTCAGGCTTACCTCGATCGAATTAAAAAGTTGGACTCCAAAACAGAAGCGTATCTATATATAAATGAAAATGCTGCGAATGATTTTTTTGTAGCAACGGGAGAATTAGCGGGAATTCCGATTGCTTACAAAGATGTTTTCAATACGAAGGGAATGCCAACCACCGCTGCGAGTAAAATCCTCGAAGGTTACATTTCTCCGTATGATGCTACTTCTGTAGAGAAATTAAAAAATGCTGGAGTAATCAATCTCGGAAAGCTCAACACAGATGAATTCACAATGGGAAGTAGTTGTGAAACTTCCGCTTATCAGATTACAAAAAATCCGTGGGATCTCGCGCGAGTGCCTGGAGGAAGCAGTGGAGGAAGCGCAGCTGCGGTGGCTGCGGATCTTTGCTGCGCAGCTACTGGCTCGGATACAGGAGGCAGCATTCGCCAACCAAGTAGCTTCTGCAATACCACTGGCTTAAAGGTTACCTACGGAAGAGTTTCGCGCTATGGTGTGATGCCGATGGCTAGCAGCCTTGATACGATTGGTGTGATTACCAAAAGTGTAGAAGATGCAGCGCTACTGCTGAAAGTGATGGCAGGTAAAGATTCACGCGATGCAACTACGAGTGATGCGAAGGTGGAAGATTATCCAGCGCTTCTCACGCGCAAAGATCTCAAAGGTTTGCGCATCGGAATTCCCAAAGAGTATTTCGTAGAAGGTTTAGATAAAGGTGTAGAGAAGGTGATTCGTGAAGCAATTGAAACAATGCGTAAACTTGGAGCAGAAATCAAAGAAATATCTCTTCCACATACAGAGGTTGCTTTAGCTGCTTACTATATCATCGCACCGAGTGAGATTTCTGCGAATCTTGCGCGCTTCGATGGAATTCGCTTCGGGCCAACTGTGAGTGATTCCAAAGATTTGATCGATATGTATTTCCAGAATCGCACCAAAGGTTTTGGTGATGAAGTGAAGCGCCGAATCATGCTGGGAACTTTCGCACTCTCGGCTGGTTACGCAGATAAGTTCTATAAAAAAGCTTTGCAGGTGCGCACTCTCGTGAAACGTGATTTTGATAATGCTTTCGCAGAAGTGGATTTCATTGCTACTCCGGTATCGCCAACTCCAGCTTTCAAAATCGGAGAGAAGGTAAATGATCCACTCCAGATGTATCTCGAAGATGCTTTCACGATTCCAGCTTCACTCGCAGGGATTTGTGGAGTTTCGATTCCAGCGGGATTCACAGAAGGTTTACCAGTGGGATTACAGTTATTCGCAAACCAATTTGAAGAAGCGAAGTTGCTTGCGGCTGCGCAAGTTTTCCAAACTTCCACTGATTATCATCTCCAGAAACCTAAAATCAGCTAATGGCTTCCACTCCTTTCACCGCGAAACTTCTAGTAAGAAGAAATCTCGCGAAGGATATTTACGAAGTTACTTTTGAATTGGTGAATCCAGCGGAGTTGATTTACGATGCGGGGAATTTCCTCACGGTAAAAGTGCAGGATGGAATCACTTCACCTGTGATGCGCGCTTATACTTTTGCTTGCAGTGGTTGCGATAAAACTATTTTCAAGCTTTGCTTCAAGGTGTTTCGTGATGAGTCTGGAAAAGCGGGGAGAGGTAGCGGTTATCTTTCCACTTTACCGCTGGGAGAAATCGCAGAATTTTTTGGGCCAGCAGGGGAAGGAGATTTCGCTGTGAATCTTCAAGTGGAAAATCCGCTGTGGTTACTCGCAACTGGCACCGGAGTAGCACCACTCAAAGCGGTGGCAGAAAAACTTACTCACGCAAAATCACCACGCAAGATTCATCTGATGCTAGGGGTGAGTTTGCCAGAAGATAAATTTTACGAAGAAGATTTCACAAAGCTTCAAGAAGCGAATCCAAACTTCACTTATCAGATTTGTGTTTCTCGGCCAGGGGATGATTACACTGGTTGTAGCGGGAGAATCCCTGCGGTTTTGGAAAAATCAGAAATTCCAGCTGATGCAGAATTTAAAATCTGTGGCAGCGTGGAAAGTGTAAACGGAATCAAAACCAAACTCCTCGAGTTAGGATTCCTCGAGGAGAAGATTGATTCTAGTGGTTTTGGTGCAGCTTAGACTCGCACTTTTCTCCTGCGAGAAAGGAAGAAGAAAGCTCCGAAGATTCCAACGATTACGATTCCTCCGATTACTGTATCTTCAGTAGATGGTAGATGGAGGAAGGTTTTTTCTGTAGTTTGTTTACCTTTGATTTCGAAACTAATTACTCGCGCTGGGCTACGTAATCCTTCTGGTAATTCTGTGTAAACAATGAGAGTGTGTTTTCCAACTCCGAGATTTTCCGGTGGGCGAATCACGAAATCACCCGCAGCATTATCGGCGATTACCGCAGTGGAAGAAATCTCACTTTGGAAAGTTGCTACGATAGTATTTCCATAGAAAGTATTTCCATAAAATTCTGGTTGAGTATCAGTGAAGCTGAGTGAATCGCTATCTACATACAGCTGTGGAGGAAGCATAATGAAATCTAAATTGATTTCCACTGCTACTGCCGAGAGGATTTTCCCGCTGGTGGTATCGCTGAGGCGGAAAGTATATTTCCCACCAGAGAGAGATATCTCTGGAATCAACAACCACTTGCCTGAAGCATCTGCAGTGGTGTTTCCAAGAGTGATAGTTTCTTTACTTGTATTTATCGCAGTGAGAGTGAGTTTTTCGTTTGGCATCGCGCCACCATGGAGAATTGGGCGAGGGTCAGTAATTAAACTGCCAGCTTTCAGATTACTAAACCCAGCAAGCATCTGCTTATCTGCGCTGAGAGGATTGCTACCGAAATCCAAAACTTCTGCTCCATCACTCCAACCATCTAAATCACTATCCGCGGAATAAGGATTGGTGCCGAGCAGTAATTCAGTTTTATCACTCAATCCATCACCATCACTATCGCGTAAACCGAGTGATTGGCGGCTGATATTGAATTTCCCTGCTGTATTTTTCTGAAGCGTAGTGGTATTCAAATCAATATATTTTCTTACTTCTGCTAATTCTGTAACACTAAGATCGGTGAAGAGTTGGTTGATTTCCTCAGGTGTGAAGAAGTCGGTGAGTTTGCAACCTAAGCTATTCAAGCGACTCAAAGCATCGGTTAGCAGTGTGATTTCTATATCCTTTGCCGCGATGATTTCTTTGATTTCAGTTACAATTTTTAGCGCAGTATTGAGATTCTCGATACTTACTTTTTGGAGAATACTTGGATTGAAGTTGGGATTATTCTCAGCTAAATCACGGTAATCTTCTGATAAACCTTGTGTAATCAACTCTTCCAATCCCACATTGGTTTGGTTGCGCATGATTTTTGCTAAACCTTCCCAAACTTTTTCCGAAGCGGCTAATTCTGCACTATTGGCTGGTAGGCGAGTGATAATCACACCAGCGCTGTGGTTGCTGCTATTTGGATTGCGGAAATCCATCGTAATCTTTTTGGCACCCAATCCTGAAGCAAGTTGCAAATCCAACTCTTTTTGAGAATAGGGAATCCATTCATCGAATTTCACAGCTGCTGTTGTTACGAGATTTTCCGAGCGAATCCACATCTCAGTGGAACCTTCAGCAGTAGGAATCACTTGGATTGCATCTTCTGTGGTGAAATATTTACCACCAGTAGAAGCTGATGGCTTCTTCATAATTAATCTGGGGTTGTAAATACCACCATCACTTAATTTCACTCCATCTCCTACTGGAACTGGATTGATTGCAGTGAGGCCAGCTCGATCTACTAGCATGCCTACAGCAGTAACTAAAGCCTCTTTGAGGTTTTCATTAGAGTTTTTCAAAACAAAATTTCCACTTACAAAATCTACAGGAGTGGTGAGTTTTGGGATTTCTACTACACCTCCGAAAGAGAAATAAACCGTGAGAATATCGGGAGTGGTGATTGGCTCAGAAAAATGCAGCGTGAAATCTACGGTGTCTCCAATTTTGATTCCAGCTTCTGGAATCTCTATCTCTGCGCTGAGAAGCGCAGGAGGAGTTTTATCATAATTCAGTGTGAAAACTTTTTCACTGCTGCGTTTTCCAGCTGCATCAATGCTTTGGAAATGGAAGTAGTTGCTACCTTCTTCCAGCTTAAAATTATCTACAGCATTCTCTGTAGTAGTGGGGGAATCTTCTGTGATGGAATCTGGTTTGGAATTGAAATCCAATTCATAAGCGAAACTTTCTCCCGCCGCATTCCAAACAAAGGAAACGGTATCATCATTTCCTACATCAGCAGGAGAAACCCATTTCCCAGAATACCAACTGTTGCGTTGTGTAAAATCTGGGCCAGCCGTGAGGAAAGTGATTTGGGTGCTTGGTTGAGTTTCAATTCCTTCACTATCGATAAATTTTTTCAAGAAAACTAAAAAGCTTTCTTCACTCACATCTACTACACTAAAAATTGTCATGTGATCTACAGCGATCGAAATCGTTTTTTTATCATCAGCCATTTTTCCACCCAACTCTTTGGTAACCGTATCTTCTGCTAAAACCCAATCTCCCAAAATTTCATTATAATAGAAAATCTTTGGATTAATGGGGTTTTCTCCAGCTGGGAGAGTCAACTCCACTGGTTTATCAAAACTTAAATTTGTGCTGGAAGATCCGATAAAGAAAGCGTTGGTGATGGTTGTGTCACCGCTTCCTGTAGGAGGATTCGTAACAGTTTCTGCAGGATAGATAATACGGTTATAAATCTCACCAGTAGCTTGATTGGTAATCGTGGTAGCTGTAGGAATCAGCGCAGTTGCTCCGATTTCTGGTGAATTCATTTCAACCGCTACGGATGTTTTACCAGATTCATTTACGAGGATTGGTTGATTAGTATTCAGCGGTTGAGTAGAAGTGTAATTATCTAGAATCTTAGCGTTAATTACTCTGGTTTCGAGAGTAGTATTTGTAGGCGCAGTGGCAGTAACGGTTTTTTTGACTGTATCGACTACAGCATCGGAAATACTCTTCCAAAGTTTATTCGTGTTTGTATAACCCACCTCAATTAAGCGGGTATTCGTAGTAGTGATTGTTGCTGCTAAAGGAATGCTTTGGGTTGTTAATTCCTCTGGAGTAGCAATTGGAGTTTCTGTTGTTTTACTTGGAGCTGTCTCTGTAGTTGTGGTTTCGTTTTCAAAAATCGTTGAATCACTTACCCAGACAGATTCATAACCTGAGTTGTTTTTCAGTTTTGCCATGATAGTTTTCAAACCATTTTCCGTATTGCAACCGTTGCTAGTGGTGATGTCGAAATCTTTATCATTACTGGTATTCAGCTCATCATCGCTTGGATAACTTATCCAGCTGCTCCAATTTGCACCTGCGTTGCAACTCAGCGCAATAAAATTTGGGGAAAACCCTGCGCTGATTTTGATAGGCGGGGTAGTATCGCTTGTTATTCCTGCAGTATCTACGATTGTGATGCTATTCAGGGTAGGTGGGGTATCTGAGTCACTAGATCCTCCTCCTGTTGGTGTTTCAGATTCTTCTGAATTTACAGTTGTCTTGATATCGAGAGCATTAGCTACTCCAACCGTCGCGATTCCACTATCTAATACTGCGTAGTTGTTACTCGCATCACGAGTAAGAATACTCACAGAGTATTCACCTTCCGTAGAGGGATTGGTGATTTTATCTGCTGCGATTTCCACTACTACATTCCCTGCAGTGAAATCTTCATCAAGGGTGAGAGTATTTTTTTTATTAGTGTTGCTGTATGTAGCGGTAGCAGCTGGGCCGGTAGTAACGCTGATATCTGCGCTACTAGTGAGATTCATTACAAAATCTGGGAAATATAACTCAATCCTATCCCCTGTGTAGAGATTAGTTTCTGTAGTGAAAGCAATGGAATGAGTGCTAAGCGCTGTAATTGCACTATCCCCGAGTGTATCCACTCCAATCCCAAGATTTGCAGCTATCGCTTGCATTGGTGAATTCAGCGCTAAAAGCGCCAAAATCAAGCCAGAAGCTGAGACCTTGCGGAGGAGCCCTAAGAGTTTTTTTGTTTGTTGCATTTTTATTTAAATTAAATCGGGTTATTCTAGCATCTTTTCTCTTTTAAAACAAGGATAAGAAGTATAAAACCAAGATGGTGTAGCTTCAAAAAAAGATACCCAAGTGAAGGGGAGGGGGTTTACCAAAATCTCTCTAACTAAAATTTAGAAATAAAATTTTCCAAACAAAAAACGCGCAGTAATCATTTTTTTAGCATATTTAAGCTTTTTAGTGATTAAAGCGCATTTCTGTAAAGTATCTCATACAAGATACATTGTGTGTGATTAAGCTTTACCCACCTTCGCGGGGTGATTGAGTATAAATTTTAAATTGTAGTTTGCTTCGGCGGGTTTCGCCTCAGTGCGTTTAAAGCTTTCTTCTAAAATTTAGAAATAGATAATTGTAAACCTGTGTGACTCAACTCCCTTTCTTATACTTTTCCAAATCCGTGAGCGGCGGCTGAGTGTTTCTCATTGAAGGCTTGCTCGATTCTGCGTAATGCCAAAATGTAACAAGCATTGCGATAATCAGTTTTGAATTCATTCGCTACTTTATCCATATCAGCAAAAGCTTGTTTCTGAGATTTCACTAACTTCTCTGCTACTTTTTCTTTAGTCCATTTCTCGTGAGCGAGATTTTGCTCCCATTCGTAAAAACTCACAGTTACTCCCCCAGAGTTAAATAGTACATCTGGGAAGATGATTACCCCGTTTGCTACTAGTTTTTCGTGTGCTTCTGGTGTGGTTGGTCCATTAGCTAATTCACAGATCAATTTTGCTTTTACAGTTCCAACATTATCTTCTCGCACTTGGTTTTCTAGCGCGGCCAATAGGAGAATATCGCAATCCAAAGCCAAAATATCATCATTTGTAATTACTTCACCACCAAGATCTGCAGCAGCTTTAGCTAATCCTCCTTTCGCTTCTTTCAGTTCTAAAGCTTTCACTGCATCAAAACCAGCGAGATTCTTCACTCCACCCTTGCTGTCAGTTGCTGCGATAAGTTTGCAACCTTTGCTTTGGAGGATACGTACTGCGTGATTGCCTGCGTTTCCGAAACCTTGCACTGCTATAGTTTTACCTTCGAAACTTTCTCCGATTTTCTCGAAGTAAGCTTCGAGCACATGCACTCCTCCATCAGCTGTTGCGCTATCTCGGCCGAGACTACCTCCGTTGTCAAGTGTCTTGCCAGTCACAACTGCGAGATAATCATCAGATGGATAATGTTTACGATATTCATCTGCCACCCAATTCATAATTTTGCCATTGGTGTAAACATCGGGTGCTGGTACATCTTTGCGTGGTCCGATGATTGGTGCAATTGTTGCGATGTATTCTCGAGTAAGTTGTTCGAGCTCCCCTTCACTTAGTTCGCGTGGATCGATCTCTACTCCCCCTTTGGCTCCACCGTAAGGAATATCAACTACCGCGCACTTGATTGTCATCCAACCAGCGAGTGCTTTTACTTCTCCCATATCAACCTGAGGATGGTAACGGATACCACCTTTGCCTGGACCACGGAGTGTATTGTGTTGGATGCGGAATCCTCTCACCATCTGGATTTCTCCACTGTCGCGGTGAATATGGAAATTCACTTCGAGAATTCTTTCTGGCTCATCCATGATTTGGCGAATTTCCTTGCTGAGTTTCATCGTATCAGCAGCCTTTTTAATGGTTTTTTGGGTGTTTTCGTAGAGAGACATTTTTTAAATAGGGGTTAAAAAATACGAAGGTGCGTGCAGAATTATACTCCCCTGTTTTGGCTGCTGCTATCTCCCCTGCTGCGGTTTTGTATACCAAAAATCCTCAGGACTTTTTTCTGGTTGTTTGCTTTCAAAAATACTATAATTTACAAAATTTTTAATTTCCTTGAGTGGGTTTCAGGCTCCTGAAACAGCTCAAATAATTATTTCCTCCGATGGTCCAAAAACCAGTAGCCAAGGTGGTAAAAACACCAGTGGCTAAGAAGAAAAAAAAGCCGGCAATTAAGAAGAAAAAAAACGGTTTCAAAAAGTTTTGGAAGCTTGGTATAGAAGAATACAACACTCAAGATTTTGATGTTGGGCCAGATGCAGAGCTCATCGTTAAAGAAGGAAACTTCCAATACAATATTTTTGATATTGTGAAGAAATACGGCACTTCCACTGAAATCATGTTTCCGACCGTGATTGAAAACCGCGTGAGAGATTTAATCGAAACTTTCAATGCGTATATCAAAGTGCTTGGTTACAAAGGAAAATTTTTCTATCACTACGCGATGAAGGTAAATCAAAACAAGGAGTTTGTTTTGCCAGCTGTCGCGGAAGGTGCGAATCTCGAAGTTTCCAGCGCAAATGAGCTTTACCTCGTGAAGCGCATGATTGAGAAAGATAAATTCAATGCGAAGATTCGCGTGATTTGCAATGGTCCTAAAACGGAAAAATATATTAGTTTGATAGAAGAGCTGAAAAGTAAGGGTTTAATCGTGATTCCAATTATCGAAGATGAAACAGAATTAGAAAGATTAACTAAATTCAAGGGTGAAGTTGGTATCCGCGTGAATCTCGATATCAAAGTGCAATCACACTGGGATAAGAAATTTAATCGCTACGGTTTCACAGAAGAAGAATTACTACGCATTGGTAAGATTAAAAATCTCTCGGTGTTGCATTATCACATCAGCAAGCAAATCGAAAATGTGCAAGGAATTATTAAACCACTGAAACGCGCTTTGAGTCTCTATAACCAGTTGCGTGAAAAGAATCCAGGCTTGGATACTCTCGATATCGGTGGAGGCGCAGGAGTGCCTTTTGAGAAGAAAAAACATTTTTACACTGGTAAGAGTTTAATCGCGCAGATTGTGAAAACTGCGAAAAGAGAATGCGATAAGCTCGGAACGAAGCATCCAAATCTCATCGTGGAATGGGGTAGCTATGTAGCAGCGCCTGCGCAAATCACTATTTATAAGATTATTGCGGAGAAAACAGTTGGCAACAAGGGTAATATGAAGTGGTATGTGATCGATGGTAGCTTTATGAATGATTTGATTGATACTTGGGCGATTCATCAAAAGTGGCATGTGATTCCAGTGAATCATATGAATTCGCGCAAGCTGGAAAAAGTTTGGTTGGCGGGAGCTTCTTGTGATAGCGATGATAAATACACTGCTGGTGGCACTTACATCATGCTGCCACGCTTATCGGAAACGGATGAATTGTATATCGCGGTGATGGATACTGGTGCTTACCAAGATTCTCTCGCTTCGCATCACTGCCTACTCTCCTCCCCTGCGAAACTCATCGCACAAAACGGAGAAATCAAAATCGCCCGCCGCAGAGAATTACCAGAGGATGTGGGGAAATTATTCGGTTGGTAATCTCTACACAAAAATATAGCTGATGATTTTGTAAGCTAGTTTTGCTGCGAGGAAATCACAAGCTTCGAGATTTTTTTTCGGTGCAAGCTCCACGATATCAGCGCCGATGATTTTCTTTTTCTTGCTTACTGCGCGGAGGATTGCGAGAGTCTCGTGCCAAAATAATCCGCCTGGCTCAGGTGTGCCGGTAGCTGGCATGAGGCTGCTATCGAAAGCATCGAGATCGAAAGAAATATATACAGGGTGTTTCCCGAGTGCATGTACGATTTCCTTAGTTTTCCAGTCTTTTTTCTCATGCGCCCAGAAAATTTTCAAGCGATGTTTTTGGGTTGGAATAAATTTCGCTTCAGCTTCTGAGAGATTGCGAATCCCAACAGAAACAAGTTTTTTTACTTTTGGATTATCGAGGCAGCGCTGCATCGCAGCTGCGTGAGAAAATTTTTCACCGAGATAACCATCGCGCAGATCCGCATGCGCATCGAAATGGAGGATGGAAATTTCTCCGAACTTTTTTGTAATCGCATTTACCACTCCTGGAGTTAGTGAGTGCTCACCACCAAAAATTAATGGGAATTGATTTTGCTCCAATACCTCCCCTACTATTTTTTCCAACTGAGTAATCGCGGCGCTGAGTTTTTTTTCAATCGGAAATTTCTTCAGTGTAGTTAAGCGAAATTTGCGGAAAGGTTCTTCCCAAAGTTCTTCATCAAACAGCTCAACTTCATGCGAAGCGCTAATCATCGCTTCCGGCCCAGCTGCAGTGCCACCACCATAGCTTACGGATTTCTCCACACCAAAAGGAATAACCACCACTTTAGGCTTGGATTTGTCATCGGTAGGCTTCTCGGTGATTCCGAGGAAGCCTTTACTCGCAGGTAGAGTTTGCATCTAGTTGAATTATTATTTATCTATAATCCCAATAAAATCGCAGCAATCCAAGGGAATACCACAGTTACATCACTCTGGATGATTTGGAAATAACTCTTGGTGGAGAGTTTATCCCAGGTGATTTTTTCTTTGCCGCCAGCGCCAGAGTAAGAACCGTAAGACATCGGAGAGGAACCGATCTCGATGAAGCCAGCCCAATCCCTCACACCTTTATGGATTTGCAAATCATGCTTGAGCGAAGGCACTACGCAGATCGGGAAATCCGCAGAGATACCGCCACCGAGCTGGAGGAAAGCAATCGGAGCATCTTTCGAATTTTCCATATACCAATCGTAGAGTGAAGTGAAATAATCCAAACCACTCTTCATGATATTTTGATTCAGTACCACACTCTTATCTTTGCGATATTTACCGCTGTAAGTGTAGCTAGCGAAAATATTTCCCATTGTAGAATCTTCGAAGCCTGGAATCACAATCGGAATATTTTTCTGGTAAGCCGCGTAAGCCCAGCAATCTTCTGGATTCGCCGCTGGATCTGGCTTGATTAGTTTCTCCGCAAAAAGTCGGCGGAAGTATTCGTGTGGGAAATAGCGCTCCCCCTTTTTTTCAGCCTCTTTCCACATCTTCAGGAGGTGTGGTTCCATGATTCTCACACTCTCATCTTCTGGCAAAAAAGTATCAGTGATGCGGCGCAGCCCTGCATCGCGCAACTCTGCTTCTTGCTCAGGAGTGAGCTCTGTATAGCGAGGAATGTAAGCGTAATGAGAATGTGCTACATAGCGATAATAAGATTCTTCGTGATTTGCGCCTGTTGCGGAGATGAGGTGCACTTTTCCCTGCCGAATCAAATCAGCCAACATCACTCCCACCTGAAAAGAGCTTAATGCGCCAGCGAGAGTTATCACCAACTTTCCACCGTTATTTAGATGCTGCTTCAACCACAACGCTGCTTGTAATGTCGCGCCTCCGTTGCAGTGATTCAAAGTATTCTCGGCAAAAGCGGAAACAGGATACTTACTCTTTTTAATATTGGTGCTTAGCGCTCCTTTCTGAGTTTTGCCTGCGCCACTTTCTAAGATGATGTGTTTGCGCAACCCAGCAGATAATTTACTGATTTTTGACTTTGACATAGCGTTGGAAATTTATGGAATTTGCTAACGAATTTTATACCAAATCAAACCCAGCGGATAGTAATTTTCCTGATTGATTAGATTCGCTTACAGCAAAATTATCGCAGCTAAACCACCTGCGATGATGATACCAAAAGCCACCACTGCTTTGCGGAAAAAATCCCTACTGCCAAATAATCGGATAATCGCGAGTTTCACAAAAGTATTTACAATCACCGCAAGTGTGATTCCTTTAGTAGCTACCTCCGCGGTTATTTCTGAGTTATGCGCTAGGCGTGAAAGCGAGATGGTGATTGCATCTACATCAGCGAGGCCTGAAAAAGCAGAAGCGATATAGATACCAGATTTACCGAGGTAGAGATTCGCGAGGTAAGTAACTACCAAGATGAAAACATAGAAAGCTCCGAATTTCATTGCAGGGATAAGCTTAAACGGGCTGCTAAGTTTCAAATCTTTAGCTTTTTGATTGTGAGCTTTTTCATTTCCAGCTTTCCACAGCCACAGCATTACTCCCCCACTTACCACTAGCAAGGCACTTAAAGAGATGAATAATTTACTGAGAAGTAACTCGCGATTCAACACAAAAACTTCCAAACCAACTCGCGCAAACATCATCGTAGAAGCAATTACCACGGCAAAAGTAAAAGCGTTACTCAGCTTCGCATTACTCTTGCTTTGCTCAGCCATACTATTTGTCACCGCAGTAGAGGAAGCCAATCCACCAACTAAACCAGTTAAGCCCAAACCTTTTCTGCTGCCCAAAGCTTTCGTGAGAATATAGCCAACGAAACCAATCGCGGAGATGAAAACCACAATCAACCAAATTTTGTAAGGATTAAAAAATCCCCACGGATCAACTATTCGATTTGGCAGGAGTGGTAAAACTACAAAAGCGATGATTACGAATTTCACCGTATCAAAAAATTCTTCTGGCTTCATCTTCTCTATAAATCCACGCAGCGTATTTTTCATAGAAAGAATCATTACTACTGCAACTCCGAGAATCGTAGCGAGAAGTGAAGAAACGGAAGCGATTGCTCCAATGAAAAAAGTGAGAAAAGCTGCCAACTCTGAGGTAATTCCAAAAAGCCTCAACATAGAAGATTCCTGTTTGTAAGAAATCAGTGTGAGGCTGCTGGTAACAATCATTGTTGCTACAAAAATCCATTCTCCCCAAACACTCGCGCTATAAGCTGCTACGAATCCTAGCAAGCTTATCAGTGTGTAGCTACGTAATCCTGAAAAATCCGAAATCAAACCATTCTTCATGCCACGCAACTTCACCATTTCTCTCTCGATACCAATCAATAAACCTAGCGCTAGCGCTACTCCCAAGCTGATGAGTAAATCGTAGGTTGGTGTCATTTGAGTTTTTGAATTTGGAGAAATTTTACAGTAAAAAATCGCTATTGGCGAAATTAAAAGATATAAAAAATTAGGGTTTTAAACAGAGTAGAGACACCCCGACGGGGTGTCTCTACATACTCAAATAAGATATTTTTTTTAATTCGTTTCATTTAATCAAAAAATTTAAAAGCAAAAACGCCCCAGCGGGGCGTTTCTACATTTATAAAAATATTTATTTCCTAGCTTTGTAAATACTCGCGGATAATCTTCGCAGCTTCTGCTACTTGAGAGTTGGTGAGATTTGGCAAACTGCCTCTCACATAATTTCTCCTATCCGCTGCTTCTCTATCCTCCACTGAGAAGAAAAGATTCGCGGGAATCAATACTACGCCCCTCTCTGCAAGATCCAAAAGTTTTCTTTCAGCTGGGATTTTTTTCTTCGCATCAGTTGAGATTGCATTCATATCAAACTGTGAGTAGTAGAAATTTCCTCCCCACTTCAAACCTAGGCCTGCATACCAAGTCTCCATATTCTGCTTTAGCAAATCTACATATTTCGCTCTTTCCTTCTCTCCGAGGATGATGTGGCAGAGTGAAAGAATCTGGCCTGGGCCTGGCACGAAAGTAGTGTGTTGGAATTCTCCGAAGGCGCTGCCTGGGCCTTTGGCTATATAAAGATAATGCTTGATGTCTTCTGCGCTAGCTGGAATAAATCCCTTCAGCATTTTTGTGAGGTAAGTATTCGCTTCATCCACCACGATGAATTCTCCGAAGCGGCAACCAGTCGCCCTTTCGATTTTACTTCTTGCATCGATACGAATTGTGCGATTGCGCGCGAAATTCAAAATGGATTTCTTGCCTGGATGGAAAGAATGGTAAACCTCATCACTCAGAATCATCGCATCGACTTTTTCTGCGTAAGCAGCGAGAAGTTTCAAGCTTGCTTCATTCTTAGTGAAACCAGTTGGATTATCTGGATCAACTAACACAATCAATTTTGGTTTCGCATCACCGAGTTTCTCAAATGTATCTTCATCAAATTGCCCATTCTCTGGATTCACAGAAACCGTGAGGATATTCAATCCGCGTGATTTCAAGATATTCATGTATGGGAAATACACGGGAGATGTAATCAATACTGAATCACCTTTCACCAACCACTTGCTTCCCTCTTCGCCAAACGCTTTGAAGAAAGTGCCGATTGCATCACTCGCACCATGAGTCAAAACCAAATCAGAATACTTCACAGAAGTGAGTAAGTTTTGGCTGTGGTAATCCGCAACCACAACGCGCGAAATTAATTCTCCGTAAGGATCGTGGTAGCAACCACCACTTACTGTGGCGTATTTAAACAAGTGGAATAAAACATCGAAGTGATTCCATTCCAATTCTTGGCGATGCGCTGCCTCTATCACACCTGCGCAAAACTCAGTGAAATCCTTCATCAGCTCATTCGCAACTTCTGGTTTATAGGTTTCGTTTGCAAACGCATCTATTTGTCTCAGCAGCTCCGCTTCTTCTCCCACTACTCTATCTTTGAAATGTGTATCGAAATTATTGAAATGTGTATCGAGTGCAACAAGGAAACTATAAAACTTCCGACTGCGAGAATTCGGCGCGAAACCGTAGCCTGGATCTCCACGCGATAAATCCAAAACCTTATCCACTCCTACTTTTTCCTGCGCGACTTTTGCCAATACGCGGAAGATTAGGAAAGGATTATCTACTTTGAGATCGAATCCGTATTCATTTTGGGTGAGAGCCATGAGGAAGGATTAAGGAAACAGGATTAAGAATTAAGATGGAATAAGGGATATAGAATAAAAAATAAAGAATAATGGAATTTACGATTTAATATTTAGGATTTCAGCTTAATTAAAAAGCTTCTAGAGGTTAATTCTTCAGCGCTGGTTTGTAAAGATAAAGATTCTGATTTTATTCATCTTTGCTTTTATCTCTCCACGCTTCCTTATATTCCGCTTTTTGCGCAGCAGACATTTGAGAGCTTGGCATAAATAATTCTTTGCTTTCTATGTGTTTTCCATCTGGGCTTAAGCGGATTATCCATTCGCTGCCTTTTCTGGCTTTATCCTTTGGGGAATATTGAATGTGTGTTTGAGGATGTAATAAATCAAACATCTTAGCTGATATAGGGGTTCGTTCTTTCTCTCTAGCTAACTTAGGTTGGACTTCCGCGATTATATTTTCTTTTGGAACTAGAGGTGGATTAGTTTGTTTTTTTATTTTATTAGGTTTTTCAGCTGGTTTAGATTTGGCTGGAGGCTGAATACTAATCGGTTGAGTTATTCCAAACGCTTCTCCTAATCCCAATCTAAATACAACCATGAAAGCAATTCTTTCGTAAAAATAATCCCCTTTTCCTTCAAAAATCATTTTGAAGTAGTTTCTCAAATCTTCTCTGCCAGAAATCTCTAACTCTATAATTAGCGCCTGAGAATCGAATGCGTTTTCGAGCGAATCCCTAATAGATTGTTTTTCTTTAGGATTAAGCACTCCATCAGCTTTAGCTACTTTCCATACTTCTTCGAGAAATTTTTCTACAGTTACTGACACAAAACAAAATTAAGTTAGCAAGTTTAGCTTAGTTACTTATTCCAGCAAACTGCTAGAATCCCCAGCGTGAATATTGGAATTGATTTGCGCGCTTTGGCTGGAAACAAAACTTCTGGAGTGAAGGTGTATCTTCGTAGTATTCTCGAGGAGTTATTTGCTTGGGATAAAAAAAATACTTATCTTCTCTGGTGGAATAGCGCTACGGAAGATTGCCCGATTGAGATTCCACGCAGCCCACGCTTCAAGCTAATCCACACTCGCTACTCTAATCGCTATCTCAATCTGCGGTTACAGTTGCAGCAGCAACCTTTTCTCGACGAGTTACTTTTAAAAGAGGCGCAGCGTGAAAATCAGAAATTAGATATTTTTTGGTTACCAGACTTGCGGCCAGTAGCAGTTTCCGATAATTGCAAACTGGTTGTGACGATTCACGATTTATCTCCTACGCTTTATCCAGAATTTTTCTCACTCAAAACTCGTGTGTGGTTGCAGTTTCTCAATCCTCCAAAACTTGCTGCGCAGGCGGATAGAATTATTTCAGTTTCGGATTCCACCACACAGGATTTACGCAGAGTGTGGAAGCTGCCAGCCTCTCGCGTCTCTACTACTCCGCTGGGAGTTTCTCCATTTATCAAACCAGTGAGAAGCAAAGAAACTCTCAAAAAGATTCGGCGCAAACATCAGCTGCCAGAAAAATTTGTGCTTTCACTCTCTACATTAGAGCCGCGCAAAAATTTACCGACACTGATTCGCGCTTTTGCGAAACTCAAAGAAGAAACGAATTTTCCACATGAATTAGTTTTGGCTGGGAATTTCGATCAGAAGATTTTTGCTGATCCGAAGTTGAAAAAATTTCGTGAAGTAAAGTGGTTGCACTTCCCCGGCGAAATCGCTGAGAATAATAAAGCTGCGTTGATTTCCGCTGCGGAGATTTTTTGTTTCCCGAGCGTATATGAAGGTTTCGGTTTGCCCGCGTTAGAAGCGCTGGCTTGTGGCACTCCCCTCCTCGCTTCTAATATTCCCGTATTGCATGAAATTTGTGGCGAAGCTGCGCGTTTCATCCAATCAAATAACAGTGATGCCTGGAAACTTGCTTTGGAAAAATTACTTCCCGATAAAGCTTCTCAAGAATTTTTGCGGAAGAAAGGATTAATCCAAGCGCAGAAATTTACTTGGCAAAATACTGCGAAAGCCACACTGGCAGCTTTCGCAGCAGCGAAACTTGGTAACTAATCGCGAGTTTGCAATTCTACTGTTATTGGCAAATCTTCGATAGATTTTTCTTCCACGACTTTGAGATTGGAATCGATATTCATTTCTGAATAAAAATCTTTGGATTGGAGTTTCGCTTCTACTGACTGAGATGCGCTAGGTGGTATAAAAATTGATATTAAAATTAAGACAAAGCAAACAGCTGCGAGGTGTATCTTGAAGTGGTCTGGGTGGCTTGAAGAGTTTTGGTTTCGGATTTTTTGAGAAAGCATGTTTGTTTTGGGTTAAATTTTGATGAAATTTTGTTTTTTTGGACGCGCGAGATTCTAATGTAAGAAAGCATCGTTGTCAATAGCTAGAGTTTCATTCTCTGAAAAACATCTATTCCTTGTATTTGTAGTGTTTTCCTTGTTTAGGCTAAAATTTTTGCTTTTCAAAATAATTTAAATAAATTGCAATTCGTAACTCCTGATTTTTCTTCGCATTGAATTTGCTTTATTTAAAAGCTTTGGTAAACTTCCTCGGCTTAATTTTTCCTTATGGCTGCAGAAGCTAAAAAAACAACCGCTAAGAAAGCAAGTAAAGAAACTAGTAAATCGCTTTCTTCTGGCAAACCCATGATTCGCATCGTGGTGCGCGCTTTCGATCATCGCATCGTCGATGAGGCTACTAAAACGATTATTGATACAGCTGAGCGCAGTGGTGCAATCATCGCTGGCCCAATTCCGATGCCAACTAGAATCGAAAAATTTACAGTGAATCGCTCAACCTTCAAACATAAAGCGGCGCGTGACCAATTCGAAATGCGCACTCACAAACGTTTGATCGACATCAAAGAATCTACTCCAAACACAGTTACCTCTCTCCAATCCCTCACTCTCCCAAGTGGTGTGGATGTAGAAATTAAGATGGCTTAAAACACTGCGCGCGAGTCAGATAAAAATGTTTGACTTTTCTGGTTTCCTTACTTAAACTCTCGCGGCTAAAAAAATTTTGTTAGCTGTGCTGCCGAGGCTCCTCAGAAAAAATCAGAGGACTGGAGAATTATCTCCACTCGATAAGATCAAAGCAGCCTCTTCCGCCCAAGCGGATTGAATAACCTCTACCAACATGATTGGCATTCTAGGAAAAAAGATCGGTATGACTCGCGTAGTCGCGGACGACGGTAGTGTGATCCCCGTCTCAGTAATTGAGTGCTCACCAAATGAGATTACTCAAATCAAGACAACTGAGAAAGATGGATATCCTGCGTTAATCCTCGGATTTGATGCGTTGAAGAAACCGACTAAGACTAAACACTTTCGTCACATCGCTGAATTCCGTCTCGAAAAAGAAGCAGAAAAAGCGAAAGGCGACAAAGTCACAGTTGAATCTTTCCAAGAAGTGAAGACAGTGAAGATCACAGGCACTAGCCGCGGTAAAGGTTTCGCTGGTGTAATCAAAAGATGGAATTTCTCTCGCGGTCCAGAATCTCACGGATCGCATCATCACCGCCAACCAGGTTCCGGTGCTGGTCCACGCGCTGGAGGAGGAGGTGTCCCAAAAGGTAAGAAATTTCCAGGCCGCATGGGTGGCGATCAAGTTACTAAGACTTCCACTCCACTCGTAGGAGTTGATATCGAAAAAAATCTTCTCATCGTCAAAGGCGCAATCCCAGGTGCACCAGGTGGTCTCATCCGCATTACAGCGAATTAATCCCAATGAAAGCTCCCCTCTATACACAAGCCGGCAAACAAAACGGAGACATCACTCTTCCAGAGGGTCTCTTTGGTGCCGAGATCAAACCAGATTTGATGCATCTCGCGTTGGTTCGCCAACATGCGAATGCGCGTATCTCCCCTGCTCATGTGCTTCGCCGTGGTGAAGTAGCAGGTTCTACTCGCAAAATGTATCGCCAAAAAGGCACTGGTAACGCTCGTAAGGGTGATCGTCGTGCTTCCATCCTCCGTGGTGGTGGTGCTTCTTGGGGACCTCGCAATGATAGAAACTGGGAGAAACTCATGCCAAAGAAACAACGCCGCGCAGCGCTCGCTTCTGCGCTTTCACTCAAAGCAAAAGATGGCAAGATTCTTGGCCTAGAAAGTTTTGAATTACCAAAGCCAAAGACAAAAGAATTCACTGTAGTGGCGAAAGCACTTCCAACTCACCGCAGTCTCCTCGTAATCCACAACCGCAACGAAGCGCTGGTGAAATCTGCGCGCAACATGGAGCACACCAAAACTCTGCTTGTAGATCTTCTCAATATTCACGATCTTACAAAGTTCGATTACGTGCTTTTCGAGAAATCCGCAATCGAAGCAGCTGAGAAGATTTTCAAAGTTACCAAAAGAGCTGAAAGTACTGCTGCTAAACCTAAGAAAACAACCGCGAAAAAAGCTACTACCAAGAAAACTGCGGGCGTCGTATAACGGTTTATTATGCTAGCCTTCCAAGCTGGAGACGGCGGTTCGATTCCGCTCGCCCGCTCCATCAATTAACTCCCCAATGAATAACATTCACACTGTAATCGTCAAACCAATCGATACTGAGAAATCTTATCTCGGTAACGCTACTGGTTGCTACACCTTCGCGGTGAGAGACAACGCAACCAAAACTCAGATCAAAGCAGCGATCGAAAAGTATTACGGAGTGAAAGTGAAGAGTGTAAAAACACTTTGCTGCCAATCAAAAGCTCGCAGCGTTGGTCAGAATAAATTACTCGTAAAACGCCCAGCTTACAAAAAAGCTGTAGTCACCACGGTTGGTGCTAAATCTATCGATGTAAATAAGATCAAAGCCTAATGCCTATCAAAGTCTATAAAAAGAACGATGCTGGTCGCCGCGGTATGAGTACCGTAGATCGCTCCGCGCTTACCAAAGATCGCCCAGAATCCCGCCTCACTACTAGCCTCAATAAACAAGCTGGTAGAAATAATCGTGGCATCGTAACTTGCCGCCACCGTGGTGGAGGTGAGAAGCGCCGTTACCGCATTATCGATTTCAAACAAATCGAAAAGGCTGGTATCCCAGGCCGCATCGAATCTCTCCAATACGATCCAAATCGTAGCGCGTGGATTGCGCTTGTTACTTATGTAGATGGTGACAAACGCTATCATCTCGCTGCTCACGGTCTCGCTGTCGGTGACAAAATTATTACTGGTGAAAAAACTAAGATCAAACCAGGTAATCGTTGCCAGATCCAACACATTCCAGCTTCTTTCGAAATTTTCAATGTAGAGCTTAAGCCAGGTAAAGGTGGTCAGATGGCTCGTAGTGCTGGCTCTCGCGCCAAAGTGGTTTCCACTGATGGAGATACTTACGCTCAGATCCAACTCCCTTCTTCAGAAATCCGTTTGGTTCCAAAAACTTGCTACGCCACGATCGGAGTAGCTGCCAATATCGATCACTCCAACATCTCTCTCGGCAAAGCTGGTAGAGTGCGCCGAATGGGTCGCCGTCCACAAGTGAGAGGTAAAGTGATGAATCCTTGCGACCATCCACACGGAGGAGGTGAAGCGCGCAACTCGATTGGTATGAAAGCACCGAAAACTCCCTGGGGAGCACTCGCTCTCGGTGTGAAAACTCGCAACAAAAAGAAGTATTCCAAAGAGCTTATCCTTAAACGCCGCAAGCCGGGTAGATTCTCCCGCCGCACTAAGTAATTTAATTATTCATGACAAGATCAGCTTCCAAAGGACCGTTTGTAGACCCACGCGTAACGAAGAAAGTTGCAGCGCTAGATGCTGCTGGTCAAAAGAAACCAATCAAGACTTGGAGTCGCAGCTGTGTGATTTCCCCAGATTTCGTTGGCCACACCTTCGGAGTCCACAACGGCCGCCAACACACTCCAGTATTTGTGACTGAGCAAATGATTGGCCACCGCCTCGGTGAATTCGCACCTACTCGCACTTGGCGCAAACATGGTGGTAAGAAAGCGAAAGAAGATGCAGCAGTGGCTGCTTCCTCAGCGCCAGCTGCCCCAAAATCTAAATAATTTATTTTCTCCCTGTGAAAGCTTACCTCCATCAAGTTCGAATCTCTTCCAAGAAAGTGAATGTAGTTGCTTCACTCGTCAGAGGAAAATCTGTGAAAGAAGCACTCGTAATGCTGAAATTCACACCAAAGCGCAGCGCGCCGATTCTAGCTTCCTTGATTGCTTCCGCTGCTGCGAATGCTGAAAACAATTTCAAACAAGATGCTGACAAATTATTCATCAGCAAACTCGTAGTCAATGAAGGTCAGACTTTGAAACGCGGTTTACCAGTTTCAAGAGGTAGATGGCACCCAATTCTCAAGCGCAGCTCGAGAATCACGGTGGAGTTATCCCCTCTCGAAGCTAAGCCTGAGAAAAAGAAATCCAAGAAAGCTGCTAAAGCAGAGAAAGCGGAAATAGCTTCCACAGAGAAGAAAGCTCCAAAAGTAAAGAAAGCAAAGAAAGTTGTAGAAGCAGTTGAAACTCCAGCAGCTGAGGCTGCAACAGAATCAGAAAAATCCGAATCTTAATCCTTACTAATTTAATCCTCCAATCGTGGGTCAAAAAATCCATCCAAAATCGTTTCGCCTCGGAGTAATCAAGAGTTGGTCTAGCCGTTGGTTCTCCAAGAAGAATTATGCCAACCTTCTCCACCGCGATATCACTCTCCGCAAAGCTATCAAAGAGAGATTGAAAGATTCCGGTGTAGGAGAAATCGAAATCGAGAGAAGCAGTGGCAGTGTGAAGGTAAATGTTTTCACCAGCAAACCAGGTATGGTGATTGGCCGCCAAGGTGTTGCCCTCGAAGAATTACGTAGCGATATCAGCAAACAATTCGGAGATAAGGTAGAAATCAACATTGTAGAAGTAAAGAAACCAGAAGCGAATGCGCAACTCATCGCAGAATCTATCGCTGATCAGATTGCCCGCCGTATGCCTTACCGCCGCATTGCGAAGATGGCTGTAAAAAAAGGTATGGAAGCAGGTTTACTCGGAGTCAAAGTGAGAGTTGCAGGCAGACTCAACGGCGCTGATATCTCTCGTGAAGAAACTTTCAAAGAAGGCAACATTCCACTTCATACGATTCGCGCTGATGTGGATTACGGAGAAGTGCCAGCAGCTACGACTTTCGGACAAATCGGTGTGAAAGTCTGGACTTACAAAGGTGAAGTCTTCGACAATGATGAGAGTGATGAGAAAAAAGAAAGAGATCGTGAGTGGCTGGCAGAAAACCGCCGCGCACCAAAAGAAGAAAAAGGCCGCCTCGAAGCAGAGCTTGAAGCGGCTAATAAATAATTTCCAACATGCTTTTCCCAAAAAGAACTAAATATCGAAAGTGGCAACGCAACCGCGGCAGCTTAAAAGGTGTAGCTGTCAGAGGTAGCCGAGTAGCGTTTGGCTCTTATGGGCTGAAGCTAATGGAAAAAGCCGAGCTGACTTCCCGTCAAATCGAAGCTGCCCGCCGCGCCACTCAACGCTTCCTCAAGCGTGGTGGCAAACTCTGGATTCGCGTATTCCCCCACAAACCTATCACCAAGAAAGCTGCAGAAGTCCCGATGGGAAGTGGAAAAGGAAGTGTGGAATACTATGTAGCTGCTGTGAAACCAGGCACAATCATCTTCGAACTCGAAGGTGTAGATGATGCGCAAGCGCGCGAGGCTTTCAAACTCGCTGGCCACAAACTCCCTGTAAAAACGAAATTTGTAACTGCTCACCACGAATAAAATGCTTACCTTTTCTGAAGTTCGCCAACTCTCCGATAGAGATCTCAGCGATGAGTTGAAATCCGCACGCGATTCTCTTTTCCGCCAGAAGATGGGTGTCAAAACCGGCCATCTCAAGGATAACCACATGGTGGCAATCCTCAAGAAATATGTAGCTCAACTTCTGACTGAAAATACTCGCCGCAGCGCGAAAGGTGAAAAAGTTGCGAAGACTGCTGCTGAAATTTCCAAGAAAGTTGCAGATTCCAAAGCGGAAGTCAGCAAAGCGCAAGAAGGTGAGAAGAAAAAAGCGAAGAAAGTAAAAGCAGAAGAATCCGAAGCAGAAACTACTACAGCCGAAAAAGATACAGCTGATGTGAAAGTAAAGAAAGTTGCTAAGAAAGGTTTATTCAAATCTAAAGACGAAAAATAATTTAATTACTCATGAGAATCAAATCAGGCATCGTAATCTCGGATATCAATGATCGCACTATCGTGGTGAAAGTAGATCGTTATGAGATTCATCCGATCTATAAGAAACGCTACCGCGTCAGCAAGAAATTCCACGCGCATGATGAGAAGAATGAAGCAAAGATCGGTGATATCGTAGAAATCTCCGAGTGTCGCCCACTCTCCAAACTCAAGTGTTGGAAGCTCGATAAGATTGTAGCGAAATCAGCGCAAGCAATCGTTAGCACTCCTGCTGCAGTAGAATCCGATGAAGAAGCAGAATTGAGAGCAATCGTGCAGAAAGAAAAGAAAGTTGCTGAGGCAAAAGCAGAAGATCCAGCAGCAAAAACTCCTAAGAAACCTACTAAGAAATAATCTCCCAATCCAAAGCAAATGATTCAACTTCGTTCCAATCTCGCAGTCGCTGACAACACAGGAGCTAAACTCGTTTCCTGCATCAAAGTGCTCGGTGGTAGCCACAGACGCTACGCTGGTATCGGTGATGTGATTGCTGTCTCAGTCAAAGCAGCTACTCCAAAAGCAGTAGCGAAAAAGAAGAGTGTGCAAAAAGCTGTAATCGTAAGATGCGTGAATGCGATTCATCGCAAAGATGGCACCACGATTCGCTTCGATGAAAATGCAGTTGTGATTATCGATGAAAAAGGTGAACCAAAAGGCACTCGTGTTTTTGGCCCGATCGCGCGTGAATTGCGTGAAAAAGGTTATCAAAAAATTATTTCTCAAGCTCCTGACGTTGTATAAATTATGAAAATCCAAACTTCTGATACCGTTCTCATCATCGCTGGTAAAGATAAAGGTAAAACCGGCAAAGTGATGAAAGTTGATGCGAAAGCTGCCCGCGTAGTGGTGGAGAAAATCAACGTAGCTACCAAATTCATCAAGAAGCGCGCAGATGGCACTCCTGGTCAAATCATCAAATTTGAGAAATCAGTTGATGCTAGCAACGTGAAACTCGTTTGCCCAAACTGCAAGAAACCTACTCGCGTGGGTTACACCAAACTCGCGAATGGTAAGAAAGCGCGCATCTGCAAGAAATGCAAAGAAGGTATCATCAATCCCCGCCTAAAGTCTAAAAAATAATTCTAACTTCCTGTTATCAAAGTGAGTAAACTTACCCTCCAAGACGAATTTAACCAGAAGCTTCTCCCAGAACTTCAAAAGAAGTTGGGTGTGAAAAACTTCATGGCTGTGCCTCGCGTTACCAAAGTAAAGGTTGCGGTTGGTATCGGCAAGATTGCGCGCAAAGGTGGCTCCAGCAATTCCATGGATGAAGTGCGCCTCAAGCAAATCATCGAAAACATCACTCGCATCTCTGGTCAAAAACCAACCCAACATCTTTCTCGCAAAGCGATTTCCAATTTCAAACTTCGCGCGGGTATGGTTATCGGTATTTCTGTCACTCTCCGTGGCAAACGCGCTTACGATTTTATCAACCGCTTGGTGAATATTGCTTTACCTCGCGTGAGAGATTTCCGTGGTATTTCTGCTAAGGGTTTCGATGGCCAAGGCAATTACTCTATGGGAATGAAAGATTTCACAGTTTTCCCAGAGGTGCGCCCAGAAGATGCTGATTTTGTGCATGGTATCGAAATCACTGTAGTTACTTCTGCTAAGGATGATAAAGCTGGTTTAGCTCTCCTCACTGCGCTTGGTTTCCCTTTTCAAAAAGATGATTCCAAGAAACGCGCAGAAGAAGCAGCGAAGCAACACGCAGCAGAAGCAGCCAAACTCGCAGCAGAAGAAGCAGCAGTCGCTGCAGGCTTCGCGCCAAAAGTAGAAGCTGAAGTTGCTTCTCCTACTCCAACTGAAACTCCTAAATCCAAGTAATTAATTTTCCTATGGCAAAAACATCTAGCATCGTAAAAGCCGAAAGATTCAAACGCCACGTATTAAACGCTTTGGCTGCTGGAGTAAAACCAAAGAAAGCTACTCGCACTATCAATCGTTGCCGAGTTTGCGGAAGAAATCGTGGTTATATGCGCAAGTTTGAAATGTGCAGAATCTGCTTCCGAGAATTAGCTTCCAAAGGAGAAATCGTCGGCATCAAGAAATCTAGCTGGTAAAAATCTCCTCAAATTTATTTCAATCCTAAATCTTAAATTCTCAATTAAATGTCAACAGACCCAATTGCCGATATGCTAACCCGCATCCGCAATGCTATGAGTGCGCGAAAAACGGAAGTGCGATTACCTCATAGCAAGCAGAAGCTGGCGATTCTCCAACTGATGGAAAAGAATGGTTTCGTTGCGAAAATCGAAGAAGATAAAACTGGCCCTTTCCCAGAATTGGTAGTGGAGTTGCCAGCTGATAAGAAATTCACTTTTACTCGCATCAGCAAACCTGGCCGCCGGATTTATTCCAAATCCACTGATCTGAAGCCTGTGCTTTCTGGTCTCGGTATTGCAGTGCTTTCCACTAGCGAAGGCCTTATGACAAATTCTGAAGCGCATAAAAAAGGCATCGGTGGAGAAATTATCTGTGAAATTTACTAATCCGTAAGGAACAAAATTTTTTGTTTCCTATCCTTACTAACTTAATCCTCAAATATCTTGTCTAGAATTGGAAAAAATCCCGTAGAAATTCCAGCCGGAGTAACTGTTACAGTTACTGGCCAAACTGTAAAAGCCAAAGGCGCGAAAGGAGAATTGACTCAAGTGATTCATCCGAAAGTAAAAGTCGAGGTGAAGGAAAACAAAGTAGTTTTCTCCCCTGTTGATGATTCCGCTGAGGCTGGCGCACTTTGGGGTTTATCTCGCACTTTGGTTTCCAACATTATCGAAGGTGTTTCCAAAGGATTCTCTAAGATGCTTATCGTAAAAGGTGTAGGTTACAAATTTGCGATGAAAGGAAAAGATTTAGAATTACAGCTTGGTTTTAGTCATCCAGTTTTGATTAAGACTCCCGCTGGTATCGAATTCGAGCTTGATGCGAAGAAAAATACTATCGTAGTGAAAGGTTTCGATAAACAACTCGTAGGTGAAGTTGCTGCCAATATCCGCAAGTGGCGCAAACCAGAGCCTTACAAGGGAAAAGGCATCGCTTACGAAGGTGAACACATCCAACGCAAAGCCGGTAAATCTGCGGGTGGTGGCGCCAAAGCTTAATTAATCAATCCATGAAAACTTCTACTAAACTTTCTTCCCGTCAGGCTCGCCAACGCCGGATTCGCGCGAAGGTTATCGGCAGCGCAACCAAGCCACGCCTCGCTGTTTACAAATCTTTGACTACGATTTACGCGCAACTCATCGATGATGCGAGTGGTAAAACTCTCGCTGCCGCCAATGATTTGAAAATCAAGAAAGGCAAGAAATCTGAGAAAGCAGCTGAAGTCGGTAAAGCAATCGCCGAAGCAGCGAAGGCTGTGAAGATTGAAAAAGTTGTTTTCGATCGTGGTGGTTTCCCTTACCATGGAAGAGTAAAAATCCTCGCAGATGCAGCGCGTGAAGCTGGTCTGAAATTCTAATTCTAATAATCTTTTATTCCAAAGATGCCTGCAAAAACTGATGACAAAAAACGTGGTGGTAATAGTGGTGGTAGAAACCGCAAACCTCGCGAAGCCCGCGAAGAGAAAGAGTTTGAGGAATACATGCTGCAACTCGATAGAGTTACTCGTGTGGTAAAAGGAGGCAGGAGAATGCGTTTTCGCGCTACTGTGATTATCGGTGATAGAGCTGGCAGAGTTGGTTTGGGACTTGGCAAAGGAGGTGATGTGCAAGTTGCTGCGCGCAAAGCTGCTGCTGATGCAAAGAAAAATTTGATGACTGTGCCAATCGTAAATGATACGATTCCACATCCAGTGAAACTGAAATACAAAGCTGCGCGTATTATGATTATGCCAGCTGCGCCTGGAACTGGTTTGATTGCTGGCTCTTCCATCCGCAAGGTTTTGGAATTAGCTGGTGTGAAGAATGTATTGAGTAAGAACATCGGCACTTCCAATCGTGTGGTTGTCGGTCAAGCGATGCTTCGCGTTTTAGCGAAACTTCAGATGACTCCAGCCGCTTTGAATTTTGCTGAGAAACTTCGCAAAGAAGCAGAAGAAGCGAAGAAGAAACGCGCTGCTGGCCGCAAGGAATCTGAGAAAGTTGGTAAAAAATCTTCTCGCCCTCGCAGAGGCAGTGACAAAAACTACACTCCAAAATCCGATTTCAAACACGCTGTGGATAAAGCAGTAGCTGAAAAAGGCAGATTGGAAAAAGAGATAGAGGAAAGTAAATAGAGAAGAATAACGGAATAAGGAATAAAGCAGGGATTTTCCTAACTGTCTTTCCCGCGAAAGCGGGAATCCAGAAAATAAAAGAGAATTCTTATTCCTCCTTTGACAAAGGGGGAGAATTCCGCGAAGCGGAATTAGGGGGGATTTAGTGTATCTGAATTTTTCTACAATCTTTACCTAAATCTCCCCAACCTCTCTTTACGAAATAGGGGCTTTAGTTTTGCTATTAGGATTACGAATTATCTCAAACCAACTTCCCTGCTTTCACCACAATCTTCCCACCTACGATTACATCCGTAGCTTTGCCGAAAACTTTTTTACCATTCCATGGTGTGTTTCTACCTTTGCTAGCGAATTTAGTTTTATCGATTTTGTAAGCAGTTTCGATATCCCAGATTGTGATATCCGCTTCCTTCCCTACTTTGATTTCACCAGCTTTGAGTTTCAGAATCTTCGCAGGCGCGGTTGTGAGTTTTTCGATGAGTTGTGGAAGTGTGAGAAGTTTCCGCTTCACCAAATCTGTGTAAAGCACCGCAAATGCAGTTTCCAATCCCACCAAACCTACCGCTGCTTTCGTGAATTCGCAGTTTTTTTCTTCCGCGAGATGAGGCGCGTGGTCTGTCGCAATCGCATCAATCACTCCACTTTTTACTCCTGCAATCAAAGCTTTGCGATGCGCTTCGCTGCGAAGTGGTGGATTTACTTTTGCAAGAGTGCCAGAGTCAAGAATCGCTTTCTCCGTGAGAGTGAGATGATGCGGTGTGGTATCAGCGGTGATTGGTAATCCACGCTTCTTCGCTACGCGAATCAAATCCACGCTGCCAGCCGCGGAGAGATGCGTGAAGTGATATGGAGTGGGATTCTTCCTCAGCAACTCCAAAACTCTCTCAATCATCACAGTTTCGCATTCTGCGCTACTACCTCGGATTCCGAGTTTCTTTGCTACTACTCCTGCGTGGAGATGTGTGTTGCATTTCATTTCACTATCTTCTGCATGCATCATTACTGGCAGCTTCACTTTCTTCGCGGCGGCGATTAACTTTTTCTCTACTTCCAGATCTTGCGGATGCGAATCTCCGCAGCCATCATCAGTGAGAATTTTTACTCCGGCTTTTTTTAGCGCTGCGAAATTCGTAAGCAACTTCCCTTCTCCATTCTGAGTGAGATTTCCTGTGGTGAGAATATTCACAACTCCTTCACTCTTTGCTCTTGCGAGAAAACTTTTAATTTTCTCTGCAGTATCCATGCGTGGTTGCGTATTTGGCATTGCCACGATGGTGGTGAATCCACCCAATGCAGCTGCAGCGCTGCCACTCGCAATCGTTTCTTTACTCGTGAAACCAGGATCTCGCAGATGTGTGTGTAAATCAATCAAGCCTGCGGTAATGATTCTACCTTTCGCGTTGATGAGTTGCGCTTTTGTAGCGGTGAGATTTTTTCCTATCTTCACAATCTTTTTACCACTCACCAAAATATCTACCTGCTGGAGAGGATTTTTACTGCCAGTATTTACGAGGATTCCATTCTTGATAAGTAACATTTTAGGATTAAGAATTAAGTAAGAAGAATGCTGTCTCTGCGAATCCCGCCTTGGCGGGATGAAGCAGTCTCGTAATAATCGGGATTGCTTCATTCATTGCATTCACTCGCAATGACAATACAGAATTATTTTTTCTTCTGTGCTAGCAACCATAGCAAACTCATCCGAATCACTAAGCCATTGCGAATCATCGGTAAAACCAAACTTCTCGGATTCTCCAAAACTTCACTACTAATATCGCTGTCGCGCATCACTGGCCCAGCATGCATCACTACTCCACCTTTATTCATTTTCTCTAGGCGTTTCTCTGTGAGGCAATAATCTCTCTCATAATCGCCGAGGCTTTTTACGAAGCCTGCTTCCACCCTTTCTTTCTGTAAGCGAATCACATGAATCGCATCCATGTCGACTAATGCTGTATCGAGATTGGTGGTGGATTTCACTCCAGTGATTGCTGGGCGAAAAAGTTTCGCTGGCGCAGCAAGATGAAGTTTATAACCGAGTTTTTTATATAACTGCGTTTGCGAGTTAAACACACGCGAATGCAAAGCATCTCCGATAAAGAGATAATTCAGCGGCTTCTTCCCAAACTTTTCGCGCAGCGTGAAAGCTTCAAGTAATGCTTGAGTCGGATGCTCATTTACTCCATCACCAGCATTAATTACTGGAATTTTTACAATCTTTGCGAGTTTTTCTTGCAAATGATTTTCGCTATCTCTCACAATCAGGAAATCAGCGCTAAGCGCTGCAAGAGTTTGCGCAGTATCTCTCCAGCTTTCACCTTTTTTCCTACTACTATCTCCTCCGATTACATTCACTGCTTGCATGCCGAGATACTTCGCAGCCAACTCGAAACTTACGCGAGTGCGAGTAGAAGCTTCGCTAAAAAAATTAATCGTAGTTTTATCGCGCAGCAATCCTAAATCTTTTTTCCCAGCGTTTACTGCTTTCTTTATTACTTTCGCTACCGCAAAAACCAGTTCCACATCTCCTTCAGTGAGTTGGGAAATCGAATATAAATCCGTAATAGAGATTTTGCGCTTTCCCTGCGCCTTTTTTACTTCGGTGAGAATTTGATTACTTCGCATCCGAGGAGGCAGTGTAGAGAGAGGTTAAGTGGTTGTCAAATTTGCATCTGCTATACTGAAATCAAATCAATAATTTTTCTTCTATGAAATTCAATTTACTTGGCTGGATAGCATTCTCACTCATCGTTATCGGTGGAATCAACTGGGGCTTAGTAGGGTTGATTCAGTTTGATATAGTGAGTTGGCTTTTTGGAAAAGTTTTTCCACTACCGATTTTGGCAGTTGCGATTTATGTTTTGATTGGTTTGAGTGCTTTGTATCTCGGTGTAAAAGCTTTAGCTAATCAGAATTAAGAATTAAAAAAAAGTTTCCAGTTTGTCATTGCGAAGGCGCAGCCTGAAGCAATCTCGCAATTTTTGTGCTGAAAATTATGGGGCTGCTTCCTCCCGCTTTCGCGGGAGTCGCAGTGACAGATTTTATTTTTCGCGGGGATGATAGCTATCTTCTAATGTCGGAAAGCCCTCACGCCTGAGAAAACCATTGCGACATTCAGCTTATTTGCTGCCTCGATTACTTCCTTATCGCGGATGCTTCCACCTGACTGGATAATCGCGCTGATACCAGCTTTGGCCGCGATTTCCACACTATCTGGAAACGGGAAGAAAGCATCACTCGCTAAGACACTACCACTCGCAGCGGTGCCAGCTTTGCGTAGCGCGATTTCCACTGCATCTACTCGCGCAGTTTGCCCAGCGCCAATCCCAATCGCTACTTCATTTCTTGCAATCACAATCGCGTTGGATTTCGCGTGTTTGCAAGCATTCGCTGCAAAAATTAAATCTTTGATTTGTTGCTTCGTTGGAATTTTATGAGTGACCACTTTGAGATCTTTCTCAGTGACTACGCGGTTATCGATATCCTGAATCAATAATCCCCCACCAATTTTTTTGATATTGATGCCTTTCGGATTCACCGAGATTTTCTCGGTAGCGATGAGGCGGAGATTTTTCTTTTCACTCAGGATTTTGAGAGCTTTCTTCTCAAAGCTTGGCGCAATCAATACCTCCATGAAAAGCGGTTGAATAATCTTCGCGCAAGCTTCATTTACTTCACGGTTAAACGCGATGATACCACCAAACGGAGAAATCTTATCCGCATCTAGCGCGAGTTGGAGTGCTGTTTCAATCTTTTCATGCGAAGCGATTCCGCAAGGATTAGCATGTTTAATCACTGCCACAGTCGGTTTCACGAAATCTGCCACGATATGCAAAGCATAATCTCCATCCATCAGATTATTGAAACTCAATTCTTTCCCTTGTAGCACTTTTGCATTCGTAATATTGGAATGGTGATTCTCTACTTCGCGGTAAAGAATCGCGGATTGATGTGGATTTTCGCCATAGCGCAGCTTGTTGATTTTCTCGTAAATCGGAGTGAAATAATTTTCGCCTCCGAGATAACCTGTAATCATTCCATCGTATTTCGTAGTTTGCGCAAACGCCGCCGCCGCTAGCAATCTTCTCTTACTCTCATCCATTTTCTTTTCCCGCAAAGCTTCAATCACTTCAGCGTATTGAGAAAGCTTACTTACTACCACCACTCTCTCGAAATTTTTCGCAGCAGCGCGAAGCAAACTCACTCCGCCGATGTCGATTTCTTCTACGGCTTCCGCGAGTTTCACTTTGGGATTTTTGATAGTTTCCGCAAACGGATAAAGATTCACACACACCAAATCGATTTTCTTGATTCCATGCTTCTCTAAGTCTTTTGTGTGGGATTTTTCATTCTTCGCGAGGATTCCTCCGAAAACTTTTGGATGCAGAGTCTTCACTCTCCCACCCAGAATCTCTGGGAAACCAGTGAGATTCTCTACTTCAGTTACGGCGATTTTTTCTTTGCGCAACAAAGCTGCGGTGCCTCCAGTAGAGATAATTTCGTATCCGAGTTTCGAGAGGTTGCGGGAGAATTCCGCAATCCCGGTTTTATCTGAAACGGAGATGAGGGCAACTAAGCTGTTTTTCACGCGGGAGGAAGTTTAGCGCAAAAGGAATCGGGAAGAAAGGAAAAGGAAACCACCGCAGATGCAATGGTTTCCTTGGGTAAATCAGGCGGTGAACCTACTCGGGAACGAACTTCCAGTTGATGGTGATTCTTCGGACTCCTTTCGGTTTGCGTTCAACTTTAATCTTGCGTTCGAGCGTGTGAAACGCGAGATATTTTTTGTTGGTAGCTAGGAGAAGTGTTTCGATTTTCTGTTGAACACTACTCTTGAGCACAGTTGCCGTTTCTCTGCCGCGCATCTTGGTCGGACGCCTGTCACCTATCTTTCTCTTTCCCATGGAGCCATCCTTTCTGTTATAGGTTTTACCTGATTCTCTTACCTAGCTTAGCCGCCTAGTAAGAGGTAGCCTAAAACCAAAAATAAGAGGCTGGTATTTTAGACTCTAATTAGATTTTCGTAAAGAGATAGATTTTTTCCTATCCTTTCACCAACCCCAAGGCTTCCTGATATACCGTGAGAGTTTCTTCACTCATTTTCTTCCAGCTGAATTCAGCAACTCTCTGTAAGCCTTTTTCTTTGAGTTTGGCGCGAAGCGCTTCATCATCCCACACTTCCCAAATCTTCTCAGCCATCTCAATCACATCATCAGGATTGAAGAAGTTGGCATTTTCGCTGCCAAGAATCTCGGGAATACTACTGCTATCGCTGGCAGCTACTGGGATTCCGCAACTCATCGCTTCTAGTGGCGGTAAGCCGAAACCTTCATAGAAACTTGGGAAAACAAACACACGCGCATTTTGATAAAGGAAAAGTAAATCCTTATCACTGACGAGGCCTGTGAAAACTACGGATTTTTCTAAACCTAAATCTTTCACTGTGGCGAAAATTTCTGGCGCATAAATAGAATCTTCTTTACCAGTAATCACGAGTTGCCCAGTGAAATTTTTCTTCACCCGCATCTCATGCAAGGCTGCGAGTAAACCGAGGAGATTCTTGTGATTGCGCCACACACCTGTGTAAAGCAGATAACCACCTTCCACTCCATATCGGATAGCGATTTGTCTCTTGGTAATATCGTTGGGAGTTGCTGGTAAAAATTCTTTACCTACTCCGTTGTAAATCACTTCAATCTTCTCATTCTTCACTCCAAGGAGTTTCATCAAATCGTGTTTCGTGTGGCGGGAAGGTGTAATGATTCTTGTTGCGTGGCTGATACTTCTTTTTAAAACTAGATTGTAAGCTAAGCGATGCAGCCAGCTATTCATCTTTTGCCCTGGGTATTTTGAAAGCGTTAAGTCGTGAATCGTTACCACAGATTTGCCACTATAAAGAATCGGCGCATTGAAATGTGTGAAATGCATCAAATCCAACTCTGCAGCATTCAGCGCTTTGCGGAAATCAGTTTGCTCGGCGCGAGAGTAATGTTTTGCGTTGACTTTTAGCGCATGAAAATTTTCCGCTGGCGCTTCAAACTCTTCAAATTCAGGTGAATTCAGAAACACGATGTATTCGTTTTCCTTGTCGATTTGCGCGAGATTGCGAATTAATTCTGCAGTGTATCTACCAATTCCAGTGAATCCACTCGAATACATTCGGGCATCAATTCCAATTCTCATGCGCAAGAGTTTACTCGTTTTGGGTTTCTGAAGGAAGAGTCGGCAAGGCGTTTTCAGCGTGTGGTAAATCTTCAGAATGGTTATGCGCTTCTCCGAAATAAGTGTTGATTCCAAAAATTAGTGCGATACCGAGGAGGAGATAAACGAGATTGAATTTACTCTTGCTGCGATGGGTTTCTGGCAGCATATCACTGAGAGTGATATAGAGGAGACTTCCAGCGGAAAACGCTAAACCGATTCCCACATAAACTTGGGGAAGTTTTTCGGCGAAAGGAATCAAAACTAAAGCTAGTGGAGTAGCTAAAGCTACCACGAGGATATACCAGAGATTTCCCTTCTTGCGTTTGTAACAAATGAGAGAATGCAAAATCGCACCAGCAGGTAATTTGTGTAAGAAAATTCCCAGTGTAGTCAGCCAGCCAATCACAGGATTTGCGAGGAAAGAAAACACGATGATTACTCCATCGAAGAAGCTATGGATTCCGAGGCCCAAAGCTGCCATCGGGCCAAGCGCGTGGTTTTCGCATTCATGCTCGTTACTTCCATCGGGGCAGCTGTGAATATAGAGAAAGTGCTCCAAGGTAAAAAAGAAAAGCACACCACTCAAAACCGCTAACCAAGCATTTTCACCAGCTAGCTCGGTAGCTTCTGGTAAAACATGGTTGAAGGTAATCGCAAGCATCGCACCACTTCCAAACGCGATTACTTTGCTTGCATGCTTCGCGAGGAAATGCGCAATCTTGTGAGAGATGAATCCTCCAATCAGGAAAGCGATTGCTGCAAGGCTGGTAGCGAAGAATACTGGAAGTAAACTTTGAAACATATTGATGTTGAGAATTACTTAGCGAGGGATTCGGCGCGGGTTTCACGGATTACATTTACTTTGATTTGCCCTGGATAAGTCATCTCTTTTTCAATTCTATCGGAGATAGATTTTGCGAGTTTATGCGCAGCCAAATCATCCATCTCTGCTGGATTCACAATCACCCTCACTTCCCTACCAGCTTGTATAGCGTAGCTATTCTCTACACCCTTGAAGGATTTTGCGATATTTTCCAATTCCTCCAAGCGTTTGATGTAAGCATCGAGAGATTCTCTTCTTGCGCCTGGGCGACTACCGCTGATGGCATCCGCAGTTTGCACGATGATATCAGTGAGAGACTCGATGGCGACGTCTTCGTGATGCGCTTCCACTGCGTGGATGATTTCCTCAGGGAGTTTGAATTTACGCAGAATGTTAGCGCCAATCACAGCATGCGGGCCTTCGATTTCATGGTCGACAGCTTTGCCAATATCGTGGAGTAGGCAGGCTTTCTTCACGAGTTTCTCGTCAGCGCCTAATTCCGCTGCTAAAGCACCTCCGATGAAGCAAGCTTCCAGCGAGTGTTTCAAAATATTTTGGCCGTAACTAGTGCGGAAACGCAGTCTGCCAATCAGCTTTACTACACTTGGATGCAAACCAACCACTCCAGCTTCGATTACTGCTTTTTCTCCCCACTCTTGAATCATCTTCTCTACATCCGCTTGCGCTTTCTTTACAGTTTCTTCAATTCTCGCTGGATGGATTCTTCCGTCTGCAACTAGTTTTTCCAAAGCAATCTTCGCTACATATCTTCTGACTAAATCAAAACCAGAAATAAGCACTGCGCCTGGAGTATCGTCTACGATTACATCTACGCCAGTTGCCATTTCAAACGCAGTAATGTTTCTCCCTTCCCTACCGATAATTCTTCCTTTGAGATCATCTGAGGCAAGTGGCACAAGAGTTACGGTGGATTCCGCAGTGGTTTCCTGAGAAAGCCTTTGCACTGCGAGGGCGATGATATTATTCGCTTTTTTATCAGCTTCTTCTTTGGCTTTGTATTCTGCCGCTTTTACTTTGGTGAGAATCTCCTCGGCTGCATCTTTCTCCACTTCATTGAACAACTCCTGCTTCGCTTCCTCACGGGAAAGCTTCGCGACTTCCTCGAGTTTGGTTTTCTCTTCATCGCGGATTTTGGCAGTTTCCTCTTTGAGTTTTTCGATAGCCAACTCTTCCGTCTCTAATACGAGTTTTTGTTTCTCGATATGCTCCGATTTATTTTCTAGATGTTTCTCTTTATCGAGAATGCGCGCTTCGGCTGCATCGAGTTTGGCGCGGATTTCCTTTTGCTCGGTTTTGGCTTCCTCAAGAATTTTCTCCGCTTTGGTTTGAGTTCTCTCTGCTTCCTTCCTAGCAGCTTCGGTTTCCGCATGCGCTTTTTCCGTGAGACTTAGCGCGCGTTTTTCCGTTTCTCTTGCATGCGCTTCTGCATCCGCGAGGATCTTATGCGCTTTTTTCTCAGCGTCTTCTGAGTCTTTTTTAAACTTAGCGGCAGCATAAAAAAAGCCACCAGCACCTCCAGCCGTGAGGGCTAGGATGATAAAGAGGAATGTGAAATCCATGATTCAAGGGGGTTAAAAAACACCCCCCAAGATTTTCTAGTAGAAGTTTTTAGGTTGGCAAAAAGCTATCCTTGGAAGATAATTTCCGCGGAATTTTTTTAAGCGTAGCAACCTGTGTCAGAGTCATTACTTGAGTATCAAAATAAACTTCGTTCCAGACCTTCTCGGGAGATATATTTGGCTTAAAGAAGCTAAAACATAGGGATTTTAGCTTACACGGGTGCATAAGTCAAAATTACGCTAAAATGCTGCCCATGCGCCCGTAGCTCAGTTGGATAGAGCAGAGCCCTTCTAAGGCTAAGGTCGTAGGTTCAATTCCTGCCGGGCGCACCAACAAAGTTCTACTCACCGAAGGTGAGTGGGTTTTTGTTGGTTGGCTAGTGTGGTGAGAATCTACCCCGTAGAGGAAAATATTTTACTTTTCGTATAAGATTCCCAGGCGGCTGGTGAAGGAATGTGGTTTTAAATCATGTGTGAGCTAACCTTCAATTCCCTGCCATCTAAGAGTTAAGGATTAAGTTAGCAAATATTAAATTTCTGGATTCCCGCTTTCGTGGGAATGACAAAAAGGAGCTACCAGCTGCCAACTATATGATTGAGAGGCAAGATTCCAAGTCGAAAGCCAAGAATCCTCGCATCGTGGAGAAGGAAGCGGATAGCGACGATTTGGCGAAGTTTGATTCTGCGTTGCGGCCGGGAAGCTTCACTGAGTATGTAGGTCAGCAGGAGTTAAAAAAGAATCTCCAAGTCTTCCTCACTGCCGCGAAGCAGCGCAATGAAGCGCTGGAGCATACTCTCTTTTACGGGCCGCCAGGTCTCGGCAAAACTACACTCGCGCATGTGTTATCGAATGAGTTGGGAGTGAATCTACGCATTACTTCTGGGCCAGCGCTGGATCGCCCAGGAGATCTCGCGGCGATTCTCACCAATCTCCAACCGCGCGATATTCTTTTTATTGATGAGATTCACCGGCTGAAGACTGTGGTGGAGGAAGTGCTCTATACCGCGATGGAAGATTTCGCGATTGATCTCGTGCTCGGCAAAGGTGCGGGTGCCAAAACTATGCGGCTCGATATCCCCCGCTTCACCTTGGTTGGCGCTACTACGAGATTTTCTGGGCTCAGTGCTCCACTGCGTGATAGATTTGGTAGTGTATTTCGTTTGGATTTTTACAATGAGAAAGAAATCGAAAAGATTCTCCATCGCAGCGCGAAACTTCTCAATGTGAAACTCGATGAAGCTGCGTGTGAATGCCTCGCAAAATCTACTCGCGCCACTCCCCGCATCGCGAATCGCTTACTCCGTCGAATGCGCGATTTCGCGGAAGTGAATCACGCGGGAGTGATTACTTGTGATGTAGTGAATCAAAGTTTGAAAGCTTTGGGTGTGGATGAGTTGGGTTTGGATGCGCATGATCGGAGGATTCTCGAAATCCTGATTAAAAAATTCGGTGGTGGCCCAGTGGGATTATCTACACTTGCAGCGGCTTCCTCGGAAGAAGCAGAAACAATCGAAACAGTAGTGGAGCCTTTCCTGCTGCAACTTGGTTTTCTCTCTCGCACTCCACGTGGAAGAATCGCAACCGAAGCGGCTTACCAACATCTCGGGATTACTCCACCTCCAAGCAACGCAAAATTAAAGCTCTAAATCCACTCAAGCTTGAGGAGTTGCTTGCTATACCACCAAGATATAGTGTATTTTGTGCGCAATGCATTGCGCAAAATGTGGAGCTATCGATACAAGTGTGATTGATTCTCGCGAAACCGAGAATGGTGCAGCTATTCGTCGAAGAAGAAGTTGTGATAAATGTGGTTATCGTTTCACAACCTACGAGAGGATTGATGCTGCGAGTTTTGTTGTGGTAAAGAAGAATGGCACTCGTGAATCTTTCGCTCGCGAGAAACTAGAAAAATCTCTTTGGGTGGCTTGCCAGAAGCGGCCGATTCGCCGAGATCAGATTGATACGATTCTTACCAAGATAGAAGAAGAGTTGCGCGGTGAGAAAGAAGTAGATTCTCGCAAGATTGGGCAGCTGGTGATGAAGTATCTCAAGATGCTGGATGATGTAGCTTACATTCGCTACGCTTCCGTTTATCGTGAATTCAAAGATGTAGCGAGTTTCCAGAAAGAAGTTCGGATGCTTCGTAAATAATTTTTTATGCGCAATTGGCTCAAAATTACACTAGCAACTTCAGTGTTGCTGCTTGGATTTACCAGCGCTTTTGCTGAGGAATCTTCCTTGGATGCCAAAACAGAATTTGCGGTTGGGAAAATTATCACTACTGATACAGCGGAAACACAGATTCAGATTTTTTCAGAAGCGCATCAAGGAGAAATAGTTACTACTCAAACGAATCCAGATTTCACTCTCACGGAAAATCAAAAGCCAGTCAGTGGTGAAGAAGTGGTGATGGGAAAATTCCAAACAAGTGATGGTGAGAGTTGGCAGATTTACGATAGATACCGTTTGCCAGCTTTGGCTCTGCTTACATTATTCGCTTTTGCTTTAGTCACTCTCATAGGAGGCAAGCGTGGTTTAGCCTCACTGTTTGGTTTAGCGGTTTCCATTGCGTTGATTGCTTTCGCTTTGATTCCACTACTCGCCGATGGTTATTCACCGCTTTGGGTTGGATTAGCAGGCGGCGCAGTGATTGCTGGTATTGGAATTTTTGTCGCGCATGGATTTAACCGCAGATCCTTACTCGCCTTTTACGCCACTTTTCTCACACTGATTTTCGCCACAATATTGATTTACGCTTGTATAATTTTTACGGAGCTTTTTGGCACTGGCAGTGAAGAATCGGTTTATCTTACTGGTGGTATGCTGGCGAATCTTGATTTACAAGGATTACTTTTCGCGGGGATTCTCCTCGGCAGTCTCGGAGTCTTAGACGATATCACTGTCGCGCAAGTCACTGTGGTGGATGAATTGATTACCGCAAATCCTAAACTTACCAAGCGCGAATTATTCCACAGCAGTCTGCGAGTCGGTAGAGAGCATATTGCTTCTATGGTAAATACTCTCGCTTTAGCTTATGTGGGAGTCGCTTTACCGCTGATTCTTTTACTCGCAGTAGATTCTTCTCAGCCGCTTTGGGTCGTAATCAATTCTGAGTTTATCGGAGAAGAAATCGTAAGAACTTTAGTCGGTGTGATAGCTCTGACTCTCGCTTCTCCAATTGCTGGCTTTATTGGCGCGAATTTTCTCAAGCGCAAAAGATAATGTTTAGATTTTTCCGCGTGTTAGAATCTTCGGGTGTTTTTTACTTAATCAGCAAAACTCATGCAAACCAAAATCACTCAGATTCTCAAAAACATAGAAAATCTCTATAGAGATCTAGAAAAGGAATATCAAAAAGCTTCCAAAAATTATGGATTCTCGCTGAAGGGCAAGAAGGTTATTTTCTTAGAGTCTATTCGTAAGAGTAATAAGAAAATCAAAGAGAGTGCTTTTCATTATATTTTTACGGCGAGTTTCTGTCATTTGCTTTCGATTCCTTTTATTTGGGCAATGATTATTCCGATTTTTTTGCTAGATATTGGGCTTTGGATTTATCAGGCTTTTGCTTTTCCGCTTTATGGGATTCCTAAAGTGAAGCGCCGAGATTATATTATTTACGATCGGAAATTCCTCAGCTATCTCAACGTGATTCAAAAATTGAATTGCACCTATTGCACTTACGCGAATGGTTTGTTTGCTTACGCGGTGGAAATCGGTGCGCGCACTGAGAGGTATTGGTGCCCGATCAAAGCAGCAAAACATCCACGCGTTACCCATTCTTTGTATGCGGAGTTTGCGGATTACGGAGATCCAAAGGGTTTTAAGCAGAAATTTAATCACGCAGATTATTCGAAGTTGGAAAGCAATCCGAAACCCAAAGCTAAGAATCAGAAGAAGAAGAGATAGGCTAAAATGCTTATATCTTCGGGGTATAGCGCATCAGCCTTCGCCTTTCAGGTTACGGCCGACAGGGTTGACTAGCTTATCTAAAAAATAAAACATTTAAAATATATCTCCCGGGGTATAGCGCAGTTGGTAGCGCGCACGCATGGGGTGCGTGAGGTCGTCGGTTCAAGTCCGGCTACCCCGACCAAAAATAATTTACCCAGTAGGATTCGACCATGAAGAGAAACTCAATAATATTTCTGCAAGCAGTCATCGTGCTTGTCGGTATCGGTGCTTTTGCCTTCTTGCTTTGGGAGCCTCACATCGAGGGTAGGAATGCGCATGCCATACTCTTCGAGATTTATTTTCAAGATTCCTTCTTGGCATATGCATATGCAGCATCCATTGCATTTTTCGTGGCGATATACCAAGCGTTTAAGCTACTCGGATACATCGGGCAAAATAAATTATTCTCACCAAATTCCGTGAAAGCTATACGGATTATAAAATACTGCGCATTAATCCTTATTGGTTTTATCGCAGCAGCAGAAGCCTACTTATTCATAATTCGACCTGGCGATGATATAGCCGGCGGGGTTTTCATCGGCATCCTCATCGCTTTCGGTTCGATTGTGATTGCCACCGCGGCGGCGATGTTTGAAAGAATTTTGCTTCACCGAATTAGAATTAAAAAGAAGAATTAGGGTGATAGAATCACTACGAAATTTTCTTCAATTCGCAAACTTATTCATTAAAACTTTCTTATGGAAACCAAAGACTCAAATGGCACTCTACTCGCTGACGGCGATGCGGTGCATCTCATCAAAGATCTCAAAGTAAAGGGAATGCCTCTCGCGCTGAAGCGTGGTGAAGTGATTAAAAATATTCGACTCACTGATGAGCCAGAAGAAGTGGAATGCCGCATTGGTAAATCTACAATTGTTTTGAAAACTTGTTTCTTGAAAAAAAGAAAGGAGGATTAATCACTGATTTTCCAACTTAACTATTTTTAAAGCAAAAACTTGAGTTGGATCTTTAAAGGTTTAAACTAGCAAGCGCTAATTTTTCTCCATGCCCGAAATACCAAAAATTCCGAAAGTGATTAACTATCTCCTCGAAGGCCCAGTGGTGAAATCCATTTTCAAGATTTCTCTGCCGATTATTTTCGCGAATGTATTACTGACTGCTTATCAACTCATCGATACTTTTTGGGTAGGCAGACTCGGAGTGAATGCTGTGGCGGCGGTTTCTCTCAGCTTCCCACTGATTTTCTTTCTCAATTCCCTCGCGATGGGATTCACGCTTGCGGGTAGCATTCTTATCTCTCAATACAATGGTAAAGGAGATAAGCGCAATGTGGATTTAGCTTTGGGGCAGACTTTTACCTTCGTTACTTTAGTAGCGATTGTTTTGAGTATCATCGGTTATTTCTCTGCGGGTTTTGCGCTGAGTTTCCTGACTTCCGATGCTGCGGTGTTGCCTGAGGCTACGATTTACCTGCAAATCTCTTTCATCACGATGGTAGCGACTTTTATCTATACGATTTTCCAATCTGCTTTGCGTGGAATCGGAGAAGTGAAACTGCCGATGATTATCATTCTCATCACAGTAATTCTCAATTTCTTACTCGATCCCCTCTTTATGTTTGGTTATGGGACAATACCAGCGATGGGAGTAGCGGGAGTGGCCTATGCAACACTCATTACAGAAGTGCTTTCTGCAGTGATTGGTATCGGAATTCTAATTATGGGTAGATACCGCCTCAAGCTTCTCTGGGTAGATCTAAAACCGCGCTTCATTTGGATTAAAAAACTTTTCAATCTTGGTTTACCTTCCTCCGTTGAAATGTCGATTCGCAGCCTAGGAATGATGCTGATGATTGTGTTGGTTTCTACCTTTGGCACGCTTACCGTGGCTGCTTACGGAGTCGGTGTGAAGATTCTCAGTCTTGCTATCATTCCTGCGATGGGATTTGCGATGGCTGCTACCACGCTGGTGGGAAATAACCTCGGAGCAAAGCAACATGCGCGCGTAGAGAAAATTGCGAAAGCGGGTATGAAAATTGCTTTCTTTACACTTACGGCTTTGGGTTTACTCGTATTTCTTTTCGCGAAACCGATTTCCGCTTTCCTCGTGCCAAACGATCTCCCACTAATAGAAATGTCAGCTATCTTCATCAAAATTATCGCTTTTACTTTCGGTCTGGTAGGAATCCAGATGGTGATTATCGCTACGATTCGCGCAGCTGGTGAGGCTACCACCGCGATGTTTATCGCGATGTTACAAACCTTTTTCCTTTTTATAGCAGGCTATATTCTCGCGGTAGTTATGCATCTCGGAGAAGATGGTTTGTGGTGGGCTTATCCAGTTTCCAATGTTTTAGGTGTGATAGTAGCTTTCATCTATTATCAAAAAAAAGATTGGTTGAAGAAAGAATTGGTTTAAGAAAGGATTAAGAATTAAGGTTTAGAAAAAGTGTAGAGACGTCCCGTTGGGGCGCCTTTGCTTCTATCGCTATCGCTGGTCTGGATTTGTAATCCAGATCGAAACGTTTTTTATTCAGTAGGAGTTAGATTGTTTTTTTAAATTCTTAGGAAGCATTTGTTTGTAGTCTATAGAGCAAGTGCTAATCAAAAAATATTTAGTCGGGGTTACAAACCCCGACCAGCGTGGGCTTCGCCCTCGCAATGACAGCGTTTAAAAAATCTACTTTCTAATATCTATCAAGTTTGACGGATGCGAGATAATCCCACTAAGATTCCTTTAATTCAGGATTTCTAAATTTTTCCTATGCAACTCCGAGGTGCTTACACTGCTTTGGTTACTCCCTTCAATCCAAAAACTCAGGAAGTGGATGAAGCAAAGTTGCGTGAGTTGGTGGATTTCCAAATTCGTAGCGGTGTAGATGGCATCGTGCCAGTCGGCACCACAGGAGAATCCGCGACTCTCAGCAAAACCGAGCATCGCACCGTGATAGATATCGTAATCAACGAAGTGAAAGGCAGGATTCCCGTCTTGGTTGGCACTGGTAGTAATTCCACACACGAAGCAGTAAAAACTACGGAGTATGCGCTGAAGGCTGGCGCGGATGCAGGATTATGTATTTCTCCGTATTACAACAAACCCACGCAAGATGGAATCATCGCGCATTACACTGAGATTGCGAAGGTTGGTTTACCAACGATTCTCTACAATGTGCCGAGTCGAACTGGGAGAAATATCGAAGCCGAAACCACTCTCACTCTCGCGAAGAATCCAAACATTATCGGCATCAAGGAGGCGAGTAATAACCTCACGCAAATCAAACAGATTTGTGACAATAAGCCAGCGGATTTCGCCGTGTTGTCTGGTGAAGATTCTGAAACCATCGATATCATCAAACTCGGTGGCGTGGGTTGCGTAGGCGTGGTTTTGAATCAGATTCCAGCAGAATATACCGAGATGGTGAGATTGGCTTTGGCTGGAAAATTCTCTGAGGCTCAAGCGATTCACGATAAATATATTGCGCTGATGAAGCTCAACTTCGTGGATAACAATCCGATTGATGTGAAATGGGGTTTGAGTCTCATGGGCTTGATTGATTACGCGGTGAGACTACCTCTCACTCAGCCAAGTGAAGAGAATAAAAAAAAGATTCTGGCAGAGTTGCAGAAGTTAGGATTAGCAAAAAATTAATTAATTTTTTATGGAAGATCCTGGAGAGCATCTAGTTGGTCAGTACTTAAAGGAGATTAAAAAATGTGATTTTGTCGAATATAATTTACAAACTGGAAAAAAACAGGGTGAAATTGATGTAGTTGGTATAGATAGTGTGAATAATATTGTGTATGTATGTGAGGTTGCTACGCATTTAGATGGTTTGCATTACAATAAAAATGGAAAACCTGACAATGTTAGGAGATTTTTAGCGAAGTTTGAAAAGGATATTGATTATATTCAGGCTAATTTCAAAGAATATAAGAGAATATTTATGCTTTGGACCCCTGTAGCAAAAAACTCCAAAAAAGGTTCAAAACATAATCAAATAGAGGATTTAAAGATGATTCAAGAAAAAATAAGAAAATCTAAAAATATTGAAATAGATATTATTAAAAATAATGAATATTATAAATGTTTACAGGAATTAAGAGGCGTAGCAGCGAAAACAAAAAATCCAATGAATTCGCCAATTATGCGTTTTCTTCAAATTGAAGAAAGATTAAAAAAGAATTCAAAGAGAGATATTTACCTATAATCCCTTGCAAGCAAGCGGTTATTCTCGTAAAATATGCGAAGCCTAAGTAAGCGAAGTAATCGCTTCTTGATTTATCGGGAAGAGGAAAGTCCGGGCAGCCTACACTCACGGGAGTGGCTAACGGCCACCAGGAGTAATCCTAGGGAAAGTGCCACAGAGACAATACTAGTTGCGAAGCAGCAATGTTTCGTAGCGAAACGTGAAAAGTGAGATGGTGTTTCACTCTCGAGATGAAGCTACATCTCTCACTCATTGGCAACAATGGAGTGTGGTAAACCCTCTCGGCTGCAAGGTGAGATTGGTATAGCGGAATCAGGTTGTGTGTAGCCTCCGCATTACTCACCGCTTAGATAAATGATTACTCACGACAAAACCCGGCTTATTGCTTGCTTAGGCTAAACTTTTTCCCTAAAATCCTCCCACTTCATTTCTTTTTGTTTCCATGGCAACTACCCTCATCCGCAAAGATCGTGAAAGCGCTGACCAACTCCTAGTTCGATTCAATCGTTCTTCTACTCGTTTTGTGAAAGCAACTCGCCGCAGCCGCTATCGCCAGACTTCCGTAAACAATAGATTGAAGAAGAAAACTGCTGCGATTATCCGTGAGAAGCATCGCACAGAATCTGCTCGCACAAAGTTTTACGAGTAGATTTCCATAATTCAGCTAAGCTACAAGAGTAGCTTTTTGTGTATGCAAATTACCCTTGCTTTACAGCGCGCTACTGAATCTATTCCCCGCCTCGATGCGGAAGTTTTACTCGCGCATTCTTTACAACAATCCCGCGAATGGTTAATCACTCACAATGATGTGGAAATCGAAACCGCTGCTTTTGATAAGTTAGTTGCGCAACGCAAAGCAGGAAAATCCGTAGCAGCGCTTATCGGTCAGAAAGAATTCTTTGGTTTGAAATTCAGCGTGGATGAAAATGTTTTAATCCCCCGCCCAGAAACAGAATTACTTGTAGAGGAAATTCTTCGCCTAAAACCCGCAAGCTTACTCGATGTGGGTTGCGGGAGTGGTTGCATCGCGATTGCTGTGAAGAAGAATTTACCGAGCTGTGAAGTTTCTGCGTGTGATATCTCCCCTGCTGCTTTAGCAATAGCGAAAAAGAATATGGAAAACCACGCGGTTGCCATCCAATTCTTTCAATCCGATTTACTGGCAGAAATTTCTGGCAGCTATGAAATCATCGCTGCCAATCTTCCTTATATTCCTTTGGAAGATACGGATATAGAAGCAGGGGTAAAAGCTTTCGAGCCACACACTGCTCTTTTCGGTGGAGAATCTGGTTTAGAAATTATTACGCGCTTACTACAACAGATTTCGGAATTACCCACTTCTCCACATTTCGTTTTACTCGAGATTGGAATTAACCAAGCGGAAGAGTTAGAGAAAATTATTCCTACAATTATTCCAGCAGCGAGAGTGGAATTTATAAAAGATTTCCAAGGGATTCAGCGAGTGGCACGAATTAAGTTCTAAATGTTCTAGTTGTTCAAATTGTTCTAAATGTTATTTAAAGTTTCCCCGACTTTGAAAGAATTCGAATCCTAAAAAACTTAATCCTTAATCCTGTTTCCTTAATCCTTTTAAATACTGCCAACTACTAACTAAAAACTGTAAACTATCTGCAATGCAAGCTAAAGTCCAAAAACTCGTTACCGAATTCGAAACGATTGAAAAGGAATTATCTAATCCTGAGGTGATTGCTGATCTCAAGCGTTTCCGCGAATTGCGCATCCGCCACGCGCAACTCTCTACTGATATCGATTTATTTCACGCTTATCTCACTGCGAGTAAAAATCTCGCAGATGCAGAAGCAACTCTCGCTTCGGGTGATGCGGATTTGCGTGAATTAGCGGAAGAGGAGAAATCTGAAGCAAAAGCAAAACTCGCTGAGTTGGAAGCGCAACTCAAAGTAGCTTTACTACCGAAAGATCCGAATGAAGGTAAGAATGTGATTATCGAAATCCGCGCTGGCACTGGTGGTGAAGAAGCTGCTTTATTTGCGGCAGAGTTAGCTAGGGCTTACTTTCGTTTCGCCGAGGATAACGGTTTGAAAATCGAGTTGATGGGAAAATCGGAAGCGGATGCAGGTGGCCTCAAAGAAATTATTTTTAAAGTAGCGGGAAGTAGCGCTTATTCCAAATTTAAATTTGAAGCTGGCACTCATCGAGTGCAACGCATTCCTGCTACCGAAGCAAAAGGTAGGATTCACACATCCGCAGTCACTGTGGCAGTCTTACCAGAGGCAGAAGAGCTTGATATCACCATCAAACCTGAGGATATTCGTGTGGATATCTTTTGCTCCTCTGGCCCAGGTGGGCAAAGTGTGAATACTACTTACTCAGCGATTCGTATCACGCATCTACCGACTGGTATCGTTGTCAGCCAGCAAGATGAGAAATCTCAAACCAAGAATAAAGCGAAAGCCATGCAGGTTTTGCGCAGTCGCTTACTCGCGCATGAGGAAGCAATCGCTTCCAAAGAAAGAGGAGATTTACGTAGCGGAATGATTGGCAGTGGAGACAGGAGTGAGAAGATTCGCACTTACAACTTCCCACAAGATCGAATTACCGACCATCGCATCGGGCAGAATTTTTCCAATCTTCCGAAGATTATGGATGGAGATTTGGGAGATATCGTGGAGGCTTTGGCTGAAGCGGATATCTCAGAAAAAATGAAAAGTAATTGATTCCAGTTTTGTTAAAATTAGTTTGCTTATGAGGAAATTTTTCTACTGCATCGCGCTAGTATTCTGCTTGGTTACAAGTAGTTTAGAAGTTTCTGCGCTTACCAATCCTGAGCCAAATCCTTTCGCGAACGTCGAAGTAGGAGAAACCACTTTTACAGCCACTGTTTCTGCTACCGATGGAGTGATTCTCACCGTGAAAGATTCTGCTAATAAAGAGTATTCTGCACGGTTTGATTCCATCATGAAATATCGCGATGGTGCTGGTCCAGCCGCAGCCAATGAATTCGCTCTCGGAGATAAAGTGAGAGTTCTCATAGATAAAGATGGAGTGATTGTAGCTGCGCAAGATGCGCAACTCTTGCTTTGCAATCAAAGCTTCTCGGGTTATGTGAGAAATCCTACCGCTACTGGTTTCACCATCGAAACTCTCGAAGGTGAAAAATACCAAGCAAATATCGGAAGCACTACTCGTTATCGCGATGAAGATAGTAAATCGCTTTTCGGTTACACTCCGCATGCTGGTGATACTGTGAGGATTCACGGAGTGGTAAATACCAACACAAAGCAAATTTTTACAGAAACTTTTGGAGCTTATATTTCTCTGCTTTCTGCGGAAGCTACTGCTTCTCTCGTTACCCAAGTGAAAGAAGAAGCTGCGGCGAAAATTGAGAATGAGGTGAAGCAACTTCGCGCCAATCCAGAATTCGGTGATGTGGATAGTAGGCAAAACTTCTTCGATGCTATCCAATTCGTGAAGCGCGAAGGAATGGTAAACGGTTACAAAGATGGAAGTTTTCAGCCAAGTAATCTCATTAACCGCGCAGAATTCACTAAGATTATCGTGAATACGAAATACGCGAGTGAGGTTGCTACTAATAAACTTACAGAGAAATGCTTCCCCGATGTTGCGCTAGATGCGTGGTTTGCACCTTTCGTTTGCTTAGCAAAAAGTAAAGGAATCATCGCGGGTTATCCTGATGGAGATTTCAAACCAGAGAATCCTGTGAATCTTGCAGAAGCGGTTACGATTATTTCCAATACTTTTGGTTTAGAGATTCCTGCAGCTGCGAGTGGTGAAGCTTGGTATCAGCGTTTCCTTGCCAAAACTAGTGAGATGCGCATCACCCCTCTCGAATTTTCCGATGCTGCTGCTTCTCTCACACGCGGACAAATGGCAGAATTAATTATGCGCGCTACGCAAAATTCGCGTGGAAAACTAGCTACTTATCTGGAGTATCTCAAGACAGAATAATTTTTTGATGAAAACTCTTATACAGAAAATATGGGTTTTTTCGTGTAAAATCGAAAAGCTTTATGTTAAATCCTTTTCATACTCGCAACCGTTTCCAAAACTCTTTTCTCTCCCAGTGGATTATCAAGATTGCTTTGGTGTTTTTTGTGTTACTGGTGGTGTTTGGAATCTATACTGGCGCGAAGAAAATTCTTCTCAGCCAAACGGGTTTACTCACAGTGGATTGGCCAACTGAGTTGGAATTTTGCGGAGAGAAAGTGCCGCTAGATGATTTCTATATTCGCGAAGATTGGGAGAGAGAATTTCTGATTACTCTCGCAGAAGATTACCAAAATATTCTTTATCTCAAGCGCGCACCAAAATATTTTCCTCTCATCGAATCTGAGCTAAAAGCACGGAATTTACCAGATGATTTGAAATACATTGCAGTAGCGGAAAGCGCTTTGCGTGAGGAAATAAAAAGTAGCGCAGGCGCGCAAGGAATTTGGCAGTTTGTGCCAGCTACCGCGCAGCATTATGGTTTGCGTGTGGATAAAGAGATTGATGAAAGAAACAATGTGGAAAAAGCCACGGTAGCAGCTTTCACTTACTTTGAGTTTCTTCACAATAAATTCGGGAATTGGACTCTAGCAGCTGCTGCTTATAATTCTGGAGAAAATGGTTTAGCGCGCAGAATGGAAGAGCAAGAGGTTGGTAATTATTACGATTTATATCTCAATTCAGAAACTTCGCGTTATCTTTTCCGGATTCTTGCTATCAAGGAAATCATGCAGCATCCCGAGAAATACGGTTACGATTTAAGAGATTCGGATAATTTTGCTTGGCCAGATTTCGAAATCCAAACAGTAATTGGGCCGATTACGGATTTAGCTGCTTGGGCAAAAGAAAATTCCACCACTCTGCGCGCGATTAAAGAGCTGAATCCTTGGATTGTAAACACAACTCTCCCAGGCGGTAGTTGGAAACTGAAGATTGTGAAATAGCTGCTATTTTTGTAGATGGATAGTTTGAGTGGGGAAAGCAATCTCAATCTTGGCTTTCTCAAAAGCTTCTTTAATCGAGAGATTAATTGCCTGCTGAATATCCATGTATACATTGTAGTTATTGCTTTTCACGAAATACACCACCTCAAAAATCAAACTAAAATCACCAAAAAGCTTGAAGTGACAACGATCGAAATCAGCGTTTTCTTGCTTTTCGATAATTTTCCTAATGATTTCATTAACCTTCTTCAGCTGGGTGGAAGTGGTGGAATAAACTACTCCGAAGGTAAAAACGATTCTGCGTTTCCGCATTTTCTTGAAGTTTTTAATGCGGGTAGAAGTAAGCTCGGTATTGCTAATCACTAGCTCTTCTCCTCCGAGTGAAACGATGCGCGTAGTTTTCAATCCAATTTTCTTTACATCTCCCATATCAGTGCCTACTACGATGAAATCCCCGATTTTGAAAGGTGCATCAAAGTAGATGGAAAAACTACTAAATAAATCTCCCAAAATATTTTGCAGTGCAAAAGCTACTGCCACACCTCCAATTCCGAGTGAAGCAGCAAGAGTGGTTACATTGAACCCGAAACTACTCAGGATGATCAAAACTGCAGTTGCCCAAAGCACAATATTGGCAACAAATTTTACCCCGTTGATTGCAGTTTGCTTCTCTTCTGCTTGCTGCTCGGTTTTACCCCACACTTTTTTTAGGCTGTAGTTAATTATCTTTTTAGTAAAAACCACAATTTGGATTACCATCACTGTTACTATGACTCCATTCGCAATTCTCAACGCTAAAGGACTCTCAATGCGGAGAGTTTGGAAAGCAGCGTAAAGCGCTAGTAAAGTGTAAAAATAGCTAGGAATTTGCTCTAAGATTGCAACACTCACATCATCCAAATCAGTGATATTACGCTTCGAGAGTTTACTAAGTTGCACTAGGATTATCTTTCGGAAAATCCGAAAAAGAATCATCAAGCCTAAAAAAATACCGATTGCAGAAAGTAAATCGTTACTACTGAAACTTCCTATCTGAAAGCTGTATTTTTGGAAGAATGTTTGTATCGCGCTGAAATCAATATTTGGCATGTATTTAGATTTTATTTAACTCTTTCATCTTAGCCTAAAAATAGCCTAAAGATAATATTTTTATATTACACAATATACTTGCTTTATCGGCAATCATATATTAGTATTTCACACTTATGCAAATCACCTTTCGAAACTTTTTTATCGCGCATCCATTACGCAAAACCAAGCAGTGGTTGAGCTTTATCAGTTTTGGAGTTTTTTTCTTGATTCTTCAAATCAATCTCACTGCGGGGAATTCTTTTATTGCGTTAGCAGAAGCTTCTCAACCTGAAGTTCAGCTGCAGCCTACCAAGGTTTATCAACCACTCGTAGCTGCGATTCAAGATGAATACGAAAACCAATGGAAAGAAATGGAAATCGCGCATGCGTTGCGTGGAGAAAAAAAAGCGGGTGTATATATCCATATGAATAACATTGCGAATCAGAAATTCCTCAAACCCGAGATTGAAGAATTGAAGCAATTTAAAAACGCTTCCGTAATTTTTGATGTGAAAGGTAGTTTTGTTTACTTCGCTACGGATTCTGCGATTGCGAAGAAATACGGTTTAGTAAAACCGCTTTACGATTTACCTGCGATTATCCAGCAATTCAAAGCAGTAGGCATCTATACTGTCGCGCGTGTAATCGCTGTGAAAGATTCAGAATTCTACTGGAAGAATAATGCTACTGTAGCACTAAAAAGCCCATATACGGGTAATGTGGTAGCGGAATGGGTAGATCCAGCCAACTCTGAGGTTTTGGATTATAACCGTGAGGTAATCAGCGAAATCCTCGATGCGGGTATCGATGAAATCAATCTCGATTTTATTCGTTATCCAGATAAAGTTACCAACAACTTCCTCGGAATTACTTCTGCGGAGAAGATGGCTAATATCGAAAATTTCGTGAAGCGTGTGAGGGAGGTGATCGATTCCAAACCAAACAAAGCAATTTTTAGCATAGATACTTTCGCAATCGTTGGATTAGACTTCGATGCGAATGCTGGGCCGCTGGGGCAAAATGTAAAAGCGCTGGCGCCTTATGTGGATATTATCGCGCCGATGCTTTACCCAAGCACTTTTGGTGAGGAAACAGTTTATTACGATCCAAAGGTTGATAAAGGTGGGAGAAGTTATAGTCTTGTGAAAAAAACTTTACTAGCTTATCAGCAGCTTCTCGGAGAAGAAGAAGCGCATAAACTCAGACCTTGGATTCAGGGTTACTATATGGAAAAAAGCGATTTAATTCAGCAAATCAAAGGAGTTTATGATGCAGGTTATTGTGGATTTCTCGTGTGGAATATCTTCAACGATTACACCCTTACCTACGCAGCGATGCGAGAGGTAGAAGTGCCAGCGCATTGTAGTGAGAATTAACGCTTAGATCTTCCCAGCGCTGCCGAGGATATCGATTTTGTGCTTCACCATTTCGGTTACCGCAGTGCGCGCTGCGCCGAGGAATTTCCTCACATCGAAATTATCAGGATTCTCTTTCAGGCTTTTTCTCGTGGCGGCTGTCATCGCGAGGCGGATATCTGTATCGATATTTACTTTGGCGACTCCGTGCTTTGTAGCTTCGCTAATCATAGCTTCTGGCACTCCCTTGCTTCCCTTCACTGCGCCACCATACGCATTGATTTCTTCCACGAAATTCTGCAAAACGCTGGAAGCGCCGTGTAATACGAGAGGGATTTTTACTAAATCTGAGATTGCTTGGCAGCGCTCGAAATCCAACTTCGGATTTGCATCCATCGCGAATTTGTAAGCTCCGTGTGAAGTTCCGATTGCAACTGCGAGAGAATCCACTCCAGTTTTCTTTACGAAATCTAACGCTTGCTGTGGGTCGGTATAGCTTCCCTGCCCCGCTTCTACTTTGATGTTATCTTCCATTCCTTCCAGCCTTCCAAGCTCCCCTTCTACCACCACACCTTTGCTATGCGCGTAATCCACCACTTTCTTAGTTAGCGCTACATTATCTTCGTAAGAGTGTTTGCTTCCATCAATCATCACGCTGGTGAAACCGTTATCAATACAATCTTTGCAAACTTCGAAATCCTCGCCATGATCGAGGTGAAAAACAATTGGAATCTCAGGATTTCCTTCCGCTGCAGCTTCAATCAATCTGCGGAGATATAAACTCCCAGCATATTTCCTGGCGCCTGCGCTTACCTGCAAAATCACTGGTGATTGCTTCTCTTTTGCTCCTTCCATAATTCCTTGGATGATTTCCAGGTTATTTACATTAAAAGCACCGATAGCGTATTTGCCAGCGATAGCTTTCTTGAAAAGCTCAGTAGAAGTAGTAAGCATTGCGAGTAAGGATTAAAGATTGCGTTTATTCTAACAAACTTAACTTACTCTCGTAATCAGAAACTTCTTCATCCGCGGATATCGCCTATGTGAGGTGGTGGAGCTTCATGCTAAAATGTCGCGGTAATTTTGCATCTAGGCCCATAGTGTCAATGGTTAGCACACCGGTCTCCAAAACCGTTAGTGAGGGTTCGAATCCTTCTGGGCCTGCCAGCAACAAGGTTCTTCCGCCATAGGCGGAAGGTTTTTGGTGCTGCTGGTTTACGAAGGTGAGGATTCTCCCCGTAGAGGAATAATCTTTAGTTTTTCACTCGGGTTTTGAGGCGGCTCGTGAAGGAATTTTGAATTTAAAAAAATGATTGGCTCGCTTCGAATCCCTGCCTGCCGGCAGGCAGGCTTCTGGGCCTGCCATTAAAATGGTATTAAGAGCGATTTTTGATTTGGAAAAACTTCTTGTCATTCTCCCCTCAGAGATTTAAAGTAAGCGCCTTAAATTAAACTTAGTCGATGCAAAAAATTCTCATCATCGAAGATGAAAAAACGTTAGGAGGTATCTACGAAAAATTCCTCAACTCTGAGGGTTTTCCAACAAAATGGATTGAATCCACTAAAGAAGCAAAAGCACTTAGTAGCTCTTTTGCAGCGGATTTAGTTTTGTTGGATCAAGGTTTACCAGATGAAACGGATGGTATCGAAGCTTTGCCAGCATTAAAAAAACTTTTTCCTCAGGCTAAGTTTGTAATTTTTTCCAATTACAGCGCTTTTGCGCTAGAAGAAAAAGCGTTGCAGGCTGGCGCGGATGCTTACTGGGTAAAGGTAGATATTCGCCTCAGCAATCTCTCCCAGAAGATTAAAGAGTTATTTCAATAATTCCACACAGAAGCTGCTGCCTCCTTGGGGCGTATCTTCCACCCAGATTTTGCCTTTGTGTAATTCGAGGATTTTTTTGCAGATATACAAACCCAAACCGATTCCTCCTTCCTTGGAATTCACTCCTCCCTTGAATTTCTCAAAAACCATCTTCTTCTGTTTATCAGGAATCCCCAGCCCATTATCCGCTATACAAACTTTTATTCGATTATTTGCTTCTTCTACTCGGAGAATCACCTCTCCTTTTATAGGTGTGAATTTAATCGCGTTACTGAGGAGATTGTGAAAAACCTGCTGGATTTGGAGTGGATCGATTTGCAGCCAAGTTTGTTTCTGGAGTTTATTCTCAAACTTCATACGTAAAGGTTTTTCTTTCGTAAGTGGCAAGAAATTCTTATAAATCTCCTCAAGAAATTTCCCGAAATCCATTTTCTGAAGCTTCAACTCTGCTTTATTGAAATCGTATTTCTGCACACTGAAAAGTTTATTCACCAATGCGTGTAGCTTCTCCATCGCATTTAGCGCAGTTTTCACATCTTCTTTTTCATCTCCTTCTTCAAAAGAATTTTCTAGCATCTCAATCTGCAGTAGCGCGATATTGAGTGGAGTGCGTAATTCATGCGCGCTAGCAGAAATAAAATCTGCTTGCTGGCTAAGCAATTCACGGATTCTACGATTTTGTTGTTGGAGGCTGAGAGTTTTGCGCTTCACTTCTTTATTGAGCGCATTACTAAAAATCGTATTTGTAAGTTTAAGATTTAGAAAAGCCTCAGATTTTTCCAAAGCCTCGATTTCTTCTCTAGTGTAAATATCATCGAATTGTTTTTTACCTAAAACGAAAAACCCCATCAAATCCTTATTAGGGTTAAAAAGTGGTAAGCAAACTTCTCCTAACTCTTTTAATTCATTGTAGAAATCATAATTTTTTCTACTATCATCTTCACGCAAGGCTTGGATTTCTTTCGTTACTAAAATCTCTTTATGGTTTCTAAAATACTGCATTAAAGCAGCATATTTCTTTTGATTTATCTCATTTAATAATACAAACCTAGCAAAACTAATCTTCAGTCTTTGGCAAAAAGTTTTTGCTAAATCCTTTTCAAAATCTCTGAGATTGCTGTAGATGATATTTTTATCACGAAATTCTTTGATGTTTTGATTGAAATTTTCCACACTAGTAATTCCAAAGAAGCTGTGGAATTTTGCAGAATTAAAGAGATTACGGATTTGGCTGTAGGCCAATAAGGCTACTAGAAAAATAATGGAGTAAACATAAATAAACTCCACCTCTTTCACGAAAATAGTAAAAATCTTATAAATCAGAATCCCTAATCCAAAAGCTGTAGATAAAGCAGTTACCCTTTTGAGGGTTTTTGAAATAACTAGTTTGGTATCGAGGAAGCGATAGCGCAGGATGGAATAAAAAGTTGGGGTAGAGAAGAAGAGAGTGAAAACCACTGCTTCATTTTGGAAAATATAAATGCCGAAAAGTGGTAATAATACATTGGTTGCTAGCGGAAAAAACTCGAAGAAAGAAAAACCAATTGTGGCTAATAATAATTTTTTTCTTTCCACTCCCCTTGTTTTATGGAGCTTATATAAAGCTAAGCCAAATATCCCAAGGAGACTTCCCTGAAACACGATAAAGTAAGGAAGATATAGTTTTCCAAACTCATCTGCTACATAAATACCATTTTCGATAATCAAAGATTTGTGTATAAGTGGGGTTAAAGAAACTCCTATAAAAATTAAAGCTGCTGCAAAAATCAGATATTTTATTTTTCTTGATAATGGTTTAATTTCTTTTGGAAAGTTATAAAAAAATAAAAAAAGTGCTGGTAGCATTAATCCTGGAGTGGCCCAAGCTATACGAAAAAAGAAAATAGCTTTAGTAGCATCAATTACGCTGTAGCCTATTGGAGCAAAATATCCTCCAATGTAAAGCGCTAACATCCAAATTACGCTAGCAATAGAAAAAGCAAAATAGGCTTGGTTGCTGGTAGATTTATAGTTGCTTCGCAAAACATGTATTCCTGTAGCAATGACTGTTGCAATACAAAAAAGATACAGTGATGTGATGTATATCAAAGGAAGCACTTTGTATTCGTTAAATATTTTAGTGATGGAATCGGGTGGATTTTATCAGATTACAAATTATAATTTGCAACTCTTCCTATAGTTAAGATGTTTTCGCCAATCCTAAAATCAGGCACAAAAATAACCCCAGGCTTATTCTTGCTTGCTGCGAATCCTTTTGCGGTGGTTTCTGCAATATCTAAATATTTTTGTTTTATGTCATCAGGGATTATCTGTAGTAAGTTTTTGGCCATTTTTCTACCTGCTCCATTGCCTCTTCCTTCTAGAAGTATCCCGATTGCGTTAATGGTTATAACTTCATGATTTCCATCTAAGCTTAAATCTTTGGGTAAACCAAGTGATTGATGGTTAGCTTGAATAGCTGTGTTAATTGTTCTATGAAAATCTTCCCAACTTCTTTTTTCAGAAAAATCTCCAATGAGTTGTGAATAATGAAGCGGATTTTCCCAGCCCTCTTGCTGAAAGACTTCTCTCAGGGTTGTAACATTTGCAAAAGTAAAACCTACTTTCCCTAAGAGAGAAAGAAAAGCTCCTCGGCTTAGTTTTTCAGTTAAATGTCTTGTTACGACTTCGGGGTGATGATAAAAGATTAAATCCTCTCCAGTGAGAGGATCTTTTTTGCTTGGGGGATTAAGAAGCTCTTCATGAGAATATTCTCTAGCTTCTCCAAAAATTTGGGTTGGGGAAAAAGTTTCTTGAGTTCTTGAATTTACTAGATAATGCCCACCATTGTCGAAAATGGTTTTATATAATTTTGCTACAAGCTCAATAATCTCTGGTGTTATCTCAGCGGAAGTGAAGTTTCTGATTTCAGGAGTTGGAGATTCCTTTACTGTTTCACGAATAGGCAAGGGAATAATTCTTGCTGCTGGTTTTTTTGCCGTAGTGAAATGGAGGTAAAAACAATTATCTGCTTTTTCTCCATATAATCTTACTAACTCTTCTGCTTCATTGCGGCTTTCTGCGCGAATTTGCTGCAACTGAATTTCCCGAAAACCAACACTACTTAATTCGCTTTTCGCTAATCTGGGAGTGTGGAAACACTGCCAATCATTGGTATCCCACATCCTTGCGCTTGCAGAATCTAAGCATGCGCGAATATCAGGATTTTTCCTTCCGAAATCACTGGCTGCATCAAAAGCTGGAAGGTAGGCAACGAATTCTCCTCCTGGTTTTAAGGCTTTGAAGATAGATTGATACATTGCCACCACCGCTTCTCTAGTGGGAGGAATGATTGAATTTGTTGAAATCACCGTATCAAATTCACTAGTGAATCCAAGATTGGTAGTATCGCCAAAACGATGTGTGAGATTTGGATGAGAAAATTTTGCCTGAGACTCACACAGCATTCCTTCACTAAAATCACAAGCGGTGATTTTTGTTTCGGGAAAATTCTCGAGAATGGTTTTTTGTAAATTAATCGCGCTGCCGCAGCCTACGATTAAAACTTTTATTTGATTCCTAAGCTCCTGAATGATTCTTTCTACTTTTTCTGGGAAACTTGTCAGTGAATAAACTTCGTTTTCATATCCTGCTGCGAAATTATCCCAGTGTTTTGGCGTTTCTGTTTTTGATCCAGTTGGATTTTGGAGAAGTGTTGGCATAGCAAAAAATGGGTTATCGCCTCGCTTTTTTCGGCGAGAACTACGAAATTCACGATACAACCCAAAAATTAAATCTTCATGAAATCATGGTAGTTGATTCATGTAGTTTTAATATAAGTTTTTATAAAACCTATTTAGTATAATCAACTTTCCGCGTGATTTTTTTCCAGGCAGCGAAACTTTTTTTGAATATTTTTACAATTTCTGCGATATCACTTGTGTAATACACTAACTTCAAATCACCCTTATCTAATAGCCTTTGCTTATTTTCCTTACCTCGTTTGGAAAACATCATTTTGTTTTCATTCTCAAAAATTGGTTTCCAAAAAGGATGCGCGAGAATCGGAAAATTTTTCTCTACCATACCTTTTTGTTTCAGCTGAATGAAAAGTGCAGCTTCCAGCGCAGTGCCGATGCCACCTGGCGCGAGATAAATCCCATGCGAGCTTCGCACGAATTCTTCCAAACGCGTAGTGAAACATTGGAATTTTTCAGTTACATCAAGGAAAGGATTGAATTCATGCGATTCTTTCTCTGGCAAATCCATCAAAACTCCTTGATTGCGCGCTTCTCCGTTGGTTTCATTTAGCGCCTGATACAAACCCGTAGAAGCTGCCAACATCAAACCACCTCCCCCACCAGTCACGATATCTACATCGAGAGATTTTCCCAACTCGCGCGCGAGATTACTTACAAACTGAAATTCCTCTGAAGTAGTATCCTCAATCTTCGCGCTACCAAAAACTGTAACGCGGAAATGCCTAAGATAAGCATTCTCAAAACTCTCATAAAGCAGCTTCTCATAATGCATACGCGCTTTATCTAGCTTCTTCTCCAGCTTACGCGAAGCGCGGTGGCTAAATTTTATTTTTTTAGCAGCGGTTATTTTGGCGAAACCTTCTTCGCGGTAAGAAGCCATTTAAGTAGATTTAATTTGATGAGTAAGCTTGCGTTGCTTCCGAAATTCCTCGATGGATTCAAAAGCGGCGCAATACATTTTCTCTTTAGCGGTATCTGCGTAAAAAGCGATATGCGGAGTAGCAATCACTTCAGGGAGATTCAATAAAACTTTATCTAGCTTAGGATTTTTTTCATTCTCGATTACGTCTAGCGCAACTTTGCGGAATTTCCCTGCTTTGATTGCTTTTACTAGCGCAGCGGTATCAATCAAACTTCCTCGCGCAGTATTTACCAGAATTACCCCAGTTTTCATTTGCGCAATATTTTTACTATTTATAAGGTGTTTTGTTTCATGCGTGAGTGGAGTGTGAAGTGTGATGATATCGGACTTTCTCCAAATTTCACTCAGGGATTTCACATGTCGGAATCCAAACTTTTTCGCGAGTTTCGCATCAGGATATTTATCGAAAGCGATTACTTCCATCCCAAATCCGCGGGAAGCAATCCCACAAACCTTGCTGCCAATCTTCCCTACTCCAACTACTCCGAGAGTTTTTCCGCGGAGAGTTTCTCCACATAAACCTTGATAGCAGAAATCACAGCCTTTGGCGCGCTTATTGCCTTCCACGATATTTCTCGTGGCTGCGAGTAAAAGTGCAAAAGTATGCTCCGCAATCACATGTGATCCATAATCCGCTACATTACAAACAGCGATTCCAAGTTTCCGCGCAGCTGCTAAATCAATGTGATCGAAACCTGCGCTACGAGTAATGAGAAGCTTGAGTTTTGGTAGTCTCTTGAGATTCTCTCCAGAAAAATCGGAATGAATAAATCCACAAATAATTTCTGCATCGCTGCAGCGTTTCAGAAACTTCGCAGAAAAAACCTCCTCGAAGCAAATTGCCTGAGGATAATTTTTTAGAATAGCTACTTTTTCGTTTGGTTCAACTTCGAAAAAATAAATTTTTGATTCCATATCAGAAGTTTTTCCAAGCTATTCTACTTTGATTGTAGTGGTGTATTGAGAAGCGTTTCCAAGCTTATCGTAAATCGTAAGCGTTGTTGCATAGCTACCTGTTTTCTTGAAGATATGAGTAGGATTTACCACGCTGCTAGTTTCTCCATCGTTGAAAACCCAGTTGTAGCTTGATATTTCTCCTAGGCTACTACTTGCATCGAAAGAAACTGCTAGTGGAGCTTTCCCACTATTTCTCGAAGCCGTGAAAGCTGCGCTGAGTGAAGAGTGAGTAGCGATGATTTTTACAGTATCATAATAGGTGCTGCCATCATCCGCGTGGAGAATCAGCTTCACAAGATATTCACCAGTTTCGGTGAAAACATGGGAGGTTTGCGCGCGTTGATAAATAAAATTCTCAGGCTTGTTGTTGCCAGTTTCTTGCGCATTGAAATCCCATTCGTAAGAAATAATCTTGCGGTTATTTGGTAACCGGCTACCAGAAGCATCGAAATTTATTGCCAGAGGCGCTGGGCCAGAAAGTTTATCTGCACCAAAATCAATCACAGGTAACTCTTCCCCTACCAAAACTTTGGTTGTAGCTTCGGAAGTATTTCCATCAGCATCGGTGATTTTTAGTTTTACAGTGTAATTGCCAGTAGTTTGATAACGATAAGAAGCGTTGCTACCTTCCGCATCCCAAACATTATCTCCATCGAAATCCCACTGGTATTTCACAATGTTGTTATCTTTATCTTTAGAATCAGTAGCTTCGAATTTCACTTCAAAAGGCGCGGAGCCAGCTACTGCTTGGTAGCGATTGCTGAAGGCTGGGCTGGTGGTAATCACCGCTTGAGGCGCATAGCTAGTATCATTTACTTTGATTTCGATGATATCGCTTTTTACTTGCCCGCTAGCGTAAGTTATACGCAGAGTCACTGGATAAGTGCCAGGTTTTGTAAATGTGAATTTATCGCGTTGGCCAGTGAGTTTCGCTACTCCATCACCAATTAACCACTCATAGCTATCAATCTTGGAAGTTCCGCTACTTACATTTCCACTCGCATCGAAAGTCACAGTGAGTGGTGCGGCACCAGCCTGTGGAGTAGCTTTCAAGACTAATTTGCTTTGATCATAATCACCTGGCTCATAAACAGTAATCACTTTTTCAAAAGTTTTTTCCTCGTGTTTACCATCAGCTTCTAAGTCAGCAGAGGTAACGGTAAGAGTTATTTTATGTTCACCAATCTTATCGAAGGTGTAGCTAACTTTACGATAAGAAACACCATCCATATCAGCTCTACCATCACCATCAAGATCCCAACTATAATTTGTGATTTGAGAATCCTGTGGGTCTGCGATGCTGTCGGCGCTGAGTTTTACCGTGAGAGGCACTTCACCAGATTCAAAATCAGCTTTGATTTCGCCGTAGATTTTTTGCGTAGAAATCGAAACCACTTTGGTATACTCCTTCACAATAGTTGGATCTCCATTCTTTGGCTGCATTCTTACCAAGAGTTTCACATCAAACACTCCGTTGTTTTTGCCACCATTTGGGAAATAAAGCGTAACTTTTTCTCCGGTAGCATCTATCACTCCATCTCCATCTCTATCCCACTCATAGCTCACCAAATCATGTGAGCTTTTGAATCCACTTGTGATTCTTTCTGCTGAGAAATCAATTTGAATCGGAGAAGTGAGTGAATAAGTGTAGGTTGGATTTGTAACGATTTCGATTGGAAGCTCAGAGGCGGTCATTTGGAATTTACTGATGTAAGAGTAAATCACTACCCAAATCACCATAATCACGATAAATAATGCAGAGATAATCAGCATCTTGCGAGTAGCTTTTTTCTTTACATCAACCTCACTTTTGGTAGCAAGCAAGCGTTTGCCAAACTGAAAAACCAAGGCGATTACCAGCGCTAAAGCGGTTAATCCGAAGAAAACGCTAATGATTCCAATTGTCCAATTCTTGAAAGTAGTAGGTTGTAAACCAAAACTCGCGATGGTTTCACTACCTGCGCGTAAACCAAAAATCATCGCAGCAATCAAAACCACAAACAAGAAAATAAACAAAGTGCCACAACCAAATGCAACCTTACTAGGTTGAATCTTGGAAGTAGCAGAAGGCTTACTTGGTTGTGGATTATTACTTGCAGGTTTCACAGCAGTAGCTTCTGCAGTTTTATCAATAATACTACTCACTTGATCTAATCCGGTAAGGTTTTTATTTTCAGGCATTGAGTTGATTTTGGAAATTGCTGATAGTTTAACTTATTTACTAAGGAGTGGTAGTTGTAGTAGTTGTTGTTGAGGTGAGGTCGCTGCCAGTTGGCCCATCTTCAATCAAAGTATTTACAAATGCATAAGCTAACAAAATAATGATAATACCAATCGTTACATAGATAATAATTTTCTTAGCTTTGCCTGACTGCTCATCTTCACCCATAGAAGTAACATAAAGGAAACCAGCATAAATTAGCGCAATCATCGCAATTAGCGCGAGAAAACCCAAAGCAAAATTTACCCAGTTAAGAATTGCTTCGCGTAATCCAGTAAGAGTTGTAATACCTTTATAGGAATCGGTTGATGGTATTGTGAGGCAATTGGTGGTATCGCAGCCTGGTTGAGTAGCGCTGCCTCCACCTGTTTGCACTCCAATACTGAGATTATCAGTAGTCACTCCTAAGCTGACATCAGAAGCTAAATTTGCGGATTGAGTTTTGACATCGCTTTCTGAAAGAGTTGCCAGTGAAGTTGCTAGCAATAAACTAGTGATTCCAACTTGGAGGATTTTGCGGAATGTGGAATTTTTTTGCATGAATTATTAAATTACCAATTTACATTTACTCCACTATCACCTGTAGATACATTTACGTTTCCTCCATCGCTGTTTCCATTTGAGCCCTCCGATACTAGAGTATTTACGATTGCGTAAGCAGAGATAATCAATACAATACCAACTACAACCCAAAGAATAATTTTCTTAGCTTTGCCAGTTTGCTCTTCATTACCAAAGGCAGTGATATAGAGGAAGCCTGCGTAAATCAACGCAGTGATAGCTAAAACAGAAACGAAAGGTAAAACGAAATTTGTCCAACCTGCAATCATACCGATTGCGTTGCTGTAGGTATTTCCTTTGTAGTTATTTTTGAAAACCGTGAGGCCTTGAGCTGCGCCTGGTCCAGTAATAATAGCAGTGGATCCATTGCTGCTCGGCCAAGTGAAGCCGAGATTCCAATTTGTGCCACCTACATTTACAGTGCCACCATTATTTCCGAGTAATCCTCCGAGTAGGCTTGTGGCAGCGCTACCAACCAAGCTTGAAGTAGCTGTGCTGAGGATTCCTGTTGTTGCGCTGGTTGTGGTTGTAGCGGTTGTTGCAGCTGTTATAGTTTTAACACAGCATTTATAACCACTCGCGCAATCTCCGCCTCCGCTATAACCCTGCCAACCATCTGGGCAAATAAATAAACTAGTTGCTTGGCAAGTTGCGCCTGAGCCAACGACTCCGCAGCTACCACCAGCGGCTACTGCACCTGTGGTGCTGCTAAAAAGATCACCGAAGATTCCTGCTTTCAATAAAGCCGGCTGACTCAAAAAGCTAGTTTTTGGGTTAGTAGATTTAGAATCAACTTTTTGGATAGTTTCTAACTCTCTTTCTTTTACTGCATTTTTTATTTTCAAAACTACTGCAGCATAATCTTCTTGCGCTTTATCCCAATCTGCTTTTTGCTGAATGCATTTAGTTGTATCGTTACTATACAAACTCAAGCAATCACCTACTGCAGCGTTGGTTGCTTCGAGTTTATTTCTTACAGCTACTTCTTCGTTTTTCAGATTTACCCAATATTTATCATTTGCATTGAAGGCTTCTCCAATCGTGGAATTAGTTAATTCACTTTTAGTTTTAGCTGCGCTGCGTTGAGTTTGCGCATAATCTTCATAACCAATCGCAGCATCGAGTTGCTGGTAATCTCCACGCAATTCCTTCGCGGTATCGATTTGCGCCGCGAGGCGGGTTGTGCAATTCGCAGCTTCTTGCTGCTTATCATAAGCACCACTATCTCCTTGCCCGATTGCTTTCCGATAATCACTCCGCGCAGTTTTCACAGCATCTACATAAGGTTTCAGCTGAGATTGCGCAGCAGCATCAAAAATTACGCTAGATTGGAGTTGCTTCGCTTCTCCAAAGCCTAGAATCCAAATCAAAACTCCTAGCGCTAAGAAGAAAAAAACCAAAGCAAACTTCGAATCAGAAGCTAGTTTTTGGATATCATTGCGAGATTTTTGAGATAGTTTCAGCATAATGATTAGAAGATACCGCTAAAGATTTTCCAAAAGGTTAAAGCTTTGAATACAGTATTTAGCTCTGCAGTGGTAGCAGTGAGTTGTTTTTCCGCTTCTACGATATGCGCGCTAAGCTCTGTTTTGACAGCGTTTAATTGATTGAGCGCACCTTCATAAGTGGCTTTCAAATTTCCACTAACTGCTTCCTGTGTAGCGAGTGTAGAGTTTGCTTCTTTGAGAGATTGCTGACACCACCCTAAGCCTTGCGCAGGAGTAAGATCTTGCGAATTTGTCTGAGCAAATCTCAGAGCGGTGATATCAGTATCAAGTTTTTTTGTTACTGCTTCTAGCGTGGTAGTGAGTTGTGCGATTTTTTCGAGTTGAGTAGCTTCTGCTTCCCAGGCTTTTTCATAATCGCTTTTGCGTTTGGCGCAGGGATTTTCCTGATAAGTGTTATCAATCAAGCACTTTTGTAAAAGCACTTGTTGGTTATCAGTTTTAGCGCGGTATTGATTCAGTGCAGCGAAGAGTTTTTGAATCTCAGTTTTTCCAATAATATTATTATCTGTATCGCGGAATTTATATTTTTTGAGAATCTTGGTTTCCTCTTCTAGGGTGATTGCAGTTTTTTGAATTTGTTGATTGCAGTTTTGCGCAGTAGCGAGATTACTTTCAGCGGTTGTGCAGCTTTCTGTATCAGCGCAAAGCAAAGCTTCGTTTTCTAAACTAGCGATGGAAATACTCAAATTACTGCGTTGCTCACTAAACTGTTTTTCGAGAGAAGCGATTTGAGCGTTGAGGCTACTGAGCTCAGTATCGATTTCTCCGATTTTTTCCCACTGTGAGTTTGCTGCGTAATCCACATATCTAGTTACGAGTTTGATTTTTTGCGCGCGAAGATTACTCAGATCTTGCGCGGTAGTTTGCGCAGCGCAGCTACTCTCTATGCTATTAGCAATGCCAAGCGTATCAGCTTGGAGTTGTTTACTTTTTTCCGTAGCGCTGCCTGCTAACGCAAGTATCAGAATCGCGAGAATAATCAAAAAACCAGCGAAAGCGTGTTTCAATTTTGATTCTTTAGCCTGAAATCCACGGATATTGCGTGGATTTCGATTAGCGATGCGGCGAATCCTAATTTTTATACCCCGTAACGCTGGCTTCGATTTTGTTTTTGTTTTGAGAGGCATCAATTTGTTTTAAGTTGCCTCCCCTATCTAATCCGAAAATTAGAGAGAGAAGATCCGAGCAAATACACCACTCTTACGAGTTGTGCGGTAACCACGTGGATTTGCGTTGCGGATTGGGTTGATTGCGAAATGCACACGCTTTGTGGAGATACGAGTAGCTGCCCGAGTTGTTTTGGTTTTTGTTGTTTTAGACATGTGATTTGGTGGTTAAGAAATCAGGATATCTTAGCAGAAGATGGCTTTCCAATCAATCAGGGAGGCTTGACACAAGCCTTAAATATTAGATATTCACCTGCACAGTAGTTTTATTTAGAGTGTTGCTATTGCTGCCAGAAGCGAGAGTATTCACAAGAGAATAAGCAGAAATACTAATAACGATTCCCGCTACTGCTCCGAGAATAATCTTCTTGGCTTTACCTGCAATTTCATCATTTCCAAAGTTTGCTACCCAAAAGATTCCTGCGATCAAGATAGCTACTACAGAGATAATTCCAACGAAAGTTGTGAGGAAATTTGTAATACCTGTGAGGAGCTGAATACCTTGATTTATGTTCACACTTGCTGTGCCAGTAGAAGAATCTACTACGAAGATAAAGCTGCGAATGAGTGTATCTGCAAGGAGAATCACTCCGAGGCCTCCGATACTCCAAAGTAAAGTTTTCTTATGTTTGGTTACTACTTCTTCGTTTCCAAGTGAGCTAATAATGAAAATCGCAGAATACACAATAAAGAAAACTGCAACACCTCCCATGAGGCTGGAGAAGAAATTCACTACTCCCATGATTTGAGTAGTAGCTGTTTGCCCGAGAATAATCGCGCTGCGGCAACTAGCTGGCGCGGAAGCGAGATTCCCTGACTTAAGGAATTCCACGCATTCTGGAGTAGTTAAACCACTGCTGGTATTGGCTGGATAGATAAAGTTAAAAATCAAATTATCTAAAACAATCAGCGTAATAAACGCAGTAAGTGAATGTATAAGATATTTCTTTTCCTTCTCGATGCCCTCCTCATTACCACCAGCAGAGATGATATGCACTCCCGCCAAAAACATAAATAAAACTGCAACTGCTCCAGCCAGCACTTTGAGATAACCAAAAATATTTCTGGCTTCAGTTTGGAAATAAGTAGCGATAGATGTTACAAAGCTGGTTTCTGCTACGGTTACTTTTCCATTCACGATAGTGAAAAGGCTGCCGCCTGGAGTAGCTGCGCTACCACCTTCGAAGAAAGCGATTACTAGAATATCTATCGCAAAAATAATTGCTAAAGCGATAATACTCCAAGTGAGATTAGTTTTACCTTTCTTGATTCCTTCTTCGTCGCTAGCAGTTACCAGCTGGAAAGCAGCGAGGAGTAACCATAAAACTGCCATTCCGCTGGCTGCGTATTTGAAAAAATCTTTTACATTATAAAGTAGCGCATTGATTGTGCCGATTCCGCTTTCATTGAAGCCAGCGCCACGAGTTGTAGAAGAAGGATTAGTAGCTGTGCTTGAAAAATTCGCGAGACCTGAATTCTCGAAACCACTACCAAGAAAAGAGTCTGTAGTTTTGCTGGCTGGAGTCGTAGTGCTTGTCCCAGTATTAGCAGCAGCTTTAGCTGTTTCTATATTTTTTAGGGTTGCTGCGGTTGAAGCATCTTGTATTGCATAATAATCAGGATTCGCTGCTCTGGCTGCATCTATCGTTTCTCCTGCGGATGCATCAGCCTCTGCCTGCGCTTTTTCAGCTGCTGCTTTCTCTAAAAGAACAGCTTCATCTGTAGCTCTAAAAGCAGTTCCACAACTAATGGCACAAACTTTAACTTGAGAATCAGAAGCTCCATTCATTGTATCTGCAGCTTTGCAACACAAGCTACAATCATCTGCACTAGTAACCTGAGTTGCACAAGTTTTGCCAGCATCAGAAGCAACCCCACTAGCAATATCCGATTTTAGTAAGTTGCTATCCAGAGTTTGGGTCGCAGTTACTCCAATCAAAACTAAAGTAAACACAGCTAGGCTGGCTGTAAATAAATACTTAGTTTTTTGCTTGCGTAATGTGATTCGGTTGGAGTGCATTTTAAAGTTTTACATCTATCATCGTGCCCGAAGAAGTTGTGCTGGAAAGCACTGTATTTACCAGCGCATAAGCAGAAATCGTGAGAACTAATCCTAGCGCGGCTGCTAACATAATCTTTTTGCCTTTCTCTGCTTGCTCAGCATTAAACGCGGCAGTGGAAAGATAAAGCCCACCAACTACCATTGCTAAAACAGCTAGGATTGCTGAGAAGGTTAGTAAGAAATTTGTGAAACCACCGAGCTGCGCAGAGAAGCTAGCGATTTGGGTATCTCCCAAACCACCAGTAGCTGGCATAAAGATAGTTACGAAAACTTCTGAAACGAGGATAATCAGCAAACCTAAGAAAATCCAAGTAATCATTTTCTTTTGTTTTGTAATGATTTCTTCTTCTCCACCTGCTGCTACCATTTTGAAACCAGCGAGGAAAAGCATAAAAACTGCCATCGCGCCGATGAAAGTTTGGAAATATTTCACATAATTCAGAACAAAAATCTTTGCTTGGATTCCGCTTTGCGCGAGTAGTGCTGCGTGTTGCGTGATTGCATCAGCACCAGTGAGGGTTACATTTGGAGCAATTACATTATCTACGAGTATCGTAGTTGCTCCTGCAATCAATAAACCAATCGAAGCCCACACGAGAGATTTCCTAGAATTTTTTACAGTTTCTTCATCACCTACCGCGGTAATCATGCGGAAAGCAGAAATTCCCATCGTAAGTAAAGCTACTCCACCGAGAATGTATTGAATCAATCTACCCGCTGAGCGGAAAGAGTAACCAACAAGAGTAGCGGAGATTTGAGTAGTAGCAGGATTTGCCAACAAGCTATCGCTATTGCTTCCGAGGCTCATCAGACTTAGCGCTTGGGAAAAAGGCTCAGCTAACGCGAGGATTAAGAAACCCGTAAAAGCCCAAATCATTTGATCTTTGAATTTTTTCAAAGCTTCATCTTTACTCGCAGATCCAAGGAAAGTAATCACATACAAACCGAGGTAAAGCATAAATACTCCTCCGAGAATATATTTTGCGATTACGATTAATCTAGCAATCAAACTATCTTTCACGAGATTAGTGATTAGCGCATCATTGGTTTTCCAATTTGTAGAGATGTAAGAATCCGTGAAATGTGGAACTTTATCTGGTGAAGCGGATTCGAGTAATTGGAGAGTTGAGCCTGTTTTGTTTTTTGTTGTGGATGTTGAGGTTGTTGTTTTAGCTGCAGTTGTATCACCCACAATTGCTGCTGGTGTTTTAATACTTCCGTAATTAGCGCAAGATGTTTGGCAGTTAGTATTTGCACCACAGCAAGTTGCACAATTACTCGTATCACCATTCGCTTCTTTTACACACTTACTAATCAGCGTAGCATCTGTGGCTGAAACCGCATCCATAGATGCATAGTAATCAGGATTATCTGCTCTCGCTTTATCTAGAGTTGCTGTTATATCTGCATTACTTTGCGCGTTTGGTTTCGTGATATTTTCATCTACATAAGTTTGGTATTCAGTGCTACTTTTTTTCAGCGCATCCATTTTCTGGATACAAGTTAAGCTTGTGCAGCCACTTGTTTTGCAGCATGTAATACAATCTTGCTGAGTTGTAGCAGCTTGCATCGGATTAAGTTTTGCGTAGCATTCTTCCGCTGTTTCAGCTGTTGCGATCCCAGAGAATGCAATCACTAAACCAAAACAAAAACCAAGTGCGAGAATTGGTTTCCAAAATTTCCGAGATTTGGTTTTATTTTCCAGCAAATTTTTGGTTTTAAATCGGGATATTCTACCAGAAAAAGCCTGCTAAAGCAATCGAACAACCAAGAAAAAAGCCTCACTTAGTGAGACTTTTCGCAAGGGGTGATGTTGGGATTTCCTTAAGCTTTGCGGCCACCGCGGCGTTTGCGGTTAGCTTCTGGGCCTTTCTTCTTACTTGCATCGAGTTTATACAGCGCGCGGCCAACTCTCGCAAACCAAGGAGTTTTCTGGAGGTTAAGAGAGATTGTGCCTTTTTTTACTTGGCGTTGCTTCAAAACTCCACGGATGATTTCTTCTTTTGTGAGTGGAGATTTCTTTGCGAGTAAATCTTCGATGATATCAGCTACGGTGCCTTCGCTGTATCCCCATTCGCGTAAAGCGTATAAACCTCTGCCAATCAAAACGAAATTTTCATCACGGATTAATTCATTATGCACCGCTTGCACAGTCACAACTTTCTTATCGAAACCATGCTCGGAAATCTTATTCGCAATCTCTACAAAATGAATCGGCTTCTGAAGCTCACGCATGATAATCAGCGCTTTATCGCGGAGGCTGCGTGGATTGATATGTCTCCAGCCCATTAGTCCCCAACCTTCTTCTACTTTCTTGAGGCGAGGATCGATTTCCAAAACTGCAGCGATGGTTTCTGATTTTAGATTCTTACCACTGTTGGCGAGGATTGCTCTTGCCATATTCACGAGGCGCACTTCATCCGTAACTTCCTTTTGCTTACTGAGAGAATTCACTGCTTTATCAGCGATGAGATTAATCTCGGTGAGAGGAATTTTGCTGCTGCGCCAGAATGGTTTGAAGTTACTGGTTCTTTCAGATTTCACACTCTCATCAACTGCGAGTGAAAGTCTCACGATGTTTCCATCGATTTCACTCAGGGAGTGAATCATATTCAAAACTTCAGAAACCAATTTATCTTCTACTTTTACTCCTCCGTTTTTAATCAAAACTCCTTTTGCTAATTCATTGATGTGTTGGAGTTTGGTGCTGCCAATCGTGCGGCGGAGCTTGCTTAGCGCGATATTTTCAATCTGACGAATTCTTTCTCTCGTAACATCAAAATGCTGCCCAATCTTTTCTAGCGTTTCACGATTCTTGCCTGTGAGAGCAAATCGGCGATTCACTACTTCCCTTTCTTTCTCCGATAAAACGAGGAAGAGTTCTTCGAGAACTTGAGAGAGATTGATAGCAGCTGCTGTATTCATATTTGGTGAGTTATTTCTTTGCCTGCTTGGCAACGTTTGAGAGATTAAAGTTACTTGACGAGATTGTCAACAGCGCTTCTTGAAGCACTTGATTCCAACTTTTCCAAAAAGTAAAGGATTGAATTTTCGCATGATAAATCACTTCTGTCAAATGCGCTTTGAAGCATTTTATTACTCGGTTTCCCCTACTTTAATTCAGGATTTCTCTATCTGTTAAAATCTTCGCGATGAAAAAAATACGCAAAGCTGTTTTACCCGTTGCTGGTTTTGGCACTCGCAATCTGCCAGCCACCAAATCCATTCCGAAGGAGTTGCTGCCGATTGTAGATACTCCGGCTTTGCAGCTTCTCGTGGAGGAAGCGGTAGCGGCTGGCATCGAAGAAATTATTTTTGTAGTTTCTCCAGGCAAAACGGCGATTCAAGAATATTTCTCTCCTTCGCTACCACTGGAAGAAAAACTGAAAGAAGCTGGGAAAAATGATTTACTCCAGCAAATCCAGTGGATTTCGCAACTCGCGAAATTCACTTATGTGAATCAAGCGCAACAACTCGGTGATGGCCACGCGATTCTCCAAGCGCAGCAAGCGGTTGATGGTGAAGCTTTCCTCGTGTTATTCGGTGATGAGATTGTGGTTTCCACTCCTTCCCTTACTACCGAATTACTCGCAGCTTACACAGCGAAAGAATCTTCCATCGTAGCTTTGCAGCAAGTTTCTCCTGCAGAAGTTTCTCGCTATGGAATTATCCAACCAGGAATACGTGAGGAAAATCTCGTTGAGATAGCTGGTTTCGTAGAGAAACCCAAACCGGCTGATGCGCCGAGTGATTTAGCTATCATCGGAAAATATATTTGCACTCCCGCGATTTTCCCCATTCTCGCTGCGCATCCAAACTCTTCTGGAGAGATTCGTTTAATCGATGCGCTGAGTGAATTACTCGCTAGCGAAAAAGTTTATGGATTAGTTGCGAATGGAGAGAGATATGATTTGGGAGATAAGTTTGGTTTCGTAAAAGCGAATCTGGATTTCGCTTTGCAACATCCCGAAACCGCTTCTCGCATGCAAGCGTATTTACGCGAATTAGCTGGGAGATTAAAATCTTAAGAGACTCAAAAATATGGAAGACGAAAAACTCCAACAAATTCTCGATTCAGCTGATTCCCTCAAAGCTGCTGGAAAACATCGGGAAGCGATTACGCTGTGTGAAGAAATTCTCGCAGAAGATCCAGAGTGTAATGAAGCTTACGAAGAAATTGGCGATAACTTTATTTCGCTGCGCGAATTATCCAAAGCCGAAAAAGCTTTACGACAAGCAATCAAATTCGCGCCGGATTCTGCGAATGCTGCTTATCTCATGGGATTTCTGCATTCCTGCCGCAGAGAATGGAAAGCTTCTATCCTCATGCTAGAAGTTGCCGATGATTTGAAACCGAATCACAGTGAAATTCTCCGCTGCCTCGGTTGGAGTTATTTTATGAGTGGAGATACTGCGCGCGGTGTGATTCTCCTCGAGAGGGCAAAAACTTTGGTGCCAGACGATGTCTATGTTTTGACCGATTTAGGTGTGTGTTATCTCAATGAAAGAAAGATTGAGAAAGCTTTACCGATTTTTCGTAGAGTGCTAGAAATCGATCCGAATAATGAAAAAGCGCGCGAATGTTTACTTATCGTAGAAGAATACGCTGCTTCCTCAAAGAAGTTGAAACATTAGGATTTTGAAAATCATTCAAATCACTTCTCGTAACGAAGCTTCCGCTTTGCGTGAGGCTGTAGCGATTCTTCGCAGTGGTGGAATCATCGCGCATCCCACAGATACAGTGTGGGGTCTCGCAGCGGATTGGAGTAATCCAAAAGCGGTGAAAAAAATCCACCAAAGCAAAGGCAGCGAAGCAAGTAAAAATCTGCTTATTAATCTTCCTAGTAAAGCTTGGTTAAGCAAACTTGGCAGCAAACTCTGCAAAGCGCATAAACTCGCCAAAGCTTTTTGGCCGGGCGGTTTAGCTTTACTTATTCTCACAAAAGATGGAAAAGGAAAGCTGGGAGTGAGATTTCCAAAACACCACCTCAGCAATCAACTTGCGAAAGCTTTTGGTAAACCACTGATTACTACTTCTGCAAATCTGCGCGGAGAAACTCCCGCTACTTCTGCTATGGAGATTGCGGAGATTTTCGCGCAGCGCAAAGTGAAACCCGATTTGATTCTCGCAGATAATTCCAAACCAGCGAAACTACCTTCTACGATTGTAGATGTTTCGGGTAGCGAAGCGCAGTTGATTCGCAGCGGTGTGATTTCTTTTACACGAGTTTTGCAAATGCTAAAGCGCCAGTAGTGATTTCCAGCACAATCAAGCCAGAAAGCAAAACCCCTATGGAAACTAACACAACAGCTGGTTTTTTCTTCACTCCAAATAACCACGCTACCAAAGCTCCAGAGTAACCACCACTTCCTGGTAATGGGATAGCGATGAAGATTGTGAGAAACAAAGCTCCGAAGCGTAGGAAGTTGGCGCTGTGGCGGTGGCGGGTTTTATGGAAGATTTTTTCTAGCAGCTTATCGAAGAAAGTGGAATTTTTACGCAGGAAAACTACCACTGGCTCGAGAATAAGAATTACTATAGTAATTGCGATGATGTTGCCAAGACATCCCCAAAAATAAGCTTCTGCTGGGGTGAGATGCCCAAAAGTCATTCCCCACGGAATCGCAAAACGTGCTTCTCCGATAGGAGTTGCACCGAGTAAAAAGGTAATTAACTTGGTTGGCATCGCGGAAGAGTTTAGCAGTTGTGAGAGAGAAAGGAATAAAGAATATAGAATAAGGAATAAAGCTTTCTATCTTTTCTAACTTCTCGATGCGCTTCGCTTACTCGAAGAGAAAATTGGGATTCTCTCGCGTGTTAAAATTCAGGTAATTTTGAGTTCTCCCCCACTCCACATTCCCGTTTTACTTTCTGAGGTTTTGGAAAATTTACAGCTAAAAGTTGGAGATACTGTGGTGGATGCAACGCTGGGCTTAGGTGGCCATTCGCTTGAGATGCTTCAGATTATTGGTAGCCAAGGGAAACTCATCGGTTTCGATGCGGATCCGCGCAACCTTGATATCGCTACAGCAAAATTCCAGAAGTTTCCAAATGTAAGACTCATCCAGGCGAATTTTCGCGAGATGGGAAATTTCCTCTCCGCTGATTCTGTAGATGCGATTCTCATGGATATCGGAATGAGTAGCCTTCACTTCGATGATGCTTCGCGCGGCTTCAGTTTCCAGCGTGAGGGTAATCTCGATATGCGACTCAATCAATCGCAACCTTTCAGCGCGAAGGAAATCGTAAACGGTTGGAGTGAAAATAATCTTATGAAGATTCTCCGTGAGTATGGAGAAATCCATACTTCCGCAAAAGTTGCGCGAGGAATTATCACTGCGCGGAAAGCAAAACCTCTCGAAACTACTTTGGATTTAGCTGCAGCGGTGGAAGCAAAAACGCTGCTACCACAGGTTTTCCAAGCTTTGCGTATAGCGGTGAATGATGAGTTGGCTGCGCTACAAGAAGGTTTAGCTGCCGCAGTGAAGCTTCTCAAGCCAGACGGAAGAATTGCAGTGATTAGTTTTCATTCACTCGAAGATCGAATCGTGAAAAACTTTTTCCGGGAAAACACGAAGCGTTGTATCTGCCCACCAGAAAAATTAAAATGTGACTGCAATCATTCTCCCCTACTAAAAATTATTACCAAGAAACCTATCAAACCCAGTAAGGAGGAGATTCAAAAAAATCCAAGAAGCCGCAGCGCATTACTTCGTATCGCAGAGAAGCTATAATTCCACCATGAGTTTCATCATCAGTAGCGGTAACGAAGCAACTCCAGGAGTGAGAAGAAGAACTTTATCTTCGCGAATTGAGGTTGGCACAGTGACTCTGACTTTTGTGATTCTCGCTTTGGCTTTAGTCGTGAGTTTGATTTATCTTGCGCATGCGAATCGCACTGCCACTCGTGGTTATGCTTTGAAGAAGCTAGAAATAGAGAAGAATCAGCTACAAACCCAGGCAGAGATTTGGGAGCAAAAAGTGAGTGAAGCGGAAAGCCTGAATACAATTACAGCTTCTCCTACTGTGAAAGGTATGCAACCAGTAAAAGATTCGATTTATATCCAACCAAAGGAAAAAGCAGAGGGTAAGGAATAAGTTGGAATATAGAATAAAGCTTTTAGAATAGAAATTAAAAATAGCGTAGAAACGCCCCAGCGGGGCGTTTAGTTTGAGAGGAAAAGAACCCTTTATAAAAAATTATAAGGCTGGTGAATTTCCCAAACAGTAAGAGCGGGTTACAAACCCGCTCCCGCATTTGATTTTTTGAATCTTCTTACAATCTAAAAACTACCTTCTATTACCTATCAACTATCAAGGCTTTGGATTTCCGAATAGTTTCTTCTAGAATTGGGGAAATGAATTGGAGTGATTTCCTACATCTCGTGCTTCTCTGGGTAGAAATTATCGTTGGAGGTTTCATTTTATTAAAGCTAACTACCACGCTACTCACTCGTTATTGGGATTTTAAGCGCAGCCTCGAGTTGGTTTTTCTCCGCGTTTTGATTCCGAAAAAAGATTCTAAAGAAGATAAACAAGGGGATTCTGAGCATGAGCAATTTGGTAGCAGCAAAGAGTTTCGCAAGATTACTGGCATCATGGTGCATCTGCTCGAGAATCTCCAAGCGATGTTTTCGCGCGATTTCAAAACACATCTCATCGGGCAGGATTTCTTTTCGCTCGAATATGCGGTTTTGGAGGGAGAGTTATATTTCTTTGTGGTGGCTCCACGCAAATTTAAGCACATGCTAGAGAAGCAGATTACGGGCTTCTACAAAGATGCGGTGATTGATCAGGTGCCTGATTACAATATTTTAAAAAAAGGTAATCGGAGCGGAGGTGCAGCTTTTGTTTTGGCGAAATCCTATGCTGAGCCTATCAATACTTTCCAAAAATTGGAGAGTGAAACGATCAATCCGATTATCAACGCTTTCAGCAAAATCAATCCTGATGAAGGGGCTGCGATTCAAATCATGCTGCGGCCAGTAAAAGCTGGTTGGCGGAAAAAATGTAGAGAATTGGCAGATGCGCTTTATACTCGTAAGAATACTTCTCACTCCCCTTTTGGTTTCCTAGGAAATATTTTTGGGATTCTAATTCATGGCCCGAAGAATGAATACCTTTCCACTAACTCAGATGGAGGAATGAAAGCGCAAGTTACTCAAAATGTGCAGAATATGGTAAAGCTAATCGCGGATAAATCTGAGCATGGTGGTTATGATGCTACGATTCGTGTGGTGGTAAGCGCTTTAGATGAAGCGCGGATAGCACAAATCAAAGGTTCTATCATGAGCACCTTTACTCAGTTTGCGGTGCCTGGTTACAACTCTTTTTGGGATACACATCTACACTCGGATAAAACTTTGGTTCGGAGTTTTATCTTCCGCAACTGCCACCGTAGTTGGGCTGAGAGTTTGCGTATCTGGAAACGCTTCGAAAGCCAGATGATTCTCGGCACGGAAGAAATTGCTTCTATCTTCCACTTCCCCGATATTCGTTACAATCCTTCCACGGTGATTAAGTGGCAGGATTTCAAAGTGGAGCCTGCGCCAAGCAACCTACCAAAAGAAGGTTTATTACTCGGTTACAACACTTACCGCGGAGAGAAGAAAGATGTAAGGATTCAGCGTGATGATAGGCGGAGACATTTCTACATGATTGGTAAATCGGGAACTGGTAAATCCACTTTGCTGGAGGGAATGATTAAGCAAGATATCGCCAATGGTGAAGGTGTCTGTGTCGTCGATCCGCATGGAGATTTAGTGGAAGCGATTCTCCCCTACATCCCACGCAGCCGCGCGGATGATGTGATTTACTTCAATCCCGGTGATTTGTCTCGGCCGATTGGGTTGAACATTCTTGAAGGCAAAACTCCCGATGAAAGAGAATTCATGGCGAATGAAGCGCTTGCGATTTTCATCAAGATGTTTGGTGAAGAAATCATGGGGCCACGCCTCCAACATTATTTCCGCAATGGTTGTCTCACTCTGATGGAAGATGAGGAAGAAGGCGCAACTTTGATTGATTTAACCAGATTATTTACCGATGATGCGTGGCAACGCTACAAAGCTTCCAAAGTGAAGAATCCTGTGGTGAAAAACTTTTGGACAAAAGAAATGGCAGCTTCCGGCCAGCGCGAGAAGCAGGAAATCATTCCTTACTTCAACTCCAAATTTGGCCCTTTCATTACCAACGGTTTGATTCGTAATATCATCGGGCAAACCAAATCCGCTTTCAATATTCGTGAAGCGATGGATGAAGGAAAAATCATTCTCTGTAATCTCTCCAAAGGAAAAGCGGGAGAATTAAATTCCCAACTCTTGGGTAGTATTCTTGTCGCCAAAATCCAACAAGCAGCGATGAGTCGCGTAAATATTCCAGAAAAAGAGCGCAAAGATTTCTACCTCTATGTCGATGAATTCCAAAACTTCGTGACGGATTCCTTCGCTTCGATTCTCTCTGAGGCTAGAAAATACCGTTTAAACTTAATCGTAGCGCATCAATACATCGCGCAGATTACCAAAGCGCAAGGTGGTGGCAAAGGTAAACACGAAGATACAGAAATCCGCGATGCGGTTTTTGGTAACGTAGGAAGTATGCTTTGCTTCAAGATTGGCGCGAGTGATGCAGAGACGATGGCGAAAGAATTTGCGCCAGTATTTACTGAGCAAGACTTGATAAATATTGCCAACTACAAAGCCTGTATCAAACTCAATATCAATAATGCTACTTCCCGTGGCTTCACTCTCGAAACGATTTACGATGTGAGTGGCAAGGATGATGAAGCTGCGGAAGCCATCCGCCAACTTTCTCGCCTCAAGTATGGAAGAGATAGAGAATTCGTCGAGGCGGAAATCTACAAACGCGTAACTTAAAAAACCCAAATTGGGTTGGTGGGGAGGGATTTGGTTTTGTATTACTACAATACCGCATCTCCTCCCCTTTGCTGCTTACTCAGATGCGCGGGTTTGAGTCTAGGCTGCTGCCTTTACAAGCCTGATGCCAAGTTGAGACACAGTCCCGATTCCTGACATGTGTCCCATGTTTCTTGCGGCCCCGATTTTCCGGAGAAGAGGAAAGAGTATCTTCCGGTCACCAGTGGTCAACTTGGTGTCAGCTGTGGGCATATGCTTGCCTAGGAGTTGCCTGGCAATTCTTTTGGCGGTTTTTCCACCTTTGCCGATTTTGCCATCTTTGTCCTTGTCCATAAACAACTCCTTCCAGTTGAAGTTTTTCGTGGGAAATTCCACGAAGGTTAAAGTTACCAGTGTGGAATACTCCACAAAGTCAGCCTTAGCTATTCCCGCGTAACACAAGCAGCAGCCTCATCTTTTGCATCCGCAAACCTCCTCCCCCACTAGATTGGTGTGAGTGGGATTCAGCTTCGAATAGTCAAAAGACAAGGCGATTCTTGCGTTACCAAAATGTCAAAGAGCTTTTCTTTTATTAAGACTTTCAAGTGTTGCGGATTATTTCACTTTGAGTTCATCTTGTCAAATAGCGATTAGTATCGTTAATTAACATTAACCCAAGTGTTTCCATCAGAAACCAAATCTATATTTCCTATTTCCATCGTAGATAAAATTTTCTTCCCCTTCAATCTCTCAATCACATCTGCATGCGGGTGGCCGAATTGATTATCTTTCCCAGCGGAAACTACTGCAATCTCAGGATTCACCGCAGCTAACCATTCCTCGCTATTACTCGTGTGGCTACCGTGATGCCCGAGTTTCAAAACATCGGCGCTTAGATTCACTCCAGTCGCGAGTAAATCTTTCTCTCCTGCGATATCGAGATCTCCAGTCAGTAGCAAACTAGTTTTCCCAAAAGTGATGCGAGTGGTGATAGAGGTTGCGTTGGTATCTGCTACTTTTTTCCCAGCAAGATTCTCTAGTGGATAAAGTGTATCCACGATTACTCCCCCACCAAAATCAAAATCTGTTTTCGCGTCCGCGATGATTGTGTGGATTTTTTGTTGCGCGATTTGCTGCAATAAATCTTGATACCAAGTGCTTTCACCTACGATTCCGGTGAGTAAAATATTCTCCACCTCGTATCTCCGCAATACTTCTGCGAAACCTGCGATGTGGTCGGCATCGGGATGTGTGATGATGACGAGATTGATTTTCTTCTCGAAGAATCCCAACTCCTCTCCGAGTGGCGTGAGAATATTTCCCACTGGCCCAGCATCTACGAGGATTCTCTGCTGCTGCGGAGTCTGAATCAAAATCGCATCACCTTGGCCGACATCGAGGAAACTCACCCGCAGATTTTCCTGCGGCAGATTCGCAAAACCAAAACCCAGGAGAATAATTATTCCCAGCAACCCTCCGTAAATCTCCAGCAGGAAGCGTTTTTGCATTGGGAGTATTGTAGCGGAGCTTCACCAAATTTACCCTCCGTATTTTTCACCTACTTCTCGCATTGCTTCTTCTAAACCTTTTTGAATCTTGCGCGCTTTTTCCTTATCAATTTTTTGAGTTTTCTCATCCATATAAAGATATCTTCCTAATTCAATTTGGATAACATTTCTCTTGAATCTTTCGCTCAAAGGTAATCCATCGTTATATTCTTTTCCATATTTTGTAGTGATATATCCTCCTTTATAAGGTGTGTTGATATGCGGTTTAATACCGAGGTTTTTTTCTACTGCTGCAGCAAAAAATTCCATAATCTCAGGATCGCAAGCAGTGCCATCTTTATCACCCAAACAAATTTCTGGAAATTTATCTTTTCTTTCACTATCTTCTGCTGGATTAGGTTTCAGCATGAGATTGCCAGTATCATGCAAATCAAAAATAATTACCCTCTCGTTTTCAGTTTCTGCTTCTTCAATCGCTGCTTTTACCCTGCTGTGATATTCATCATAATATCTCTCTAAGAGTGCTTCTTTTTCATTAGAAGTTAATTCTTCTTTCCAGATTGGCACTCCATTGAAATCTGTTTCGCGGAATAAATCCGCTGCATCTCTAGCGCGATTTGGATCTCCGATAGCCCTAGAAAAACCAGCGATAACTTTTTGCGATTTAGGAATATCCTTCGGGATTATTCTACGAGTTCTGAAATCCGAAAAGTTTCCCAGCAGTCTAAGAATATTTCCTCTCAAATCTGCTCTTAATTTTTCTCGGATTTTTATTTTTTCTCCTTCTCTAGTAGCAATTTCACGAGGAATATAATAACTACCATGAGTAGCAAGCACTAATATATTTCTAGGGAATTCTCTTTCGGTTTCGATAGATTGATGTTGTTTTTCCATAAAAAATCTGCGTGTATTATAACATAAAACACAGATTTCACCAAATAGGCAGAAAAAATCTCCTAGGGCTTATAAGTAAGAAAATCGCGTTAATCCAACAGGTTTAATCCGATTTCCTCGCTGAATTTCCGATTTACTTCTCCATCGATAATATCAATCACACACTCTGCGGTTGCGCTGACAATCGCAAAATCCAGATGCCCGCCAAAGCAGTGATGTTTATTATCCGCGAGATTCGCGTGGAGATGAAGATAAAGCTTTCCATCTAGTGTGGAGATATTTCCCATCAGCGGTGCAATCTCGAAATCCCCTTTCAACTCCGTGGAGTGATATTTCTTCTCCGCAGTTTCAAATAATCCAATCGTTGCTTGATTCGTAGCTCCGATACCAGAAACCACTCCTAACTTAATTTGATTCTCCTCACACACTTTTTTGAGAATTTCTACAATCTCTTCACCTTTATCAATCCTGATTACGATTTTGTTTCCGAAGCGTTTGCTTTGCATAGGTAGCTTTTTAAAAACGTTGGTGCGTTATTTTAAGTAGTTGGCGAGGGAGGATTGAAGTTAGCTTCAAAGTTATTCTACAATAAAATTTCTAAACCAATCGTCTGGAAATCTTTTCTTAAATTAAAATTTTTTCTCTACAGCGGATATTCGCGCCTCCACACTCCCCACGCCAAAACCTGCCACCAAAGGTGGCAGAACTTGTCGTGGTGGGCGAGGGAGGATTGAAGCTAGCTTTTAGATTTACCTAAAACAAAATTCCTACACCAGTCGCCTGGAAATATTTTTCTTAAATTAAAATTTTTTCTCTACAGCGGAGATTCGCGCCTCCACACTCCCCAGAAAAAAATAACCCCCGCCAAGACGGGGAACATTTTTTCTGGTGGGCGAGGGAGGATTGAAGTTAGCTTTTAGATTTACCTAAAGCAAAATTCCTCCACTAGTCGCCTAGAAATCCTTTTCTTAAATTAAATTTTTTTCTCTACGAGGAAATTCTCACCACCCCACTCTCCACACAAAACCTCCACTCTTCGAGTGGAGAACTTGCGTGGTGAGAAGGGTGGTAGTAGATACTTTCCTTTTCACTTCACTCTTGATTTCAATAAGAAACGCTGTATTCGGAAAATCAATGGGAGGAATAAGTTTATTGAGGAGGTTTACTTGAAAGAGCGCGAAATCCCTTTTGAGAGCATTGATTCTTTGAATTTAATCAGTAAGGAGAGGGATGAGGTAGTAATGAGCATCTAGTGATCATCGGTTTTTAGGTTAAAACCTAAGAATTTACATTTTAATCCTTAATTATTTCGTCAAAATGGGAAGATATTACTACGACAAAAAGGTAACAGTCGAAGACTGTAAAGGAATAAGTGTTTTCTTTCTAAAGAAACATGGGTATTTTTCTAACTTTTACCGATCTGGAACTTTGCGTTGGCTCAGGAATAGCGAGGAAACAGGGAATATTGGCATTTCAATAGATGCTGATAATCAATATCTGAGGGTGGAGTACATTTCCACAGATAGAGAGACTGGAGAAAAGAGGGAAAAGGATTATAAGATCAGGGTTACTAGCACTAGTTGTCATTTTGGTGGGTATAGATATTGGTTTTCGTGCTACTTTTGTAACAAACGAGTAGGCAAACTTTTTATTTATGGCAAAAATGATTTTGCTTGTCGGCATTGCTTGGATCTGAGTTATAAAATCAGAAATGCTGGTGGTTTTGAAAGAATGGTCGGCAAAATAGCTAACGCTGATGAGCTTGATGAAATGAGAGAAAATCTAAGAATCAAATACTATCGAGGAAAACCTACTAAGCGTTTTCAAAATTATCTTAAAAAGAGTGATGAATTCAAAAAGGCGATAGTCTTGGCGGAAAGAAGTTTAAGCGAATTATGGTAAACCAAACACAACTCTGCATTCGTTGTGTGATATTGCGAAGCTATCACACAAAATGTCTAGTTGTGTTTGGTTTGGGGAAGTTGGTAGAATCAAAAAGCTTTCATCGAGAGTGCGGGGAGAGATTTGGCTCTACGAACCGCCAGCAACCTACCGACAAGGCAAGGTGCTAAAACCAAATGATGATACTCGGTGGAGGTTAAAAACCTTTTGTTTTTTAACTTCCCTACAATGACACTATTTTATGATCCAAAGTCGAAAAAAAATATTCAGCGTTCATGGTCAACGAAGGAGGATATCGAAAAAATGATGAAGGAAGCCAGAGAGAAAGGCTGGATTTATCAATGCACGCATTACATTACAAGAGAATCAGAGGAGGGTGAAGAATTGGGAGAAATAGTTTCTTAACTTTTTACAATGACTAAAGAACTCTTAGGGCTTTGGGATGTAAGCGCAATGCTTCGCGAAGGCAAAACACCGCAAGAAATCGCGGCTATTATTTTTCCACAAATGGAAAAAAGAATGAAAGAATTAGAAACTAAGTCGTCCAGCAAAGAAAAAAACGACCACTAAGCACTCTTTTTTACCGAAGCCTTTTCTGCTTCTGTTAATTCTTTTCTCTTGTGTTCAAGCAATAGTTTACAAAACTCAATCAATTCCCTACCTCTAACTCTAGCTTTTTCATCGCTAATTTCCTCCCCAAACTCCTTTTTCCAGATGGCTTTAAATTCTGCGATTTCTTCGTCTGAGATAGTCATAAGATAATATGTTAAAGGTAAGTTTGAATTAGTAGAATTACTATTAACTCAAACTAGAAAAAGCTTCATTTATCCGTTGTTGCCAGTTTTGATCAGAGAAAACATCGTATCTCAGCGGTATAGTAGCAATCTTCAAACTATTCAAGTCTTCTCTCTGCTCAGCCAGCCGATTACAAAGCTCAAATACGCTTTCCTTATACTTAGTATCTTCGTTCATAAGGTGTAAGCCTTTAGTTTCTACAACATGGATATTTTCAACACGCTTACCATCTTTTGAAAGTGTAAAAATAAAGTCAGGATAAATCTTGTGCTTCTTCCAGCCTTGCAAGGCATAATTTTGCCGAGCAGCATTACGAAACCAAAACAACAGCCGATCTTGCCCTTCAAGATAGCTCACGAATTCCTTTTCTAGCCCATTGAGAGACTCTTCTGGTATGAAATCCAGCAAACTTTTCTCACTTGGATGAAATGCGGATACTACTTCTTTAAATTTTTGTTCATGGGGAAATTGAAAACCACTTACAACCACAAAGCGAATTGTGTCATTCTTAATTAGCTTATAGAAAATTCCTTCAATCAAACGATCTTTTTCACTCTGTAGATGCTTTTTGCTTTCTTCTTGGATGAAAATGAAATTATTGGCAACAAGTTTCTCGCCATGCTTTTTGATCAATCTTTCGATTACTGTATTTCCAAAATCGTATGCGATCCATGGATTTGGCACAATCTCAATAAGATGGCGCGTAAGTAAAACCGTGTCGATCTCTAGCCCGCCAGCCTTGAGTTGTTTACTTGATTTCTCCTCGATCAGCTCATCCTCATCTTTTGACCATGCAAACACCAACTCTTTATCCTTTTCTTCCGTTTCAGACAAAGAGAGATCAAAGAGCTTTGAAATATCAGCTTCCTCCCAATCAATTCGGCTTTCGAGATCAACGATGTAATCCACAGATTCCCACTTTCCATTACGCTCGACCATGAATAATGGAAGTGTGATTGTTTTTGCAACTGCTTGGAATTGCTCTCGCATTTGTGCCACTTTTACAGTTGTCGATTTAGTAGCAATCTGCCCATCGCTTACCACAATACTATTCACGAGATCACCAAGTCCTTCTTCTATCAATCCTTCGCGCACACTTCTTATGAGCTTATCCGCCTGTTGTTGATACACGAAAACATAACTCTCATCGAGTTCCGCTATACCAGTTTTCGCGCCAAATGGTTGCCGAAGAATACGCCCGACAAGTTGGGTAAGCGCATTTTTGGAAGTTGGTTTCGTGAGAATGGTGAGAACATACGCAAAAGCGCAATCCCAGCCCTCCTGAAGCGCCTGCTTCGTGATTATGAAGCGAATCGGACACTCAGGCGACATAAGCCCGCCAAGATCATCTACGGCTTTAAGCTCGTCTTTCTCGCTAGTTTTAATCGCGATTTGTTCTGGAGGAACGCCAGCCTTCTCGATTAAATATTCTTTCACATCTTCCGAATGGATGAAGCCACTTCCACGCTGCTCTTTGCCAGTCCGCTCGGCTTGGATTAAACAAATCGGGCGAATGTAATTACCTGTTTCGGCATCGTATTCCTCGGCTTTACTACGAAGCTGATTAAGTTTTTCAATGCTTGCGAGTATGGTATCGTGCCAGTTAGTGCTTGTTTTATTCGTGATATGCAGGTCAAGCTTTATCATTCCTTCATCATTCAAACTTTTACCAGAAACGGAAACGAGGATATTACTACCGATGGGTGGTGTAGCAGAAAGCTCAACGATAAGAGAGGGATTTAATCCAAGGAGTGTTTCTTGCGCGAGTTTCGAGTAAGCCTTTTGCCCCTCATCTAAGATAATCATCGGATTCAACACACGCAAAACATTTCCAAGCGAGGTTTTGATCTGCTTACCCCAAAACCCATTTTGTTTAGATTGCTCCTTCTCCCCACCGAAATAATCCAAGTTTGGAAATCTCTCGAGTAGTTTTTGCTGCTCTACATGATTATCTTCTGGCGGAAAAAACTCGGCAAAAGCACCGCTATCTTTGAAAACCTTGAGGGTTTCTTTAGTCTGTCGATTCGCCGCAGGCAACATCATGAGCAGCACGCATAAGCTTTGCTCTACATCGTTGGGCGTGAAGCGATCGGTTTTTTCGAGAATGAGTGTGCGACCGCCTGTAATGGTATCAAGCACTTGCCGATAGTGATGCCCTCGATCGCGCAAGGCGCGGAGTGTTTGATTGTAAATTTGCGTCGTCGGCACAACCCACAACACAAGCCCAGTGCTTCTCTGATAAAAAGTATCATTGGCGATGCCGAGAGTATGCACGGCAAGCAGTGTTTTGCCGCCGCCAGTCGGAATCCTTAAACAAAAATTCGGCACATCTTCGTGGAGTGCGTTTTGTTTTTCTTGATAATGAATCAGCTCACCATCTTTTGTTTTTATACCAAAAGTATTCCACGCATCGAGACTAGCGTGTTTACGATTGCCATCCTTACGCTCACGAGCGACTGCCGTGAGGTAATCGCGAATGCGAGCGAGTGTCGTTTCTTGATAGTGTTTGAGGTGCATTATTTTGATCTAATTTTTTCTAAAGCATCTTTTAAATAATCAACAGCAAACGCATATCCAACGCCGACAAATCTGTTGCGATTAAGGAAGAAAATAATTCTCCGCAATGTCTCTGGTAACCGAATTCCAAACATCTGAATATCTCCTTGTAAATTTGGAATTATCTGCAATAAAGCGGCAAGATCGGAATCAAATTTCGCCTCTGTTCGTGTGATGATTCCAATAACACGACCACATTGATCTAAAACTGGTCCGCCAGAATTTCCTTGATTTATAGGACCATCAATTTGCAGAGCCTTAACGCCATCAATATCAATTTTTCTTGAAGCCCAACCTTTATGAATGGATAATCTCGGAAGATCTAATCCCTGCCCTGCGAAAATCACATCGCTAAACTCTTCAAATTTATCGTAGACAACAAGCTCAAAAAATTTTAATTCTTTGCTTGCATTGACTTTGAGTATCGCAAAATCTTTGGTCTCATCGAGCATCGAAACTTGTGCTTCGAGTTGAGATTGATCGTCAAATCTAACTATTATATTCGTACTAGTTTGATTATTCTGTCTGACAACATGAGCATTTGTTGCGATCAGACCATCGCTAGAAATAATAAAACCACTTCCGCGAGAATTAATATCTGAACAATGGACAGAAGCGACCTTTTCTAAAACTTTTTTCATCTTTATTCAGTTAATTGATAAATCTCAAACGGCAGCTGTGAGAAAACGATCTTTCTCTCGTCAAGCTGCCTTTGATTTAGAAATTTAGTTGGCGCAAAAACAAGCCGCTTCTTTTCCTTCGGCTTGCCGAGCTTGTCTGCGAGAGTGAGATTGAAAGCGAGCGAGCGAAGCTTCGCAGAATCTGGCTCGTAAAAAAGATAAACCTCGTATTCGTGACTCTCACCGATGAAATGCCGCTTCTCATTAAGAGTTTTTTCATTCCATTCCTCGCCAGTGGCGGTGTAGAAAACATACCGCGCTAACTCACTATAGCTCGGCAATCTTTTGCCATTCAGAATAGTTTTCATCTCAATCTCTTTGCCGAGATCAAAGTAGCTAAACGATCCGCCAAAACCTTTTCTCAGTTTCTCATCTTTCGCATTCGGTACACCACGCATCACTCGTCGCACACGCTCGGCGGTGATCGTGTCGGCATAATCCTCACACTCCACGAGAATAAACTTTCGATTGCCGCCGTCTTCTGCATTGAGGGCTAAAACAGCGTGAGCCGTCGTGCCTGAGCCAGCGAAGGAGTCGAGAATAATGGAATCTTTATCAGTAGAAAGTTGAATGATTTTTTTGAGAAGCGAAACTGGTTTTGGCGTATCGAAGAGATCTTCTGAGAAAATCGTTCTCATTTCATTTTTTGATGTTCTATTACTACCAACTTCTTGATGATTCCATATCGTTTCTATCGGCATAGCCTTTCTTTTGTCGGCATAGATTTTAAAATACGGATTCCATCCATTTTTACCGGAAATCCACTCAATTCTTTCAATCTCTGCCTCAATTTTCTTTTTACTCCAGCGCCAACACCCTTTTGCTCCACTAGATTCGAAAGGCAAAACTTTAGTTCCATCTGGTGCGATCAATGGATAAAACAAACTTTCGCTTATGTTGCCACCCATCACGCGGAGCGGCTTTAGATAATAGACTCGTCCATTGGCATCTTTTTTGTTGTAGTGTTCAGGAATTTCTTCATCTATGTAATTATTTGGAGCAAAAATATTTTTATTGTTTGTGTAAATAAGTATGTGATCATGTCTCACTGAAAATTTAGCATCCATTCTTGGACTATCTGATTTTTCCCAAATAACATTCGCTACAAAGTTCTCTTCACCAAAAACTTCATCCATCAGCATTCGCAGATGCGCCACTTCGTTGTCATCAATACTCACAAAAATCGCTCCATCCTCACGCAGAAGATCGCGGAGTAGCTTCAGTCGCGGCATCATCATGCATAGCCATTTGTCGTGCCTCGTAAGATCTTCGCGATCCACAGTTTCCCCGAGCCACTCCTTATGCATTGGGCTATTTACCGCATCGTTGTATGCCCAGCCCTCGTTGCCAGTATTGTATGGCGGATCAATGTAAATACACTTCACTTTTCCAGCGTAAGTCGGAAGCAAAGCCTTCAACGCTTTCAAATTATCGCCGTGAAGAATGAGATTATCATGCAAGCTTGTTTTCGCCGTGAGACTTTTTGACTTCTGTGGAATCAACTCACAATACGGCACACCGAGGTGATAGTTGGCGACAAACTGCTTACCTTTGAATTGTAGGGAGGGCACAGGAGGAGAAGCAAAGATCAGATTGCCCTCAGCCCTCAAACGAAAAGTGGGGCAACCCAGCAACCTGGTTGACCCTCACATTCGGCACTCACGCACCTACAGCTCGGCAGGAAGCGGATTACCCCGCTTTGCTGCTGTAAATGCGTTTAAAGAGCCTTTATCCCCGAATACAATGAGAGTCAACGCGAGCATTCTCTCACATGGGTTAAGTGGTGGCAAAATAAAGCTGAATTCAGGATTAAAATCTAAAAAAACCTTCCTTAAGGAATTGATTATTTGATTTTTATTCAAGATAACCGATTTAAACGGTTTATAATCGCCAAGTCTTATTGATTTCGGCTAAAATCTGGCAAGCATGATTGATCAAAAACCTAATTGGGCGAATCCAAACAAACTGCTTCTTGCTTGGTATTTACTGCAAATAGCAAAAGAAAAATCAGAGAAAAAATCTAAATTTGGGAAAGATTTTATCCGAGATTGTTTTCCAAATTTAACAACATACGAAATATTCAAGCTTTCAGATTTGGAAATGTTTCTGCGAGGTTTTATTAGAGATGGCTTGATTTCAGAAATGTATGAGGAGAGATTTATACATGACGAAAAGAAAGATGAAACTGTCAGTAAGGGGGTTGAGCATATTACACTCGATAAAGTTAGCGACCTCTTTGATTTTAGCAGCATAGTTGGATCTGATATTTTTTCAATTGAATACGATTTTAAAATCAATCACAAAAAAGTATTGAGTTTTATTAAGGATTATTTAGAAAAGTGGAAAAACGATAAGTTATTTTTGCCTGATATGAATTTCCCAAAAGCCGAAAAACAGCTCGAAAAAGTTGCAAAACATATTCACTATTTGTTGTGGAACTATTCTGTAGAAATGTTGCTGGTTGATGAGCCATATTCTTCCGAAAAAATAGACTTTATTGCAGGCATGCTTTTTCTGGAGAGTATTGGTGATATCGAAATATTAAAACTTGATGTAAAAAAGAAAGATAAACTTTTCGGCGGACAAGAAATGGCTTTACGGGTTAACGTAAAGGATAAATTCTTCCAAGATTTCAAAGATGACCAGATTAGGCTTAATTTTGATTTTGAAAAATTAAAAAAAGGAGAAAAAGAAGAAATCCTAGACAAGATAACTTTCCATCCACCAAAACTACTGAGATTCAAAAATATCGAGTATGAGATAAAAGAGGGATGTATCCCTCAAACTCTACTAAAGCTTGCTGCTAGTAAAAAAAGCAAAGCGATTCTTTCTAAGGAGTTGGAGGATGTTACGGAAGGAGGAAAAAAAGTAATTAAGAAAGCACTCAATAATTTCCGCAGAAACCTCAGAAAAAAGTTTAGCTTCCCAAGTAATGAGCTTTTCTTTGAAGTGAAAGCGGGTGAAATTAGATTTAAAGACGATCTATTTCAGTTCTAGCCAAAAAAGCCATAAAAAAGTACTACTAGAAGGTCTATTTAGAGCCTTTCTTTCAAGGGAAAATACCCCACGATGAAAAGTGAGGTTAAGCATGCCGAAAGAATAGTGAGTAATCGCTCTGAAATAATATTGAGAGCGCATTATCCTGAAGATAATCCCAAAGAAACACTTGAGGGAATTACTAATGCGCTTTCACAGATGGGAGTATTTGATGGAATTGATAAAAAGTAACTTCTCTAACCTTATTGATTTCGGCTAACTAAGTGGATAGAATCTAACTGATGAACAGTTTCGGTAACAGTACGGAGAGCAAGAGAAGGGTGGCTATCTATATTCGTGTATCTACCGTAGAACAAAAGATTGATGGATATGGGTTAGAAGCTCAAGAAAAGAAGTTGCTTGATTATGTGAATCAAAACACAATGCTTGGCTTAGAGACTAAGCGAGAGTGGATTTATAAAGATGTTCACACTGGTAGTGATTTTATGCGTCCAAAGCTTCAGGAGCTACTAGCAGATGTTAAACAGGGTAAGTTTGATGCGGTGTTGGTTTGGAAGATAGATCGTCTTTCGAGATCATTGAAGCACTTATTGAGTATCTTTGAGACTTTTGAAAAGAATCAAGTTAGCTTTGTTTCAGTTCAAGAAAACATTGATTTTCGTGGAGCAATCGGCAAATTGATTTTTCAGATCTTCGGAGCAATCGCACAATTTGAAAGAGAGTTGATTAAGGGTAGAACCCAAATGGGAAGGCTAACTTCTGCTGAACTTGGAAATTATATCGGAACTCATATTCCCTATGGATACAAACCAGTCGCTAATCCAAACGGAAAAGGTAAGAAGCTAGAAATCATTCCAAAGGAAAAGAAACAAGTTGAGGAAATCTTCAATTGGTATATCTACGAAGAACTAGGTGATGGTCAAATAGCCAAGAGACTGAATGAATTGAGAGTTCCAAAAGGAGAACATACGAAAGCTAAAGATATGTATTCATCATGGACTGCAAAAGTTGTTTCAAAGATTATTGAGAATTCGCTTTATAGAGGTGAGTGTGTAGCAAACAGAAAAGACGAAAATGGTGGTGAGCTGCTAGAAAAAGATTGGACTGTTGTTAGTATTCCTCCATGTGTTTCCGAATTTACTTTTTATCAAGCTCAAAATGCTCGTAGAAGTCGCGTAGGAGGTAGGAGAAATACAGATTATCTACTTACTGGGAAGCTCGTAGATATGACGCTAGAGACTCCTAAGAAGTTTAGTGGAGCAAAAAGGCACAAAGGAGGATTCAGCTATCGCCGAAAGCAATTCCAAAAAGCTGGCAATCATTATCCTGTGTTTGAGATAGCTGGGAAGCAGATGGAAGATTGGGTTTGGGAAAAGATAATGAAGGCGATGAAAAATCCTGAGATTTTTATCAAACATTATCTTTCAAAGAAATACAGTGATCCTACAAGAATTCAGAAAATCGAAGATAATTTAAATAATCTTCGAGAAAGAAAAGTAAATGAGGAGATCGCGATCGGTCGGATTGAAGAAGCTTTTGAAAAAGGCACTTATAGCGAAGAGAAGCTTCAAGAAAAAACTGCCAGTAAAAATAAAGAAATTGCTGATATTGATCAGAAGATTATAAAGCTAGAAGAAGAGCTGGGAATCTTGAGTTCAATAAGTGTTGAGGTTCAGAAACTTAAATCTGCTTCTGAGCAGGTGAAATATCGATTAGATAAGTTGCCTCATAAACAGAAAAAGATTCTTTGTGATTTGTTTGTGGAGAAAATTGAAATGAGGCGGGAGAAGGTTGGAAAGAAGTGGAAAATCCAAGCTGATGTATTTTTTCGTTTCAACCCTGATAAGTTCTCTGAACCAGCAGAAGTGGGTAGAACCCAAAAACTCGATAATAAAAGTGCGACAGAATCAAAGCATCCCAAAAAGGGATTTGATGGTGGGCGAGGGAGGACTTGAACCTCCGACCTCAACATTATCAGTGTTGCGCTCTAACCAACTGAGCTACTCGCCCGAGATGTTTGAATCCGAAGCCGAGGCATTTTAGGGAAGTTAGCGAGAAATTTCAAAGCCTAACCATCGTTTTCCTGAATTTGGTAGCTTTCTCACACGAAATAGCTTTCTTTTTAGGGTTTCCGCGCGCTAGAATACTGGCGCTATGGCAGCTGATTTGAAAAAAATTCTTAGCGTTGTAGGGAGTTATCTTCCAGATGCGAATCTGGAGAGGATTTCCGAAGCCTACAAATTTGCTGAAGAAAAACACGCTGGGCAGATGCGTTTCTCGGGTGAGCCTTACTTCATCCATCCAGTGGCAGCTACGATGCATCTGCTTTCACTGAAGCCAGATGAAGATACGATTATTGCTTGCTTACTGCATGATGTTATCGAAGATACAGATACGGATGTGGAAGTGATTCAGAAAAAATTTGGGAAAACAGTTGCGCAGCTTTGTATGGATATGGAGAAGCTTGGCACCGTGAGATACCAAGGCCAAGAAAGGCAAATCGAGAATCTCCGCAAAATGTTTGTGGCGATGGCGCGCGATTTGCGCGTGATCTTCATCAAGCTTGCGGATCGCCTGCACAATATGGAAACGCTGGAATTCGTGCGGCCAGATAAGCAGCAGCGCATCGCGCAGGAAACGCTGCAAGTATATGCACCGATTGCAGCGCGGCTTGGTATCTTCGAATTCAAAGCGAAGCTGGAAGATTTAGCTTTCAAAGTTTTGCATCCAGAAGATTATGCGAAATTGAAAAAAGAATTAGCCGGCAGTATCGAAAATCAAGAAGCTTTCGTGAGTAAAGCGAAGAAAGAGTTGAAAAATATTCTGCAGAAAGAAGGAATTAAAGTAGAAGTATTCGGCCGCGTGAAACATCTCTACTCTATCTGGCGGAAGATGAAGCTGAAGAATTATCCAAGTCTAGATGAGTTGTATGATTTGTTTGCGCTGCGCGTAATCACCAAAACTACCGCAGAGTGTTACGCAACTCTCGGAATTATTCACAATCATTACACTCCTCTTTCTCGTAGATTCAAAGATTTTATCGCCGTGCCAAAACCAAACGGTTATCGCAGTTTGCATACCACTGTGATTGGCCTCAGTCGCCAGTCACCTACTGAGATTCAGATTCGCACTCAGGAGATGCATGAGCAAGCGGAATATGGTGCCGCAGCGCATTGGCAATACTCTGCAAAGAAGCAATCAGTCAAAGTCGACGAAGAGAAACTCAAGTGGGTGAAGAATCTCGTGGAGCTGCATGAGAAGATGCAAGATAATGAAGAGTTTCAAGAGAATCTCACCAGTGATGTTTTGGAAGATAGGATTTTTATTCTCACTCCGCATGGTGATGTTTTCGATTTACCCGAAGGCGCGACACCGATTGATTTTGCTTATGCGGTGCATACGGGTGTGGGAAATACTGCAGTCGGCGCGAAAGTGAATGGGAAAATCGTAAAACTAGATGAAAAACTCCACAACGGTGAAGTGGTAGAAATTATCACGCGTAAGGATGCGAAACCCAATCGCTTCTGGTTGAGTTTCGTAAAAACTTCTGGCGCAAAAAGTAAAATCAAAGCGCATTTTGGGCAGATGGATCAGGGTGAAAATCTCACTCTCGGAAAAGATTTGATTAACGCGAAACTAACTCGCCTCGGGAAATCAAAACTCGATGCAGATTATTCCATTCTGCGCGATTACAAGCAGCGCGATTTAGGTAAAAAAGAAAGAGAGCAGCTCTTGATTCGCATTGGTAATGGTAGCGTTTCTTCCTCTGCAGTGGTAAATAATCTCTTCAACTTAGAAGAGTTGATTGCCCAAAAAATTCCTCGCAAGAAACTTCCCAAAGCTGCAAAAGAAATTGCTTTCCGCGCAGATGAGATTCTGATCGAAGGTGTGAGTGGAATTGCTACGGAGTTTGCGAAATGCTGCAAACCAAAACCAGGCGACAAGATTTTTGCCGTGATGGGAAGAAAAGGCGCGATGATTCACAAGGAAAACTGTAAGCAAGTTTCGCGCAGCAATCCTGAGAGGAGGCTACAAGCTTATTTCGCGGGTGATGCACCACCACTGAAGCTAGTGAAGATTGCAATTGAAGGAGTGAATCGTGTGGGATTCTTGCGCGATATCGCTTCCAAAGTAGCGGAGTCGGGAATCAATATCGTAGATGTGAATTATCTCAAAGTAGATAAACACCAAGCGAAGCGTGAATTCACTCTCGAAATCGAAAATATCGCGCAGCTTACAGGGATTCTCACTGAATTAGAAAAAGTCGATGGAGTGAAAGATGTGAGAAAAATCTAGATTTTTTTATCTATATCTGGGTATTCCACAGGAGTTCTTTCAGGAATTCGCGGTGGAGATTCTTCGCTGCCAAAACGTGGTAACCAGCTTCCACCATTTTTTACTTCTTTTAAATATGAAAAAAATTCTTTGAAACAAGCACTGCTACTAGTGAATCCCCAGTAAATCACTTTTCCAGATTTATCCAAGCAAGGATAGACTTCGATATTGTAATTAAAGGGTATGCCTTTTTGAGTTGTGAAATTCAGAGTAGCTTTGTAGGTATATAAATTAGGATTGGTTGGAAGGTTGATTCTTTTTTCTTCAAAATCAAGTTGGTTGTTTGGTTGGAGTTGATGCACAAATAAATCAAGTTGCTGATATACATCCAAGAAAACATTATCTGGTAAACCAGTGATTTTTACCCCTTCGATTTCTTTCTCGCGCAAAACTCTAGCTAAGAGCTTTCTTGATTCTATTTCTTCAAGCAACACTTGGCGCAATGTTTCCTTGGATCCCATAGCGCATGATTCTAGCGCTTTTTTGCTATCCAGGCTAATCCAATCACTCCTGTGAGAAATACAGGAATACTCCAGAAAGCTCCGCTAGGAATTCCTGCGATGAATCCATCAAGCGATTCTCTCCAAAGCAATTCCACGGTGATTCTGCCGATTCCATAAAGTGTGAGGAAAAGAAAAGAAAGAATTCCCTTCTTCGGTTTTATTCTGAAAGTAAGTATCAAAGCGGTGCCGATAATTACATTTTTCGCAGCTTCGAAAAGCTGAGAGGGATAGCGCGGAAGATTATCAGCGCGAGGGAAAACTACACCCCAGCTTCCATCAGTGGGTTTTCCCCACAATTCTCCATTTACAAAATTAGCAATTCTTCCGAAGAATAATCCGATTGCGGTTGGGATTGTGAGTAAATCTGTAATCTCCAAAAAAGATTTCTGATACTTCCGCGCAAACCAAACTACCGCAAGTAAAACTCCAGCCAAACCTCCGTGGAAACTCATACCGCCTTCCCAAACTTTGACGATTTGCAGTGGATTCAGCCAAAGTGTTTGCGGATGGTAAAACAAGGAATCTCCGAGCCTACCGCCGACAATCACTCCGAGGATTACAGCGAAGATGAGTGAATCAACTTCCTCGAGGGTGAGATTCACTAGCTTCTTTTTCGCGAGCGAAGCCAACCAGATGTAGCCGAGAACAAAAGAAAGCGCATAAGCGATTCCATACCAGCGAACTGAGAAGCTGCCGAGGCTGAGCGCGATGGGATTGAGAGTATCGGTCCACATGGTGTTGGCGTTAGTAGCTAGTGTTGTAGAAAAATTTCTAAGGTTTTAATTTTCCCGAAGGGAAGCCTTCGGCTTTCAAACTAATTTTGCTTACTATAACATTTAGAACAATTACAACAGTTAGAATATTTAGAACAAAGCGAAGCTTTATTTTATTTCCAGCCTCTCGTATTTATTTCCACGCGTGAGGTTTTATTTGTTTCTGTTTCGTAGATCTCGATGAGGATGCGATTCACTTCATTGAAAGTTACGGTATCTTCTTCTAACCTTAGGATTTCTCGAAACTGTGCGGTGATGAGGAATTTAAGCAGCTTCCGGATTTTATCTTTGTAATCTTCAGGATTGCGTAGATAACCGAGATCATTGAAGAATTTCACACCAAAAGCTAATTCCACGAGTGAGAGTTTCTCCGTTTTTGGAATTACTTTGAAAACTACTTGAAGTAACTCATAAATCTCTGGAAAAGGTTTCTCTGGTGGCAGCAATGCGAGAATCCATTCGGCGATTTTGTAAGTCACTGCGAGTTGCGGAAGCGTGAAGTCGGGATGCTGCTTACTTGCAACTTCAGTAATCAAAAACAACTCTCCGAGTTTGCGCATCAAGCGCAGATTCACCTCAGAAAATAACTCAAGACTACCGCCTTTGCGTGATTTTATTTTCTTCACACCTTTGGCAATCGCGGAAACCATTCCCATCTCTTGCGTAAAAATTCGCAAAATCCTATCGGCTTCTCCGTAGTTTTGTTTGCGCAACACGATACCGCTACTTCTGAATTCCACAAAAATATGCTAATTTACGCTTATCTTACCCCGATTATATGGATTATAACCATCTGGAAATCGAGCCGAAATGGCAGAAGCGCTGGGATGAATCTCAGCTTTACCGCGCGGATGATGCTGATACGAAGCGCGAGAAGCTTTATGTTTTGGATATGTTTCCATATCCGAGTGGCGCAGGTTTACATGTAGGCCACCCAGAGGGCTACACCGCAACCGATATCGTTTCGCGCAAAGCGCGGATGGAAGGTAAGAATGTTTTGCATCCGATGGGTTGGGATGCCTTCGGTTTGCCAGCAGAAAATCACGCCATCAAAACCGGAATTCACCCAGATAAAAATACTGATGCGAATATCAAAACTTTTACCCGCCAAATCAAGGCGTTGGGATTCAGCTACGATTGGGAAAGAGAAATTACTACTAGCAAACCAGATTACTACCGCTTCACGCAGTGGTGGTTTCTATTTCTCTACAAGCAAGGTTTAGCCTATCAGAAGGAAGCAGCGGTGAATTGGTGTGGTGATTGCCAGACGGTTTTGGCAAATGAGCAAGTCATCGATGGGAAATGCGATAGATGTAAGAATCCGGTGATTCAAAAGAAAATGAAGCAGTGGTTTTTCCGCATTACCGATTTCCTCGAAAAGAAAGGTAATACCAGCGGATTACTTGATGGCCTCGATAAAATCGATTGGCCAGAATCTACCAAGACTGGCCAGCGCAATTGGATTGGAAAAAGCGAAGGTGCGGAAATTGATTTCAATGTGAAGGGAATTTCGCGCGGAGACTTGAATCGTGATTTTCATCCAAGCTCTGATAGCGATTGTGGAAATTTATTTTTGGTTACTTGGAATACCGTTGCGGAAAATGGCTGTGAAGAAAATGATTCTAAGAAAAAAGATTTCGCAGTAGGTGAAAAACTGATTGATTCAAAAGCAAAAGCGCAGGTGATTTTGCAGGGTTTAGCAGAGGCGGAAGATGCTGCGAAAGATAACTTCAGGATTCTTGAAGCGGTGGTAGCGGAAAATCATTTACACGCGGTTGTGTGGATTAATGATGATGCTGGTGGAATTGGGAAAGTTCTAAATCAACTGAAAGGAGTTTCTGCGAGAAGATTTTTTGAAAACTATCCAGAATTATCTAATGCGCTTAACTCCACCACCGTGCCTAACCCCACCGTTAACGGTGGGGTTAAAAAAGCTGGTGCAATCAAGAAAGATAAAAATAATAAATCTCAATTTAACCATCTCTGGCGCAAAGGCTATCACTTCTCGCTACTTGCCAATCACGCTAGCTATGAGAATGCGATGAATTACATCGCGCAGCATTCAGAAAAATCTAAGGTTGCGAGTTTCTACGCGCAGCTGCCAGTGGCTTTACGCGTTTTTACCACTCGCCCAGATACTTTATTCGGCGCCACTTTTATGGTGGTAGCACCGGAGCATTCCATCATCCAGAATCTGAAATCGGAAATCACAAACTGGAAAGAAGTAGAAAAATATCTCGAAGAAGCTTCACGCAAAACTGAGTTGGCGCGCCAAGCGGAGAAAGAAAAAACTGGTGTAAAGCTTGAAGGAATCTCTGCTATCAATCCAGTGAATGGTAAGGAAACTCCGATTTTCGTAGCGGATTATGTGTTGATGGGCTATGGCACTGGTGCGATTATGGCGGTGCCAGCGCATGATGAGCGTGATTTTGAATTTGCAAAAGTAATGAATGAGAAATATGGTAAGAATACAATTGAAATTAAATATGTAGTGATATCACAAACTGGCAGCTATCAAACACCATCAAAAAAACATGATTTCCAAACTTACGAAAGCTTAGAAGGTTTAAGGGCTCAGATATTAAAAGATCCAAGTGATGAGGTTGTGAGATCAATTCTCACTGGTTTAATAATTTCCAAAAGAGCTTTTGAGAATGCTGGAATTAGTTTTAATTCTGGAGAATTTTCTCTTTTAACTACCGAAGAATGTAAGAAAAAGATTATTGCGAAGTTAGAAAATGATGGAGTTGGTAAAGCGAAAATCACTTACAAGATGCGTGATTGGTTGGTAAGCCGTCAGCGCTATTGGGGTGCTCCAATTCCGATTATTCACTGTGAGAAGTGTGGCGCGGTGCCGGTCGCAGAAGCAGATTTGCCAGTGAAATTGCCTACCGATGTGGATTTTCATCCAACTGGTGAATCCCCGCTTGTGATATCGGAAACTTTCCACGCGGGAGTCACTTGCCCGAAGTGTGGAGGCAAAGCGCGAAGAGAATGCGATACGATGGATACTTTTGTTTGTAGCAGTTGGTATTACTTCCGCTATGCCGATCCGAAGAATGATAAAGAATTCGCCAGCAAGGAATTACTGAAGCAGTGGTTGCCAGTGGATCTTTACGTTGGTGGTGCTGAGCATACAGTATTACATCTCCTCTACTCGCGCTTCTTTACGAAAGCTGCGCATGCTGCGGGTTTGATTCAATTCGATGAGCCTTTTCTCAAGCTGCGCCACCAGGGAATGATTCTCGGAGAAGATGGTCAGAAGATGAGTAAATCTCTCGGCAACGTAATCAATCCTGATGAGGTTGTGAAAGAGTTTGGTGCGGATACGCTGCGCATGTATGAAATGTTTATGGGCCCATTCGAGGGTAGTTGCCCATGGAGCACGAAGGGTGTGATTGGCTTGCGCAGATTTCTTGAAAAAGTTTGGCGGCTGTATGAAAAAGTTTCTGATTCAACTGATACGAAGCTGGAGAAAACTCTTCATAAAACTATCAAGAAAGTGAGTGAAGATATCGATAGCTTCGGTTTCAATACGGCGATTTCTCAGATGATGATTTTTGTAAATGAAGCTACGGGTGAAAAAGAATTTCCTCGCGCTTTTGCAGAAAAATTCTTGTTGCTACTTGCGCCTTTCGCACCACACTTCACAGAGGAATTGTGGGAGAAATTGGGAAATAAAGATTCGATTCACTCTCAACCTTGGCCAAAATTTGATGCGAAACTCACAGTAGATTCCACCATCACACTCGCAATTCAAATCAATGGAAAACTGCGCGATACCATCGAAGTGGCTGCGGATATTTCCAAAGAGGAAGCAATCAAACTCGCGAAAGCTTCACCCAACGCTGCGAAGTGGCTGGAGGGAAATGCCATCAAGAAAGAAATCTATGTGACTGGGAAGCTGGTTAGCTTTGTGGTTTGACAGTCAAGCAGCTTAATTAGATAATGGGATACTTAATTATCTAATTTTTAAAGATGGCATTAATAGCGGGATTAGAGTTGTCGGAAAACCCAGAAGTTGGTGGGAGTAGGGAAACATTGAAAGATATTTTGCGCGAAGAAATTAAGCATAAACTTAATCCCTATCTGGTTTTTAGAAAGGTTGTTGCAAGGGCAATTAAGAAAGAAGTAGGTTACTATTCAGATGATGTAGATAGAATTTTTCAAGACATTAAGGGCATTATCGACGGGGATGATGATTCAAGACTGCTCGAATTCGCAGCGAAATGGGTTGTAGCGAATCGTGAAGCACTGAGATTTATTTTTGAAATCGTTGCGAAAAATTCTCCTGATGCACCGAAAAAACCAAAACATAAAGAAGTTAAATGTTTTCTCTTGGATTAATTTTTATCTTTAGAGATATTGTGTTGCTTCACAGTATTCACTGGCGGGCGGCTGGGTTGAGGTTTGATTTTCGGTAGTTGGTAACCAGATTTATTCGCTGGTCTAGGTGTAGGTTTCGGTTGCTGCGGGATGGCTGCTTCTCCAGGGAAATGTGGTTGGATTGGTTTCCTTTCTTCCAGCTTCGCCACAATTTTCTCAGCGGTTTCTTCCGCTTTTTCTTCTACCTTTTCTAGCTTCGCAAAAATTTTCTTCTCACCGACAGAAGCATCTTTCTCGATGAGTTGTTTCTTCTCCGCTTTTTGCCCAGCAATTTCTTCCTGCTTCTCTGAGTTTTCACTCCAGCGTTTGATTTTATCTTCTACCATCGCGCGAGGTTTACTGTATCTCTCGCGTGAGAAACGAATCACCTTCTCTCTCCTACCCTCTTCTGTTTCATTACCTACAGGTGGCAGTGTAGCTGCAGAGAATGGTTGGCTTGGCATTCCATCAATCAGTAGCTTGGAGTAGAGGCTGTATTTCGGAAGCTGCACTAAATCATTTGGAGTAACCACTTCGCTAAATTGCTTCGAGATATATTCAGCATCATCGAAACCGACTTGGAAACTCAAAGTTGTGCCAACGTTACCAAAAACTGCTTCTTGCACTTCTTCACTCATCTGCGCGATATACTGATTCGCCATCGTGAGATTCAAGCGATATTTCCTAGCTTCAGAGAGAATCGTGGCAAAAGAGTCTGTAGCGAAATTTTGAAACTCATCCACATAGAGATAAAAATCCACTCTATCTTTCTCAGGAATATTACTGCGACTCATCGCATCCAGCTGGAATTTCGTGATAATCATACTTCCCAGCAGAGAGGAATTATCTTCACCGATTTTTCCTTTCGATAGATTGCAGATGAAGATTTTTTTATTATCCATCGCGTAGCGCAAATCAATCATCGACTTCGGCTGGCCGACGATATTGCGGATAATCGCGGAAGAAAGGAATTGCCCAACTTTATTTTGAATCGGCGAAATCGCTTCCACGCGTTGCTTGTCTTGCATCTTCTCAAACTCATCTTCCCAGAAGCGTTTTACGATTGGATCAGAAATTTTCTTTACCACTTGCCTACGGAAATTTTTATCTACGAGAATGCGAGGAATTCCTAGCATCGTGGTATTTGGATATTCGAGTAGTGAAAGAATCGTATTACGCAAAATATGCTCCAACCGAGGCCCCCAGCTCTCTGCATAAAGTTTCTTGAAGATTCCTACCAATCCAGAGGCAACCACGCTATTCATCGCTGGATCGATGTTTTCCAGCATGTTGAAAGCTACTGGGAAATCTCTATCACTTGGATCAAACACAATCACATCATTTGTGCGATTACTTGGGATGTGGCTGAGAATCGTATCAGCGAGATCTCCGTGTGGATCCACCACCGCGACTCCCTTGCCTGCGCGGATATCGGAGATAATCATATTCTCCAATAGTGTGGATTTCCCCATACCAGTTTTACCGATGATGTAGATGTGGCGGCGCCTATCTTCATTCCGAATCCCGAAGAGTTTATCTACTCCACGGTAGTTGGATTTCCCTAGGGTAGTAAGCTCTTTTTCTCTACTTGGATCTGGCAAATCGACTGGTGGCTCGAGTTTCTTACTGCTTACCCAAAAGATATTCGGAGTTTTTACTTCGATATTCGGTAGATGGAAAACTGTAGCCAACTCTTCCACATTCAAAACAAAAGATTCGTAAATTTCTCTTTCACGGAAACGCTGAATCACTGTGGTGTTATTGGTTTCCGCAATTTTGAAACTATTGAGATGTGGTTGGTTGAATTGCTTGAAAGCCCCAGTTAATTCTCTTATCTTCATTTTCGCTGCTGCAGTATCGGGAGTAGCGGAAGTGTATAAAACGCGAATGGAAACATCGAAAGGCAGTTTAATCACTTTATCCATCACGGCATCGGTGGCGCTTTCTCTATCGTGGCTGCTAGTCATCGTTTCACTTAAGACATCTCCTCCTCCACTTTCTGCAGAGAAAGAATGTTTGCTGCCGCTCATCAAACCTTGGAAAAAGAAAACCCAGTAGATTGGAAAGAAAACAATCTTCGGCCAGATACTCCGAGTCATGAAAGCAATCGTATACCACTTCTGCAGCTTATGAATATGGAAGAAAATTCCTTTCCCGAGGATTCTCGCGCATTCCGTCGCTTTCTTCCTCCATTCATCTCCGATAGGTTTTATCACGATTTGCACCGCGGCTTTATCTCCCACATAAGGAAGCTTCATCAGTGTAGAAGTGATTCCTGAGAGTGGATCTACAGCGGTGCGAGTGATTTTGTCTTCGAATTGGGTGTAGCGTTTGATTGGATAGATACTCGGGCCGCTGAGAGTCAATTCTGCTGCGAGAGAATTTTGAAACTCTTTCAACTGTGTGAAGCCAGCGGGTTGCGCCAGTTTCTTTTCCATCTCCATCACCGCTGTGGTGGTAGCTTCCTCCGCATCAGAAATCTCAGGAGTGCGAATCTCCAGCTTTTCCTCCTGCATATAATCTTTCACTTCGGTGATTTCCACATCGGCATACTGCGCATAAATCTGATTTTCAATCAGGTTTTTCAAGTGAATTGGCACATGCGCATAAAACTTTATCATCCCATCCACATTCGCGATTTCAAAAGAAAGGCTTTCTACATCGATTCCTTTTAGCTTATCTAGTAGAGAAATATGAGAATGGATACCATGTAATACCGCAAACATTTGCTCCGCTACGATTGGTAACTTCTCATTTTCTTTACTTACACGGATAGAAATCAAAACATACTTCTGATTCTGGCGATAACGGTGTTGCTGGATATCAATAAAAAGCCTCACACCAGAAATCACTGCGATGATTGCTGCAATTCCAATCGTAGCCTGAAACAAAATTTCCAATGAGTGTGTTTTAAATTTCTCGTATTTTAACAGAGAGAAGCTATTTCACAGTAGCTTCTTTTTCGTAGGTTACGATTGCTTTACCTTTTTCGTTTTTAACTGTTAAGCCATTCTCACTGCTGCGGCTAAACTTGAAACTTACGCCGTTTGGGATAAAAACAATTACCTGTGGATTAGCGGCAATTATTTTGGGCATTCCATCAGAATTTGCGATTGCATGGTTGTCTCCAGCATATTTAATCACTGCTATATATCCTTCTGTTGCCATCACGGTGTCTCCAGCTACTGAGTCTTTAACTATTTTCCAATCCTTGCCTTTTACCACGCCAGAGGCATCTTTATGAGAAAACTTTCTTGATGGTTTTAGCTCAATAAATCCACTAAAAAATCTGCGGGCTTCTTTTACTATTGAATTTAAGCCTATTGCCGATAAAGCCTCGTCTAGATTGAAATCACCTTGCCGGCGATGAGGAGTTTGAGTGCTTTCTAGATTACCTTCTGGGATTTCAATTTCCCCTGCAGGCTTATCTTGTAGAGGAAGTGGATTAGTCGTATCTAATTTTTCACCTTTAAAAGTGATAGTGGCAAAAGGAGTTTCTTTAGGTCTAAAAATATTACCCAATCTAGCGCGGAGTTTTGCGAATCCGCTAGGTTGAGGTGAATCGGGATTTTCTCTATTTTCTGGATTCATAAAAGTATCCAAGATTACAATCTAAGTTGGATTTTGTCAAATAGAGATTTATTCTTTTCCACCCAAAACCACAGTGAATTCTCCTTTTATAGGTTTACTCCCAATCCACTCACATGTTTCCTGCAAGCTACCACGGAAGAATTCCTCAAACAACTTGGTGATTTCTCTGCCGATTACTACTTCCCTATTTTCTCCAAGGATTTCTCTTAGCTGAGAAAGTGTTTTTATGATGCGATGCGGAGATTCATAAAAAACTACAGTTTTAGTTTCTTCTTTTAGGGTTTCCATCAGCTTCACTCTCCCCTTCTTCATAGGGAGGAATCCGAGATAGTTGAATTTATCCATCGGTAAACCGCTGGCGCTAAGCGCAGCTATCATCGCGCAGCAACCGGGAATCGGAATCACTTTTACTCCAGCTACGATTGCTGCGGAGATGAGATTGTAGCCTGGATCCGAAATACCTGGAGTGCCAGCTTCTGAAATCAGCGCAACCGATTTTCCGCTTTGTAATTCACTGATTAATTTCACAACTGCTTTCTCAAGTGAATGCGCGTGAAAAGCTACGAGTGGAGTATGAATATCAAACTTCGTGAAAAGTTTTTGCGCGGTGCGAGTATCTTCTGCAGCTACGATATCTACAGTTTTCAGAGTTTCGATTGCGCGAAAAGTCATATCACCCAGATTTCCGATCGGAGTAGCAACGATGTAGAGATTCATTTCTTGAGAGTTTTTTTAAGTTTCCGCATTTTTTGCCAAATCTTAGATTGGATTACACGCGGATAGCGGAAAGAATACCACTTTTGTTTCACCCATTTCCAAAGCTGCTTTAGATTCCAGATAACTCTTCTCCCGTGATAAGGAGAAACTAAAACGATTCCCGCGACGATGGCGAGGATGCCTTGGCCAGGAGTTACCAGCATTATGATTCCAGCTACAATCAAAACTACTCCGAGAGAAATCTGCCAGATTTTTTTACCTAAGCTTCTTCGCGATGGTGATGGAGGGTGATTTTCCATAAAAAGGAATGATTGCTTTCACGCTGCGGAATTTCGTTTCTGTAGTTTTGCGCGCAGCGAGTTTACATTTTGTTGCTTCGGCAATCGCATTCGCTATCAAAGCGCTACTGCGAATCGCCGTGAAATTTCCTGGGCCGATAACCACTTGCAGCGTATCAGTGGGTTGGATTTTTAGTTTCTTCAAAGCGGTAATCAGAGCTGCCCCACTATCACGCTGGGAATGTGGGAAGCTTTGGATTTTTCCATTACACTCTAATTTCGTAGCTTCAGCCTCTGCGGGATTGAGAAGAATTACACGCATAACAAAGCAATTCTAGAGTATAAAGCTAGAAGTAAAAACTGTTTTCTTTATTTAGCTATCTCCTGATATGGAATCTTTTTCTGCTACCTCTGCAGAGCTTCTCAAGTAAAACTTTTTGTTTTGTAGATTGCACACAAAGCGCGCTGCGATGTAGCGCATCAACTAAATCTCCCATCTCGCTTACTAGCATTTCCTCGCAGTTATCTTCAAATTGCGCGAGTAACTTCAGAGTATTCTTGAGTAGATTACCTTCTCCAGTTTTACGAATTTTCCGCTTAGTGAAAATTGTGGAGAGGAGGCTTTCGTCAGGGATTGGTTTGAAACTCATTCAGGGGTGAGTAATGAGATGGAATTAAGCAGCAGGAGTTTGAATATTTTCCGCTGCGGATTTCAATGAATCTGCCGTTTGAGTAATTGATGCTTCTGTAATCTCTGCGGGGAGTTGCGCGGTTTCTACCGGAGTCGGTGTGAAGACTTTCGCCTTGGCTTTCTTGATAACCTTTTTCTCCTCAATTTTTCTCAGATTGCCGAGGAGGTTTTCACTGCGCGCTAGTAAGCCACTGCTTGCTTCATCTATGCGAAGAGTTTGGACTGGATATGGAATATCGATACCAGCTGTGGTAATCGCATCCATCATTTTGCGCATCAAGTCGGATTTTGTAATCCACCATTTGGAATGCACTTTTGTCCAAAACTTCACCTTCAAAGTAACTGCGCTGTCTGCAGCTTCTCCAATCAAAACCATCGGTTTTGGTTTCGCTTCTACATCTTTATGCGCAGCGGTTACATGTTTGAGAATTCTCGCTGCTTCTTTGAGATCTGTATCATAACCCACACTCATTAGTAATTCGTGGCGGCGGGTAGGATTTCGCGCATAGCAAGTTACATTTGCGTTGAGAAGTTTGATATTTGGGATAGTAAGTTCTCCACCATCAACTGCACGGAGAGTTGTATTTCTACCGCGAATCTCGAGGATTTTTCCTTTGATGCTACCAGCAATTACGAAATCACCAATGTTGAATCTATCGTTTGTAAGCAACATGATGCCTGCGAAGAAGTTGGTGATGAAGCTGCGCATCGCGAAAGCTAAACCTAATCCGATACCTCCACTAAACCAACCAAGCGGCACTCCAATTACAGTTAAACCAATCATCGCACCAAGCGCAAAAACACTGAAGAAAACGATTCTGCCATACAACACAACTACTTCTTTGTTTTTATCTCCTTGGCGTTTTTGAATCGCATTCTTCACCATTCCTGCGATGAGAGTGGCGATGAGATATACACCTACGAGGATTCCTAATCCAAGCAAAACCGTGAAAAGCAAATCAGGAAAACTAGATTCCGTGACACTTGCTTCTGTAGTAGCGGCGAAAGCGGTTGGAATGAAACTCATTTTTTTGTTTAATTTTGGTTTTTAAATTAGGAGAGTTTACCAGAAACAAGCGCAGAAATCAAGATTATCTAGCGCCTGAATTGCTAATATTTCCTTGGGTTAGCGAGGATTCTTTTCCTCCGCTAAAATACCCGTATGATTAATGGAGTGAAAATTTTCGACTGCAAGCGGTTTGCAGATAATCGTGGGTTTCTCACAGAAATCGCAAAAGCCTCGCAAATCCCCGAGTTTACTTGGAAACAAACCAACTTCACTGTGGCGCATCCAGGAGTTATCAAAGCTTTTCACTGGCATAATCTACAAACTGATTTGTGGTTTTGTGTGAGTGGAAATATCGAAGCAGTTTTATATGATAGGAGAGAAGATTCTCCGACTCGTGGCGAGACTCAAGCTATCGCGATGGGAGAATTCAATTCCGTAGCGGTTTTGATTCCGCAAGGAGTTGCGCATGGTTATCGTGTGTTGGGTGA
>JAQVAZ010000001.1:129963-196181 GCA_028690585.1 Candidatus Altimarinota bacterium
TTTTATATGATAGGAGAGAAGATTCTCCGACTCGTGGCGAGACTCAAGCTATCGCGATGGGAGAATTCAATTCCGTAGCGGTTTTGATTCCGCAAGGAGTTGCGCATGGTTATCGTGTGTTGGGTGAAAAATCTGCTGGTTTGGTTTATCTCGTGGATCAAGAATACAATCCAGCGAAACCAGATGAGGAAAGGATTCCTCACGATGATAAGCAGATTGGTTTTAATTGGGAAACAACTCCAAGATGAAAATAAAGTGTGAAATTTGCGGAGTTGAGCTTATCAGGGGAAATCCTGATAATTGTTATGGAACTTCAAAAGGTAGAAATCATATCTCTCCCCATCATCTCTTCCCGAAGAGATTTAAAAAGTTTTTTTCAGAAAACGAAATTGTAAAAAATTTTGGAGTTAATAATTTCGAAGAAAAAGCTAATCTTTGTTTTGATTGCCATGAAGAAATGATTCATAACATTGTTTTAACTAAGGAGATAATCGAAAAATTAAGAATAAGAATGAAAAATAAAGATATTAAAGGTCGAATCGAAACTTTTTATAAGATTTTTAAAAGAGGTTTGAATGCAAATTAACACCATTCTCGTTACTGGCGGCTGCGGTTTCATCGCTTCGCATTTCCTGCGGATGCTTCTACGCGAAACTACTTACGAAGTAATCAATCTCGATGCGCTAACTTACGCTGGAAATCCTGAGAATTGCGCAGATTTCGCTACGAATCCACGCTATCGTTTCGTGAAAGATAGCATTACCAATGCCAAAGTAGTGAATGAATTAGTGAGTGAAGTCGATGGAGTCATCAACTTCGCAGCGGAATCGCATGTAGATAATTCCATCAAAAATCCGGGAGTTTTCGTCGAAACTAATGTCTTAGGCACTCAAATCCTCCTCGATGCTGCGCGGAAAAATGGAATTAAAAGATTTCTCCAAGTTTCCACGGATGAAGTTTATGGAGATACTTCGATTGATTCTGCTGAGAAATTTACGGAGCATTCTGAGTTGAAACCTTCCTCTCCCTACTCCGCGAGTAAAGCTGCTGCGGATATGCTTTGCTTAGCTGCTTTTCGCACTTTCGATCAGCCAGTTTGTATTTCGCGCTGTAGTAATAATTACGGCACTCACCAACTTCCCGAAAAATTGATGCCTCTTACGATTACGCGCGCTTTGAAGAGTGAGAAGATTCCAGTGTATGGAGATGGAAAAAATATTCGCGATTGGATTCACGTAGCAGATCATTGTGATGCGCTTTTGAAAATTCTCGAGAAAGGAAAAGCAGGAGAGATTTACAATGTTGGCGCGGATAACGAAGTTAGCAACCTTACGATTGTAAAAACTCTTTTGAAACTAGTTGGGAAAAGTGAAGACTTAATCGAGTTTGTAGCGGATAGGCCTGGCCACGATAAACGCTATGCGATTGATTCCACCAAAATTCAGACGCAACTTGGCTGGCAGCCGACTCATACTGATTTCACGAAAGAATTAGAGGAAACTGTTAATTTCTACCGGAAATGAAGCTAATGACTCATACCGTGGTTGGCTTTCCTTCTCTCGCTGCGAGTAGTGAGATTATCGATGCGTTGGCTAAGAAATCTTCTATTATTGAGTTGCAGATTCCTTTTTCTGACCCGACTGCTGATGGGCCAGTGATTGCTGCAGCAAATGAAGCTGCGCGCAAAGCAGGAATTGATACGCATATTGCTTTGGATTTTGCGGAGAAAGTTACTGCGAAATATCCACAGGTGGATTTCTACTTCATGAGTTATTTCAATCCGATTTTGCATTATGGGATTGCGGATTTCGTAGAAGCTTCCGAGAAGGCAGGAATCCATGGATTTATCATTCCTGATTTACCACTCGAAGAAGCGGGTGAGATGCTAGCTGAATGCAAGAAGCATGGCTTGAATTTTGTTTTTGTGGTTGCGCCAAACACGCCTTCTCCTCGCATCAAGCAGATTGCTGCAGCTTCTGGCGGATTACTTTACTGCGTGGCGCGACTGGGAGTTACTGGTAGTAAAACCTCTTTTGGAAGTGAATTGAAAACTTTTATCTCACGCGTAAAAAAACAAACAAAACTTCCGCTTGCAGTGGGTTTTGGCGTGAGTGAGAAAGCTGATGTGGAAGCAATTCAAAATGCTGGTGGAGAGTTTGCAGTGGTTGGTAGCGAGATTCTCCGATCCTACGAAAAAGGCGGAAAAGAAGCGGTTATCGCATTGGTAGCTGGTTTGTAGAAAAGAATAAAGAAATCGTTAACCTACCACTTAAGTGGTAGGTTAACTTTAACTTTTTAAACAAAAAAATCTGGTATAAAAAAAGACGCCCCAACGGGGCGTCTCTACTATATCCTATATTCCATTATTCTTGAATATCAGGATGAGTAATCCATCGCGCAGTGGTGAGAGAGAAACTCTTTTTATCATTCTCATCCCAGATTCGCGCGAAGACAGAGAAAACTTTTCCTTCGATGTCTGCCTTGCTGAGGAAATGCGCAGTGTCATCTTTGGAGCAACCAGCGAGGAAACAACTGCGCGCATCGCGAGAATGCAAGCGGTTATCACCCATCACGAAGTAACTATCTTCTGGAATCACGATATCCACTTTTTCAGATTTCTCATTTACCGAGCAGAAACTGATGGATACACAAGTATTTCCGAGGTTTTCGGCTGAGAGGAAACTTTCATCGAGTTTCTTAAACTCTTCTTCCCCTACTGGTTTCACCCAAACAAAACCATCAAAGAAGCGGATTGTTTCACCTGGTAAACCAATCACGCGTTTGATGAGATATTTATCAGAATCCGTGCGAGGTAAGAAAACTACCACATCATTGCGCTGATAATTTGCATAACTCCAAGTGTGATAAGGTAATTTCCAAACCAAAATATATTCTCCATCGAGAATATTTGGCATCATGCTTTGTTGCTTCACCTGAAAAGGCGCGAAGAAAATCGGGCGGATAATCAGCAAAACTACTGCAAAAATAACCACTACATCTTTCACGAAATCGAGAATCCCACCCCAAGGCTCTGGAAAACTTTCGCAATATTCGGTGAGGGTTTTATTTCTAAATAACTTCACAACGCGCAGTATATCACAACGAAGCAAGTAAAAAAGCATTTTTTAAGGAGAAAATTCATCTTCTTCACTACCGCTTCAATCACTATGTGTGAGAAATTTAGTTTTCCTTTAAAATAACTCCCGTGATACTAGATAGGATTCTTTTCCGCAGTCATCTTCATCCCCACGAAAAATTGCTGTATGTGGTGCATTCACATTGGTTTGCAGTTTATAAGAAGGCAGTGAAAGTGAGTTTCTTCGGGCTGCTGGTGCCAGCGCTTTTTTTCTTTATGTTTCCAACTGAAGTTTCTCTCTATGTGTTTGGCATTTGGTTTGTGATGGGATTTTTCCGTTTTTTCTACGAGATTACCGATTGGTATTTCGATGTTTTACTGGTTACGAATCATGGAGTGATTGCGCTGGATTGGAATGGTTTTTTCGATAAATCTTCTTCGCGGGTGGATTTTGAATCTATCTCGGGAGTGGAATATGAGAAGCATGGAATTCTCGCGAATCTCTTTGATTTTGGCCACCTCGTCTTAGGCGCGGAAGGAGATAGTGAATTATCTCTCCATAAAGCTGCCAGCCCCAAAGAAGCGGAAGAGCAAGTGATGCATGCGCGAGAAAAATTCTTCGAGGAGAAGGGCCTCAAAGATGAGAAAGTTTTGAAGCAGATTCTCTCTGGAATGGTGAAGAATCATGTGAGAGAAGAATCTGAGAAACACCATGGCCTAGCTGATTTACTCTAAAAATTTAATACTTCCTAATGAAATCCAAAACTGTTTTTGTTTGCGAAAGTTGTGGAGTGGAGGCGCCACGCTGGAGTGGCCAGTGTAGCGGTTGCGGTGAGTGGAATACGCTTACGGAAAAATCAGTAACTGTTTCCGCGCGCAAAAGTCTCGGTGGCGGTAATTCCCCTAGTGTGAAAGCTGTGAAGCCAGAAGCTGCGCATCAGCTTGCTGGTAAACCTTTACTGCGTCTCAGTAGTGGCATCGGTGAAGCAGATAGAGTTTTGGGTGGTGGTTTCGTGCCGGGTAGCATTATCCTGCTGGCTGGAGATCCAGGCATCGGGAAATCTACACTCACGCTGCAACTCGCTGCGGAATTCGCGGAGAAGTCTGGTAAAACTCTCATCGCGAGTGGTGAAGAATCCGCTGAGCAAATTGCGCTGCGCGCGCAGCGTCTCAAAAAAGCGCATCAGAATCTTCATATTTTTTCTGAGAATAATCTCGAAACAATTCTCGCAACCGCAGTGGCGGAAAAACCGAAGCTGCTGGTGGTGGATTCTGTGCAGGTAATTTTCTCGCATGAATCTGCGAGTATGCCCGGCAGCATTCCTCAGATTCGCTTAGTGGCTGAGAGGTTGCTGCGCTTCGCGAAAACCACTGGCACTCCCGTGATTCTGATTGGCCATGTAACGAAGGAAGGTGATTTGGCTGGGCCGCGAGTTTTGGAGCATCTCGTCGATGTGGTGCTGACTCTCGAAGGAGATCCGCATCGCGATTTCCGCCTGTTGCGTGGAATCAAAAATCGCTTCGGGGCTACGAGTGAGGTGGGAGTTTTCGAGATGAAAGAGTTGGGTTTGATTGAAGTGAAGAATCCTTCCGCGGCTTTCCTCGAAGGAAGAATCGCGCATCCAGTCGGAAGCTGTATCACCGCTACACTCGAAGGCAGCCGGCCGATTCTCGTGGAAGTGCAAGCGCTGACTTCTCCGTCATCTTTCGGTTATCCGAAACGCGCTGCGAGTGGATTCGATCTCAATCGTTTGAATCTCCTCATTGCAGTTTTGCAGAAACACGCTGGAGTGAAGCTGGATACGAGTGATGTATTTGTAAATGTAGTTGGTGGAATGCGGTTACGAGAGCCAGCTGCGGATCTCGCGGTGATTCTCGCGATTGCTTCGAGTAAATCGAAGACTCCCCTGCCAGATGATTTAGTCGCTTGGGGTGAAGTGGGTTTGACTGGAGAAATCCGCGCAGTTTCACAAAATGAAAAGCGGAGAAAAGAAGCGAAAAACTTGGGATTTACGAAAGTTCTCAGTGGCGAAGAATTCCACACACTTGCGCAAGTTTTGAAAAAGTTGTAGAGTGCGGCACTTTAAAGCCGCATTATGGAAAGTAATGAATATTTTCCGAAATTAAACTCTTCAGCAGATATCGCTTTAGTAGAGGCTGTTTATGCGTTGTGCCTGAATGATATCGGACAAAACCCTGATGTCAGAGAAATTATAAAAGCGCTTTTACAATTAGGGAAAAGATATGGAATAGATTTTGCTGATACCTCTAGTGATTCTGATGTAATAAATTTATTAGCAGAGAAAATAATTAAACGGGCAGAAATGGAGTTTTACATCACAGGAAATTCCACGCGCTACTATAGTAAAACGGGATTTGCAGCTAAATTGAAAAAAATATCCACTTCTAAACAAAAAGCCTTACCACCAGGAGAATCTTATGGCTGCAAAATTATCTCAATTCGTTGATTGCGCAAATTCTAAAAAAGTTGTAAAGTGATACACTTTAATTTTTCCAAAATGGAGTCACTAAAACCATACAATCCTGGAGTTAAAAATTTAGAATCAGCAATTTATTGCTTTCAGGAAAATCATCTTCCTGGTAATTCTGAGATTCGCAGGGTAATGAAACTACTGGTTGAATCAGGTAAAAAATATGGGATTTCAACTTCTGGATGTAAGCCTGATGTATTGTTAAACCTAGCCGGAAGAATGATTATTCATGCAAATATAGAAGGAATTTTTGAAAGAGAATACGAGTTAGCGTGTGATATCCAAGATTTATTTTATGAGAATAAGAAACCTTTAAAACAGCCAATTCCTTTAGGTGTTGTAAGATCTGTTAGGCTTGCAGTAGCTGAATCTACGGAAATAGATTCCTAAGCCTCTCGATAAACAACATTCTTGCCTCTTCTCCGCGTAATTCTCGCTGATGTCATTCCGAAGAATATTCCGAAGCCTGATGCGGAAAAGCATTTTGCGGAGTTGGTGAGACTTATCGAAACACTTGGTGGCTACACTGTGGTGAAAGTGATTCAGCGCAGAGGAAAACCCAGTAGCAAAACTTATCTCGGAAGCGGCAAAGCGGTGGAAGTGGGAGAAACTGCGCAGGAATTGAAATGCGATATTGTAGTAGTGAATGGAATTCTCAAAGGGAATCAGTATTTTGAATTAAGTGAAAGAATCAAGAAACCGATTCAGATTCTCGATAGAGTGGATGTGATTCTGCGCATCTTCGAGAAGCATGCGAAAACTGCGGAAGCAAAACTCCAAATCAAACGCGCGCAACTCGCTTACGAGATTCCAAAGATTTATCGCAGAAGCGCAACCACACTTTTCGAGCGTGAAAGAGGTGGCGGTGTGATTCAGCGCGGCGCAGGAGAGACTGGTATCGAAGCAGAAAAAAGACATCTCAAAGAGCATATTCGCCGCATCGACAGACAGATTGAGCAGATGCAAAAGATTCGTGGGAGCCAGCGTAGGAATCGCAAACGCCAAGGTTTTCTGACTGTTGCGCTGGTTGGCTATACCAATTCAGGCAAATCTACTTTACTCAAAGTGCTTACTCGCAAGCGTGGGGTTTATATTGCGGATGAGTTATTCGCGACTCTCGATTCTAGAATTGGAAGCTTGTGGTTACCGAAGCTGCAAAAGAAAATTTTGCTGGCGGATACGATTGGCTTTATCGAGAATCTGCCGCCTGATTTGATTGCGGCTTTTCGCGCGACACTTGAGGAAGTTTCCGAAGCGGATTTACTGCTGCATGTGTTTGATGCGAGTGATTCGCGAGTGGAAATTTCTCGGAAGAAAATGGTGGTAAATGAGATTCTCGCGCAGCTAGAGTGTAAGCAACCGCAGCTTTATATCGCGAATAAGATGGATATCGCCAAGAAAAGTATTCCACGGAAATCTATCGGAGTCAGCGCGGTAACTGGAAAAAATCTAGAAGGCTTGGTAATCGCGATAGAAGCAGAGTTGGTTAAAGCCCCTCTTTCGTAAAGAGGGGTTGGGGAGATTTAGGAAAAGTTGCAGGAACTTAAAATTCTAAATCCCTCGGTTTCGCTTCGCTCAACCACTCCCTTTACCAAAGGGAGAATAAAAGGAAATCACTTTCTTATTTTTTTCTGGATCCCAGCTGGAGTTTACCCTCAACTTGATTGGGGGCAGGAATGACAAAAGGAAGCAGGGGTGACAAAAGGAATCCTTGAGTCAAAAAAGAAAAATCTACTTTCTATAATCTAAAATCTACCAGCTGCTTACTTCCACTTGATGCTGCAACCCATCGCAGGGATTTGATTCTCTTTTGGAATTTTTTCGCCTGCGAGGATTTTTTCCAAAGCATTTTTCAAATCTTGCTGCTTCACTGCTGCCGCATCTTTCCAGTTATCATCGATTCTACCGTGATAAGCGAGTTTCCTCTCCGCATCGTAAACGAAGATATCGGGAGTGCAAACTGCTTTGTAAGCTGTCGCAACTTCTTGCGATTCATCGTGGAGATAAGGGAAAGCGATGTCGATTTCTTTCATCATTTCAAAACTATCCTCTGGATAATCCGTAGAATCATTTGCATTGATTCCTACGAAGCCAACGCCTTTCTTTTCAAACTCTTTAGCTAAAGCATTCAATCTCGGTAATACTGCTTTCACGTAAGGGCAATGATTACACATAAAAATTACCACCAAAACTTTTTGCTTAGCGAAATTTGCAAGTGAGTAAGTTTTGCCATCTGCAGCAGGCAACGAGAAATCTTTGGCTGCGGTATTTTCCAAACCTTTGATGCTTTCTGTGAGAATCATAGTGAGTGATAAGGTAAAGCGATTTTACGGGAAGCCATCTCCCCCGTAAACTTCTCCCATGGATAAACTTCAACTGATAAATATCGCTGCGAATACGATTGATATTTTTTTTCGTTTACTTTCCTTCCTGATTTTTGCACGGATTATGTTGAGTTGGATTGCGCCACATTCTCACGGCAGAATCGCAGAATTCATTATCTCTACTACACAGCCAGTCTTGAGTTTATTTCAAAAGCTACCGCTGCGGATTGGGATGTTTGATTTCTCTGCGTTGGCGGCTTTGATTACGATGGATATTATTCGTAGCTTATTACTTCAGATTCTCTTTGGAGTTTAGTCCTCCTTCGCCCCGCTAAGCGGGGCTTCGGCGGATTTTCGCTCCTCAGTATAATTTTAAGGAGCTTCAATAAGGCAGAATCATCTCGGGTAGTGGCCCAACGCTGTAGCGGATTTTTTTCGCTTTCGGGAAACGATTCTGAAGTATTTCTAAAACAGTAGTTTCACACAGTCGCATCTGCGCTGCGATAGCAGAATTCACTACCGCGATTTGCACCACACCTTCCTTGATAGATTTCACGGCAAACTTCCCACTAATCTCGGGTAATTCTGCGAGGAAAAGCTTCTCAGCGCTGCTGCAAGCTTCCGCTGCGGAGAAAGTGCTTTGCATCTTTTTATCCGCCAATACACGGTTTAAAACGTTTCTGAGAGGCTCGAAACTCATGCTTGCTGGATTAATTTTACAAACTCACCCAAAGCTTCTTTCTCAGAAATCGTTTTCACGAGTTTGCCTTTGGCATACAGCGCAAACATTTTCTTCCCACCGACTAAAGCGAAATCTGCGTGAGAAGCTTCACCTGGGCCATTTACCATACAACCCATTACCGCCACGGTGAGATTTTTTTTGATTCCCTCTACTGCTTCCTCGACTTGCGCTACTAGTGGAATCAAATCTACTTCAGTCCGGCCACAAGTTGGGCAACTGATTACTTCGATACCATCTTTGCGTAAACCCAAGACTCGCAGTAAATCTCGCGCCGCTTTTACTTCTACTTCTGGCTGCGCAGTGAGAGAAATTCTGATAGTGTTGCCGATTCCATCCAGCAGTAAACTTCCCAACCCCGCAGCGGATTTCATAATTCCGAGCTTCTCACTTCCCGCTTCTGTGATTCCGAGATGCAGTGGATAGGAGATTTTCTTGGCGAGAATTCGGTAAGCCTCCACGGAAGTTTTTACATCGCTGGCTTTGGCGCTTACCACTAGATTCCGATAGCCCAATTTCTCAATCGCTTTTACATTCTTCACCGCGGATTCTGCCAGCTGCGCAGCTATAGTTTTACTCTTCAGATTTTTTTCAAGGCTGCCAGCGTTTACTCCTACACGAATCGGGATTCCTCTTTTTTTACAGGCTAAAACTACTTCACGCAATTTATCTTCGCCACCGATATTTCCAGGATTGATACGAATCTTATCTACACCATTCTCCACTGCGAGTAAGGCGAGGCGATAGTCGAAATGAATATCCGCTACGAGTGGAATTCCCTGCGTCTGTTTCCGGATTTCCTTCACCGCTTCCGCCGCCTCCATATCTGGAATCGCGATTCTCACTATCTCACAGCCAGCAGTCGCAAGGCTGCGAATTTGCTTCACTGTAGCCTCAACATTTTGCGTTTTAGTATTACACATACTCTGAATCGCTACGGGATTCTTCCCGCCGATTTTTACTTTGCCGATTTGGATGATTTTAGTTGGCATGGTTTGTTGTCATTCCTGCGAAGGCAGGAATCCAGAAAGAATTATAAAGTTGGCATAAGAGGTTACAAATTCTCGAATAACTTTGGGTAAAGATCTTCCCAGCTGGGATTGTCTTTTTCTATTAGGTTAATTTTCCATTCACGCTTCCATACTTTGAGTTGCTTCTCGCGCTGAATTGCCTCATCTACATTACCAAATTCTTCGTAATAAACTAGCTGATTTACTTTATATTTCTGAGTAAAACCTTTCCTCTTTCCCTCTTTATGTTGCGAAACTCTTGCTTGTAAATCACTCGTAATTCCGATGTAGAGAGTGGCATTTTTACCACTCGTCAGAATATAAACGCAATAGATTTTTTCTTCTCTCATTTTTTCTGGATCCCAGCTTTCGCTGGGATGACAACGACTTCCATCTCCTGTGGTAAATCCGCGTGGAATTTGTATTTCAAAATTTCTAAATCACTCGCATGCAGCAGCATTCTACCGCTGCCGCCATTTCCATAAATCTCATCTCCCACTACTGGGAAACCGATAGAAGCGAGATGAATGCGAATCTGATGCATTCTGCCTGTGAGAATTTTCACTTCCAGCAAAGCGTTTTTACCAAGTTTCTTTACCAACTTCCAATGGGTTTCCGCACTGAAACCTTTTTCACTAATTCTCATCTGCTTATCATGCTTCTCGAGTTTGCTGATGATTTCTCCTTCAGTTTCTTTTGGAATTCCTTCCACCACTGCATAATAAGTTTTCTTCACGCGGCGCTTGCGGAATTCATCTTCGAGTTTTCGCGCAGCATTCGCATTCTTCGCAAAAATCACCACTCCGCTGGTAGCTTTATCAATGCGGTGAATTACAACCAGCGAGAGTTTCAGTAGCTTCTCCGCAGCTTCGCGCAAAGTATTTCCATGGGTGGCAACTCCCGCATGCATCGTGATACCACTGCGTTTATTGAAAGCAATCAAATCCTTATCTTCAAACAAAATCTCACAGCCAGTCAGCAAACCGAAATTTTTCTGCGCATCAGGCAAGAAAATTTCCACACTGCTACCAGCCGGAATATCGCTATCGGCTTTCACGGGTTTGCTGGCGACTTTGATTTCTTTCTTCCGAAAAAGTTTCTGGAGGAAACCTCTGCGAATAAAAGGTAATGATTCACTGCAGAATCTCTCAGCGCGGATTTTGCGGTTGGTGGTAAAAGTGAATTTCATAGGTAAAGCTTTCCAATTTTACGCTAAATCAGTAAAATCCCCGCATCATTCGGAAATATTGGGGAGGCAATCCCGCTTAGCGGGACTTCGCTTCACTCAGGTGGTAAGGCACCCCGCCTTGGCGGGGCATCGGGGTAAAACTATTTGAATGCACTTTGTTTATATTTTACAAAGCGATAAAGATAAAAAATTTTATATCGGGCAAACAAATAATATTGAGGCAAGATTAAAAAGGCATAATACTGGGCAAGTGCTTTCTACAAAACACAGAATTCCTTTACAATTAATCCACTTTGAAAAATTCGTAACCCGAAGTGAGGCGATGCGAAGAGAGAAATATATGAAATCTTTGAAAGGTGGAAACGAATTTGAGAAAATCTTAAAACATTGGGATTAGCCAAGTAGTAAGGCACCCCGCCTTGGCGGGGCATCGGGGCTCGAATCCGCTAAAACAAAAGGGAGATTTTCTACATTGGGGATTAGCCAAGTGGTAAGGCACCCCGCCTTGGCGGGGCATCGGGGCTCGAATCCGCTAAAACAAAAGGGAGATTTTCTACATTGGGGATTAGCCAAGTGGTAAGGCAGCGGGTTCTGGTCCCGCCATCGGGGGTTCGAATCCCTCATCCCCAACCATTGCCATCTCCATCTTTTTGTGTTACAATAAGCGCGTGTTTACGCACTAACTGTAGACAAAAACAAAATGACTTTTGAGGAATTAGCGGAGGCCTTAGGGATTCGAAACAAGACTCTTCGAATGGCTTTTTCGCGCCATAGACTCTCTATCGGTAAGCCTGCCGATATCCAGAGTTTCCTCACTCAGAGATTCAGTGGAAGACGCAGACACCGCGCTGCGCGGCCACAGCAAACTGCGAAACATCTCGAGAAGTGGCGGTTTGTGAAGAAGACAAAAGTGGAAGCAACTCCCCCACCAACTGAAAAGATTACGCGAGATACGGAGATGGAAGCAAGGATTAAGACTTTCGAGGAGGAAGTTATTTCCTTACAAACGAAAATCTCTACAACAGAAACAAAGCTGCAAGAAAAAGATGTGAGGATTCAGCAGCTAGAGACAGAGAAGCTAAAACTAGAGGAGGCAAATGCCAGCCTAGAGAAAACCAATCAGGCCTTGAAAATGCAGCTATCAGCAGTGGAATCCATCAGCCAAGCGCAAGGCAAGATTATCGAGAATCTGAGAGAGAAAAAATCTGAGAAAAAAGACGAGACAAAAAATCCAGTAGAAAAATCTACAGAAGCGAATCAAGAAAGCTTAGCTGAGGCAAATGTAGAGACACCCCGGCGGGGTGTCTCTACTCCCGAGGGGATTCCAACAGAATCTGCGGAAGAAACACCTAAAGTAATCCCCGCGGAAGAAGCAGTAGTGAAATCCGAGGAGAAAGCAGCAACCGAAACACCTACGGCAGCAGAGGTTTTCTCGGAAATCCCAGATGAAAGGAATCCAGAAAAAGAAAAACAAACTGAGGTTGAGGCTGCGGAAATTTCTCAAACTACAGGCAATGAAACTCCAACTGCGAAAGAAGTGAAAAGTGAGGAAACTCCTACCATCTCCGAGGCGACAAAAGCTGCGGAAAATAAAACCGAAACCACAGAGACAGAAGCAGGAGAAAATTCCACAAAGGAAAAAGCAGTCTCAGACTCCCCTGCGGTAGAAACAGAAAACGCAGAAACGAATCAGAAAAACGTAGAGACTCCCCATTGGGGAGTCTCTACTATCGCGGAAGTAGCAGCAGAGGAAAAAGTGGAAATAGAGACTCCAGCGGAGGCGCGAAGTGAGACAGTGGAATCTCCTGCGGAGGTGGCGCAGTAAAAAACTAGAGAATTGCTTGAGTATTAAAAGTATGTGAAATGAGTGTAATGAGTTGGTTTTTTAGGTGAATATGGGGATAAAATGGAAAATAGTTTTTAAGAAATTAATAAAACTGATTTTAAAAATACCAATTAATGAACACTACTTTGACAGCACCCGAAGCTGAAAGCTTTATGATCCCTATAGGCGGATTATTCCCAAAATTTGAAAAACATCTAAAAACAAAAGGAAACTCTAGAATTTTATTCTCTGGCAAATTTGGTATTGGAAAAACATATTTTTTAAATGAATTTTTCAAGAGTAAAATAACTGAATACGAAGTCTTTCATCTATTCCCGATAAATTACCAAATCTCCTCAAATGAAGATATTACAGACTTTTTGAAATACGATATCTTGATTGAGTTACTTAAAAAAGATGAAAATGCTTTTGGGGATGATGACTACTCTAGCCTTGTCGACTTTAGTAATATGCTTTACTTGTGGGGAGAAAAAAACTTCGCTGAAATTCTAAAAACAACCGCCTCTTGGATTCCTAAAGTGGGAAAACCCTTAAAAGATACCATCGTATTAATCGAAAAATTTTTAAAATTTCAAGAAAAAGTGAAGAAAGGAAAGAAGGGATTTATTGATAAATTTTTAACCGAAATTAAGAAAAAAGATGTTTCAGAAACAGATATATTGAGTGGACTTTTGAATGAAAAAATCAAAAAGATTAAGGGAGAAAAAGAAAGTGTTTTAGTTTTGGATGATTTGGAACGCATTGATCCAGAACATATTTTTAGAATCTTGAACATTTTTTCTGCGCATCTAAATACCAAAAACGAGGAGGCTCCAAATAAATTTGGTTTTGATAAAATCATCATCGTTGCAGATTTTAAAAACCTGAGAAGTATATTTCACCATAGATATGGCGAGGAAACCGATTACTGTGGATACTTCAATAAATATTATAGTTTTGAAATTTTTCAATTTAAGAATGAGGAAATAATTAGAGAGACAGTAGATGAAATTATTTCAAAATTTATAGTAGAAGACCCAAAGTTAAAAGATGCTATGAGTGTAAGAAATCATGGTTTTATGGCGCTAATTCTGAAAGATATTTTATTGAAATCTTTAAATTTATCAGGAAAGGAAAAGCTAGATTTAAGGCAGCTACTTAAAGGAATCAAATTTCCTATAACTGCTTTTCGTGAAAATTCATACAGAAAAGATTTTTTTGAAGAGAGAAATGGCTCTATTTTAAAATTTATAAACTTAGGCATAGAAGGATTAATTTCTATTTTTGGAGGACTACACACTGACTTCTTGACTGTCTTAAAAAAAATTAGACTGAAGATTAAGCCGATCGGTATACAGGAAGATCATATTTACAGTTTTTTTTCTTTATCGCTACTGAGGGAAATGACCCCACACAAAATAGAAGTTGGTCCCTATACTTGGGAAGATTATTTCATCGATGTTGATGAGAAGGAAGATAAGATTACACAAATCAGAGACAAAAACAGAGAATATGCAGAATCCGCAGAGAGATTATTCTTTGATTTATTAATTAAATATACAGAAGACAAGTTTTATTAATAAATCTTCTTTAGCAACAAACTCCCTTGCTGGTCGGGGTTTCCCTAGGGGAAGCCTTCGGCTTGTAACCCCGACTTTTCGTTTTTTATATTGCAGCTAAGCTTCGAGACTAGAGAGAGTATTACTCCTCTCGATTCCCGCCTGATGTGGTTGCGCTTCTCCAGTCTCTATCGCTGCCTCATTGGCGATTACCCACTGCGTAATCCGCTTATCGCTGACGAATTCGCTACCACTGTCTGCGAGTAACCCACTCTCATGCAGCGCGGCAAAAACAGAGGTTTCATCAGCGCGGTAGATTTGCTGAATCGCATTCTCCAAACCATCAGGATAAAAAGTCTCCACAATTTCCGTGAAACGGATTAATTCTCACGGAGGTAAAACATTGTGGATTAATTCACCTCGGATAAAAACTTTATCCCAAAGCTTGAGAGATTTATTTTTATCCTCAACTTCTTCCGTAATTAACGCTGAGTCTTTCGGAGCAATAACTCTCGCAGTTAAAGAAATATCTACGATTTGCCCATCAGGTTTTCTCTCTACTAGCCTTACGATATCTGTAACTTTTTTTCCTGCTTTCTTCGCTAAACGCATTAACTCTGCTGCATCTTTATCAGTAACTGGGCTGCCAGTTTCTAGATTGCTATCAAATTTATCACGAACATCAGCAAGTTGAGTAAGTGTTTCTGCTTGAGCTTTTAACTGAATACCTTCAGTTTTTTCTGTTTTAGTTTTAGAGTTTTCACTAACATACGAATTTTTCTCTGCCAAAACTTCAGCAGGAAGCTCGAAATTATCATCAGCTGATTCTTCTTGATCTTTCTTCTCAGGAGAATTCTTTACCTGCGCTTTCGGCATTTCTTCTTGATTGTCTGGCAAAAATAGCAGATTAAAGATTTGTCGAATTATAAACTACTCTTAAAAATAAATCCCTAACAATAAAATTATTCACCAAGTTCTCTCTTGATATATCTTTCTATTTTTTCATCTGACCAATTTGTTTTTCCCTTCAATAGCTTTCTCATATCCTGTCTTATTCTTAGCTGCTTTTCCTCTGCATTTTTGATTTTCATATCACCTCTTATGTTTAATTCTCCAGCCTCAGCGCGTAAATCTGGGCCTTTCGATTGAGTGCGCACTTCCCAAGCTTGCGCTTCTTTTGGTGATAACAAATCTCCAATAACTCTCACTCCAGAAACAGTTGCCACAGTAGCAGCAGCTCCGCCTAATAAAAGATGAAGAAATTCTCTTCTACTAATACCCTCTCCACTAATTTCTTCTTTCTGCATGGTTTCTTTACTCATGGCTTTGAGAATTAGAAAAAATCCGCTTAGAGAAGCGGATGGTAACCAAAATTTGGCTCAAAAAAATCCAAATGAAACTGTGGGATAGTTTCATTTTTGCCCTCGAAACAAGAGAGGTGAATAAGCAAGTTAACTTATTTCTTCTCAAATTTCCCTCATTTCACCAGCTTTGTCAAATCCGACTCGTGGCATTTTTAAGATTCCTGTAATCGGATTGAGAAAGGAATAACTTTTGTAATTCTGGATTCCCGCTTTCGCGGGAATGACAAGGAGGCAGGAATGACAAAAGGAAAAATTACTTGCTTCTCTTCCTCTCTACTTCGGTAAGCAACTTCTTGCGGAGGCGGATTTTGCTTGGAGTGACTTCGACTAATTCATCATCAGCCACATATTCGATAGCCAACTCCAGACTCATCTTGCGTGGTGGAATCAGCTTCAACGCATCATCACTACCACTCGCGCGCATATTACTGAGTTTCTTTCCTTTGAGTGGATTCACAATCATATCGCCTTCACGAGAATTTTCTCCGATAATCATGCCTTCGTAGACTTCTACTTGAGGGCCGATGAAGAGAGTGCCTCTCTCTTGGAGATTCGCTAACGCAAATCCCATCGAAGTGCCTTGCTCTTGAGAAATCAAAACGCCGTTGCTTCTCGCTGGGATATCACCTTTCCAACTATCGAAGCGGAGGAAGATATGCGCCAGAGTGCCTTCACCACGCGTATCGCGAATGAATTCACTTTGGTAACCAATGAGGCCGCGAGTTGGGATTTCAAACTTGATACGAGTGTAACCTTCGATACTTTGCATATCGCGCATTTCACCTTTGCGTTTTCCCATCTTCTCAATCACGATACCAGCGGATTCGTCTGGCACTGTGACGATAGCTTCTTCGATTGGCTCGAGTTTCTGACCTTTTTCTTCATGCGTAATAACCTCAGGCCTACCCACGGCTAATTCAAAACCTTCTCTACGCATACTCTCAATCAAAACCGCGAGATGCAATTCTCCCCTGCCAGAAACTTTGTAGCTATCACTATTCTCGATTTCATCCACGCGTAATCCTACATTCGTCTCCAACTCACGCATGAGTCTGTCGCGAATCTGACGAGTGGTGACGAATTTTCCTTCTTTGCCAGCGAAGGGTGAAGTATTTACATTGAAAGTCATGGAAACAGTTGGCTCCCCAATCTCAATCACAGGCAGCGCTTCTGGTTTCTCATTATCCGTAAGAGTTTCTCCGATAGTAATATCATCGAAGCCAGCGACACCGATGATTTCGCCAGCCAGCGCTTCTTGCACTTCGATCTTACGCAATCCTTGGAAGACAAACATCTTCGCGATGCGGCCACGCTTCATGCTGCCATCGCGACGCGCGAGTGTGACTTCGGTGCCACTCTTGATAGTGCCGCGGATTACTCTACCGATACCGATTCTTCCCAAGTGATTATCGTATTCGAGTGAGTAAACCAAAGCTTGTAAAGTATCAGCAGCGCTACCGACTTGAGGATTAATCTTATCGCGAATCACGTCGAAAAGTGGAGTCAAATCTTCACTCGTATCTTCAAGCCTCAGCTTCGCGATACCTTCACGCGCAATAGTCAAAACCATTGGGAAATCGAGTTGCTCATCAGTCGCGCCTAATTCTGCGAAGAGATCGAAAACTTGGTCGTGAGTTTTTTCGATATTCGCGCCAGGTTTATCGATTTTATTGATAACCACGATTGGCTTCAAACCCAACTCCAAAGCTTTCTGAGTGACGAAGCGAGTCTGAGGCATCGGGCCTTCTTGCGCATCGACGAGAATCAAAACTGTATCGCAGATTTTCAAAACTCTTTCTACTTCACTACTGAAATCCGCATGGCCTGGAGTATCCACGATATTGACTTTGAGATTGTTGTGAAGAATCGAGCAATTCTTGGAAGTGATAGTAATCCCTCTTTCTTTCTCTTGCGCGTTGCTATCCATGATGAGTTCTCCGACATGCTCATGCGCTGCAAAAGCGCCACCCTGCTTCAATAGCGCATCGACGAGTGTAGTTTTGCCATGATCCACATGCGCGATAACTCCGAGGGTGATAACTTTGGTAGACAAGTAGAAGGTAGTTAGTAGAAGGTAGTTGGTAGATTTATCTTTAGAAAAAACATATCACCAACTTTAAAGCCGCGAGAGTCTAGTCGCGTTTTGCTATAAAAGCAAGCCTTTTAAGGTAGTAGAGGGTAGCTGGTAGTAGGTAGATTTTTGGAATTTTTATTCTTAGATTTTTCTACAATCTACAATCTATTATCTACCAACTCCTAGAATCCTCCTGCTAGCAACGCTTTCTTCTTTGCGTTGCGGAGAAATTTCCGCGCAACTCCATAACCGATGAAAGCGACTGGCATCAGAAGAATATTTCCCCAGCGAATGAAATCTTTACTCACTTCTCCGATAGCAGCGAGAGGCCTATCGCTCATTTGCTTACTGCGAATCGTAATCAAATCATCACCGAGGGTGAAGGAATCAATCGCATTGAGTAGGAAAATTTGCCCACCAGAATCTTCTCCAAAAGTTTTGGTTGGGAAATCCGAGTTACCTACGATTAGCACTTTGCCTTCTCCTTTGCGTTGCGCCAAAACTGCGAGTGGCAAAGCGGGTTTGGCTGTGTCGGAGATGCCAAATTCTTGCTGCGGATTGAGATCGATTGGTGTTTTCTTCGCTGGCGCAATCGTATTCCCCTCTGTTGTTTTCTCCGTATTCACAGGCGCTGGCGCATCTTTCTCCGCGAGGATTGCGTAATGCGGAGAAGAAGAAATCAGAGTTTCCACAGTGAGATCTTTATCGGCGCTAGGAGTAATTGTGATAGGAGAAGTCCAAGGCAAAATCACAGAATCCAGTTGCGCAGTAATGGAATTATTGCGATTCAAGTCAGTGGATTTCACCCAGAGTGGATAAGGTAAAGCGAAGGAAAAGAAGCCTTGGCTAAAGTTTGCATTCGCGTTACTCGCATCTGCAACCAAGCTTGGTTCGATTCCGATTCCCCAAGGCTGAAGTAAACTAGAATAATCTACGGGTAAAACTTGCGCTTGAGTGCCAAGCTCTGAGGAAATTTGATTCAAGAGAAAGATAGCGTTGCCACCTTTTGTGATGAAAGTTTGAATCGCTTTCACTTCGTAATCTTTCAACGCTTCTTTTGGCCCAGCAATTACGAGAGTGTTGATACCAGTAATTTCTGGTTTCGCTTCCTCGATTTTTACGCTGGTAACTTGGTAATTTTTCTCCAGCTTCTCGCGGAAAGGATAATCCGCGCGAGGATTTTGCTGCTGCATCATCTGCGCGAATTGGTTTTGCTCTTCGGGTGGTGCGAATTCATGTTCGGTGTGGCCAGTGAGGAATCCCACCACTTTCACATCAGTTGCGCTGAGTTTCTTGATAGCAGCAGTGAGGTTGTATTCCAGCTTATCGAGATCTTTTGCGATAGAAATACTTTCATATTTATCGTAAGTAGCGAGTGGATTACTTGCATCCGCTTTTGCATCTTTCTTAGGTTTCAAGACTGCTAAACCGAAGTAAGCGCGCAAAACTTGCTGCTGGTCTTTTTCGATTACTTGTAAAGATAACTCCTGAATCCCGAGGCTATCCGCGAGACTTTTGGCAGCTGCATCACTGGCTGGATCTACATATTCCACCGCAAGTTTCCCACCGCTTAGCGCTGCGTATTCTTCTAGAGTATCTTTGAGAGTTTGCTGTGCTTGCTGCGCCTGCGATGGCAGTTTTTCTGAAAGGAAAACTTTCAACACTAATTTATCTTTAAGACTACCAACGATATTTTCAGTGGAATCAGAGAGTGTGTAGATATTTCCCTCAGTAAAATCGATTCTCGCAGAGACAAATGCGGAGAAAACATTTAACGCGATTAGCGCGATTAATACTCCGAAAACGGTAGAGAGGCGGAGGAAATTAGCGCCGGCTTTTGAGAACATAATAATTGAGGAGTAAGAAAAATCCGATAAAAGAAAGGTAATAAATAATATCGCGTGTATCGACTACTCCGCGGATGATGGAATCATAGTGATTGCCGAGAGAAATCGCTTGCAAAATTCCTGTGATGAAACCAGGTAAAGCGAAAGTAACGATAGAAGATCCGAGAATATAAAAAGCAAAAGTCACAATCACCGCGAGGATGAAAGCGACGATTTGGTTATTGGTGATACTGCTGATGAAAAGCCCCAAAGCGGTATAAGCCGCCCCAAGCAAAAAGACTCCGAGATAAGCAACGAGGATTACTCCCCAATCGAGATTGCCGATGAAGCTGATAGAAATCGGCAGAAGAAAAGTCAGCAGCAAAGCTAAACCAAGGAAAGCGAGACTCGCGAGGAATTTTCCCAACACAGCGAAATGAATCGGGAGTGAGGAAGTCAGTAGAGTTTCCACAGTGCCTTGGCGGTATTCTTCCGCCCACATCCGCATCGTATTCGCAGGAATCAGGAAGAGAAAAATCCAAGGCAAGAAATCAAAGTAACCGCGCAGATCTGCTTGATTAGTCAGGAAAAATCCACGGAAAAACATCCACATCGAGAAGGAAATAAAAACTACGATGAAGATGTAAGCAATCGGAGAATTGAAATAAAGTCGAAGTTCTTTGCGGATTAGCGCAGATAAAGCTTGCATAGGGAAAGGTTATTTCGTGAGTTTAGTAAATACATCTTCCATAGATTGAGAAGCTACGGAAAGCTCAAGTAAATCTAGTTTCGCCGCCGCGAGATGCTTGATGATTTCTGCGCGTGGATCTTTCTCTGCGGTAATTTCGAGAATCGCTGTGCCAGCCGCAGCCCCAGGGATATGCGTAACTTTGGAAATTGTTTTGATTTTCTTCACAGCCGCCAGCGCTTCTTTTACACCACCAGCCACAGTTACTCTGATTTGGAATTCAGTAGTAGCAAACTGTTGCATCAATTCAGCGGGAGAGCCTTCTGCCACCACGCTACCTTGATTTATCATCACCACACGATTACAAACCGCTTCGACTTCTTGCATGATGTGAGTAGAGAGAATTACAGTTTTATCTTCGCCGAGTTTTTTGATTAATTCGCGAATCTCGAGAATCTGATTTGGATCCAAACCCGTGGTTGGCTCATCGAGAATCAGAATCTTCGGATTATGAATTAAAGCTTGCGCCAGTCCCAAGCGTTGCTTGTAGCCTTTACTCAGCTCAGCCACCGTGAAATACAATCTATCAGCGATGCCGGTAGTTTCCGCTACTTCACGGATAGCTTGCTTTTGTTTATCGCCAGTAATTCCGTGTAACTCTGCAGCAAACTGAAGATGTTCCAAAACAGTTAAATCTGAATATAGTGGAGCATTCTCTGGGAGATAACCAATCTTGCTTTGAATCGCTTCAGTAGATTCGCTGATATCCAAACCATCTACTATTACTCTTCCAGAAGTAGGAGTCAGGAAACCAGTGATGATGCGCATCAAGGTAGTTTTGCCAGCACCATTTGGCCCAAGCAACCCAACTACCTCACCTGGTTGAGTTTCGAGGGAAACCTCTCGCAGCGCGGTGAAATCACCGTAGCGTTTAATAATGTTTTTAACTGTAATCATACGCGCGATATTCTAGTGATTCTCGAGGAGAATTCAACTATTAAAGGGTATTTATGGTTTTAGTTAAATTATGATACGCATATTTTCAAGTTTTTCTTGCTATAAAAGCACTCTAAGGGGTTGCTTTTGGAAGAGTTTTTTGGTAGAATACTCCGAACTTAATACTAAAAAACATGCAACACAAACACAAAGCCATCGCGCTTACAGCTCTCTCTGCAGTGCTGTTTACCTTCGGTCTCTCAGCGGATTACTCTTCTGCAGCTGAAACAGCTGCTGCCAACTACTTGCCAGATGTAACTAATCTAGTAGGTGTAGCAGGAAGCGGTAGTGTGGCGCTTAGTTGGGATACAGTCGCAAATGCCAATCTATACACTATTTATTATGGCAAAACTAGTGTAAGTGCAGCAGGTGGCACTTATGAATCTCAAGCTACCTCAGAAGCTAATGGTTTTGTGATAAGAAACCTAACTCCAGATACACCTTATTACTTTGCGGTGGCAGCGGAAGACACTACTGGCACTTATGCTGGTAGCTACAATTACTCTAATGAAGTTCCAGTGACACCTCTAGCAAATCCTAGTGAGACAACAGAGGTGGTAACTGTAGTAGGAGATAATGTAACTCCTGCCGAAACAACTCTACCAGCTGCACCGACAACAGCAACTACAACTACAACAAAAACCGAAACTACAACTCCAGCAAAAACTGAAACTGTAAGCGAGAAAACAGAGGAAAAACTTCCTCAATCTGGCCCAGTAGCGAATCTCGTATTTGGCTTCAGTATTGCAGCTGCTTTCCTTTGGAGTAAGCGCAAAAGCTTAGTAGCTAGCAAATAAGCGAAGCAAACTTCTAATAAAGAAACATAGATTTATCCGAGGGATTGTCGAATCAAATTTCTGGGATACCAAAGAATTATAATGAAACACCCCAATTATCTGGGGTGTTTTTGTGTGTGGGATTCGGATTAGACTGAATCTATTTCAGATATTTCGCTACAAATTTCTTAGCTAAGGAAAGATTATTTAAAAGTTTATCTGCGTTTTCTACGCCGAGAGATTTAGGATTGAATTTCAGAGTAAGTGTAGTATCGAATTTATCTTTCGCGAGGCGAGTAAGGAAACTCTCAAGCGGAAGATTGCCATCGAGGAAGAGTGTGTGGTCTTTCCCTCCTTTTGCATTACTGAGATAGATATAGCGGATGTTTTTCTTGAGGATGGAATAAATCTCGAGAAGTGGCTCACTTCTACCGAGAGTATTACTCACATCAAAAGCGATATCTTCGAGATTGTCACGCAGCTGATAGACATCTCCAAAAGCATACTGAGGCAAAATCCCAAAGATAGTTTTCACTGGAGGATTCACTACTGCCACGGTAATTTTTTTCTTTCTACGAATGGTTGGCATTTCTTCTTTTAACCATTTGCGATAATTGAAATCAAAAATATCTGGAGGTGTGAGATTCACAATCGGAGCTCCAATCGCAGCAGCTAAATCTACTGCGCGCGCAGCTTTAGCTACATTGAGGCTGAGTTGAGTAGATATAGCTACGATAGGTAATTTGTAGCGTTTACTTAATTCGAGGAGATACCCTGCGTTATGCGTATCGAATTCTCCGTGGCGGATTACTACTTCTATTCCATCTAAACCCGCTTCCGAAGCAAACGCAAAAGCCCTATCCATTCCGTATCCTGCGAAGCTATCTGAGGTGATTGCTAACATTTGGTGTGAGTTTAATTTTAATAATTATAACGGAAACTAAGCTGTTGGATTATCCATGGATTTTGGTAGCGCAAATCTTCCTACTTCTTTTGAAACTATATTTTGCAAACTTGCTAGTTGAGAATGTGTAGTATCTAAAATCTTATTTTTCTGAGGAGGAAAAGATTCTGTTGCATCTAACATGGCTACAATTTTATCTGCAAGAGCTCCTCTTGCTTCTGGAGGAAGTTTAGACTGATTAGGAGTTTGTAATTCTTGCAGCAATTGAGAAACTTTCAAAGTTTTTTCTTTCTCTGAAAATTTTCCTTCTTTATCATCAGGGAATAAACTTTTCACTTTTTTCCACAAATCTTCAGCAGCCATTCCAAGATCTTTAGCTGCTTCCTCAATTATATAAGGAATTTCTCTAATCTCTTTTCTGCCACCACCATTCCGAAAAGCCTCACTAATTGCTCTACCTTTTTCAGCTTTAAGATTCGAACGATCTTCTTTTTCAGCATTATTTCCACTCATATTTTGTATTTATTTCTTATCTATTTTAGCAGAAATCCCCTATTTTTTCAAGCTTTTAACGAATTTTCCGATGCGCCGAAAAGCTTCCTCTAACTCGCTAAAACCAGTTGCATAACTGATTCTAATATAAGAAGAAAAATCTTCTCCAAAAGCGTTGCCTGGCACCACAGCTACTTTCTCCTCTTTGAGCAATCGTAAAGCAAACTCCTCCCCACTTAATCCTGTTTTAGTCTTTACTTCTGGGAAAGCATAAAAAGCCCCAGCGGGAAGATTGATAGCGAAACCCATCTGTTTCAACTCTCTCACTACGAAATCTCTGCGCATTTGATATTCCTCGCGCATCTTCTCCATCTCTTTCTCTCCATTTTGCAGCGCTTCTAATGCAGCAGCTTGGGAAACTGTATTCGCGCAAAGCGCAGCATATTGGTGGATTTTGGTTGCTGCTGCGATTACCTCAGCTGGCGCAGCGAGATAACCGAGGCGGAAACCAGTCATAGCGAAAGCTTTGGAAAATCCCGAGATGGTAATCGTATGCGATTTCATTCCAGGTAAACTCGCAAACGCGGTGTGTTTTCCACTGTAAATTAACTCTGCATAAATCTCATCCGAGAAAACTACGAGATTATGTTTCTTCACGAAAGCGGCTAAAGCTTTTAATTCTGCTTGAGTAAAAGTATTTCCCGTCGGATTATTTGGATAGTTGATTACGATTCCGCGAGTCTTGGAAGTGAGTTTCGCTGTGAGATTTGCGATGCTGAGTTTCCAATCTTTGCCAAAATTCACACCGACTGGGATTCCGCCTGCGAGAGTAATCAGAGGAGAATACATTACATAACCTGGTTGCAAAACCAAAACCTCATCACTAGGATTGAGGATTGCGCGCTCTGCGATATCAAAAGCTTCACTGCCACCATTCGTTACGAGAATTTCTTCCTTCGCGGAGTAGCGCAAAGCAAACTTAGTAGCGAGATATTTTGCGATGGCTGCGCGTAACTCGGGAGTGCCACGATTTCCAGTATAGTGAGTATTTCCCGATTCTAGTGTCGCGATAGCGGATTCGCAGATATGCCATGGAGTAGCGAAATCTGGCTCACCCACCGAAAGCGAAATCACATCAGGCTGCTCCGCTACTATCTCGAAAAACTTCCGGATACCGCTCGGAGGAATCGTTGCGAGAGTGGAATTAATTTGAATCTTCAAGATGAAAAGATTGTGAGAATTATAACTCAAGCTAGTATAAAACGGATTGAAGATGGATTATAATCTGGTTGCTCTAACCCACCTCAACTATGTTTAAAAAAACTTTCGCTTTACTTCTCCTTACGATACTCCCACTTGCTGGTTGTAGTTTTGGCTTAGGTTCTACTAGTGAGAATCTTTCCGCAGAGATTGCAACACCACAAGCAAAATGCCAAATCAATACCGACTGCCCAGCTGGTCAGTGGTGTTATGTAACTGATACAGAAAATTACTGCAAACCCAACGGTAATTAAGCGCTAACTTTTAAGCGCTTATCTTGCCTGGTTTCTCCGAAGATCAAACCATCTTCTTTGTATTTCTTGAGAAGGAAATGTGTGGTGGTGCCATTTACATTTTCCAAAACTGCAAGTTTATTACTGACAAACTTCGCCACCTCTTGAAGATTTTTACCTTTGACGATAATGGTTAAATCGTGACTACCAGAAATCAAATACAAACTTACCACTTCTGGAAACTTCGCAATTCTCTCCGCAGTCTCATCGAAACCTTTGCCACGCTGAGTAGTCAGTCTGACTTCGACAATCGCAGTCACTTCATTCTCACTGGTTTTATTCGTATTCAAGACTGTGATGAATCCCACGATTTCACCAGAAGCGATTAACTTATCGATTTCCACTTTTACTTTTTCTCTACTGATTCCGAGAATACTCGCAAGTGTAGTTTTACTAATGCGCGGATCTTTTTTGAGTAGAGAGAGTAATTTTTGCCTCATGGGAAAAGAATTAAGCGTAGTGATTTTAGCATGCAGTTTGACAAACCTCCGTTGATTCTCGAGAATTCCGCAGACTTTTGCCACCGTAGCTCAGCTGGTAGAGCAATCCCTTCGTAAGGGAGAGGTCGGCGGTTCGATTCCGCCTGGTGGCTCCATTCTTCGTTCCGATTTCATCGGAACTTCGAATGGCACGCCACTACTTCGAAGCTCGAAGAGCGAAGAAGTAAGCCATTTTTTTATACTCTAGATTAATTTTGGCGATAAATAGAAGAATGTCCTTCGAAGCTCTTGTTCTTCGTAGGTTTACCGAAGAACGAATTAGCGAAGAAGGACTAAGAAGTGTTTTAATCATTTTTGAATTCTAAAAATTAATTAATGCTATTTCATGCAAAATTCATCTACTTGTTTTAGAATTAAATTTGTTTCTAAATCCCCAAGCGTGAGTTTCAACTTAAAACTTCGCGTGAAACCTTCTTCGAAACTTCCTAAAGTTAAGTTAGAAGAAATCATCCTCAAAGCTTTGCGAGAAGTTTTGGATTGCGAGTGTGAAATTCTCGAGAATACGGAAGAGTTAGTGATGGATACGAAATTACTTCACAAAGAGTTGGATTCTTACGCGGAGAAACTAGAAGAAATTACAACCACTCTCACACTCGTTGCGAATGATTTCGACACTACGAATCCTTTTGCCAAGAAACTCATTGCGCTACGAAAGAAAAAAGCTTTTACACAGGAAGATGCGAATACGCTTTCCAAAGCGCAACGCATTGCTTCTCGCGCACCAATTCTTACGCGAATCAAGCGTTTCCTTGTGAAATTTCCTGAGGATAAGCGCTTCGATAAGTTGCGCTTCATGCAGGATCTCGTGAAGCAAAATCTACCTTTCCCTGAAGTTTTTGAGAAACCCGAGTTGGTAGATGCGGTTGCGCTGCAAGCGTTTGAAAATTACCGCAGCGAATACACCAAGCTTTATCTCGAATTAATCGAGGAAAGAGAAAAGGCTACCCAGATTTTCTGGAAGCAACTTACTGATTTGAAGCAAAAACTTTTTACACTTACTTCTCTCGATAAAGTAGCGAAGCTGGGAAAACCACTCGCTACAAATTTTGCAGAAGAATTAGAAGATTTACTTTCTCGCTACAAATCATTGAATCTCACACTTACTGAGATGCGCAAAATCCTAAATCTCGAGCCAACTCTCAGCGGAATTACTTTCTTCTCGGCTTCCCCTACTCTGGAGTTTGAGAGTTTCACTGCGCGACTCGAAGCTGCGCTAGGCAGCAAACTCCTCGCTATCAAAGAGAAATCCATTTTGAAGATTCTCAGCAACTCCAAAGAAGCTTCTGTGAAAAAACTTGTAAGCTTACTTTCTCTCACGAGTTTAGAAAAAATTACTAAGCTTTTTACCCCGGTAACCGCCCCACGGATTATCGCGGAATTTACTAAACTCCTCCGCTAATGCAAATCCTTGTTGCTGATGATGACCGCAAACTCAATGAGTTAATTTGTAGTGCTTTGCGTGATGCGCATCTTTCTCCTGAAGCTGCTTATTCACTCTCTGCTACACGCGATAAGATTCGCAGTAATAAATACGATTTGATTATCCTCGATTGGATTTTTGATAATGAAGCAGAAAGCGGTTTTGATTTAGCGAAGCAAATTGCTGAGGAATATCCCAATCTCCCAATTCTCATGCTGACTGGCAAAAGCGTTTTGGTAGATAAAGTAAAAGCGCTAGACGCGGGAGTTGATGATTATCTTGTGAAACCTTTTTATCTACCCGAGTTGGTAGCGCGAGTGAAATCTCTGCTGCGCAGAAAACGCATAGGAGAAAAAATGCCAAACGAAATCGTAGCTGGAGAGCTGAGTCTCGATACCAATTCTTATGAAGTAAAACTTGGAGGCAAACTACTCGATATCACTGGTAAAGAATTCCAAATTCTCCATCTCTTGATTCAGAATCAAGATCAAATCGTTACACGCAGAGATTTGATTCGTAAAATCTGGGGAGAAGATTTCGACAGGCTGACTTCTAATACAGTTGATGTGCATATTCGCCGGATTCGCAGCAAACTCGGGAAATACGGAGAGAAAATCAATACTCTCCGTGGAATCGGTTATCGCCTCGCGCCTTAAATCAGAAGCTTGCCCAAACGCTACCTCCAATCTCTCGCTGCGCTTACAGAAAAACTCACCACTTTGGCCGAGAAACATCAGCAGCAGATTTTTGAGAATGCGCAGCTGAATTACCAAATCCGCCAAGCGGAGGCGCAGCGTGTGGAAGAATTAGCTAGCTTCGCGCATGAGTTGAAGAAACCACTCACGGTTATCCGCAGCTTGCTTTATCGTTGCAGTAAAAAAGCTTCGCAAGAATTAATTCTCCAAACCGCAGAGGAAATCGATAATGAAATCACTCGCGCAGTGAGGATGCTAGATAATATTCTCACTCTCGCTAGATTGGAATTAATCGAAACAAGTAAGTTTGAATCGGTTTCTCTTTCGGAAATCGCGCAAGCCGCTTTTGACCAGCAGCAAACAAATTTCCCGCAACACACTTGGAAAGCCAGCATCACTCCCAACCTCCGCTTAGTTGCGAATGCGGAAGCTATCTTCGCAATCTGCGAAAACCTCCTCGAAAACGCTGGTAAACATTCTTCCGCTACTAGCAAAATCATTCTCACTGTGAAGAAGAATCCCAAATTCGCTACTATCGTTGTGAAAGATACTGGAGTCGGCATTCCTAAATCTATCCAGAAAAATATCACGCAACCTTTTTTTCATCGCAGCGCCGCGAGTGGTTTTGGTTTGGGATTGGCAGTAGTCACTCGCGCAGTCAGTAAACTCGGAGGCGAATTACGCTTCACGAGTAAACCGAAGCAAGGCAGCACTTTTACAGTGAAGTTTCCGAGATAGAAAAATTTGTCACTGCGAGTGAAACGAAGCAGCCTCGTTGGAATTAGTCTGGGATTACTTCGGGCTTCGCCCTCGCAATGACAATATTTTTTAATTCGCAGTGAAATCAATCCGAAACTCTTCAGAGTATTTTCCGCGATTGTATTTCCGACAACATTCACTACAAGCCACTCTCCGCTTCCGCGCAGCCTGAAAACTTTTCTGACAATTTCGACAAACCGCAGTATATTTACCACTCGGAATAATCACCTCGCTGTGTGAGTAGCAGCGCTGCGGCTTGCAACCCAACTCTACCATCTGTGCTTTCCAAACTTTATCGTGGTTGTGAGATTTACCGACTAAGGCATGCGCGATTTCATGCAGAATCGTATTCTTCACCACCGCTTCAGGATTTAATTCAGTAAGATAGCGTGAGAGACTGATAGTCTTGCGATGGAAACTACAGCAACCAAATCTCCGCTTCGCAAAATCAAACCGAAATTCCCAATCATCAAGCTTGTGATTCTTGAGAAGTTTCACTGCGAGATTTTCGGCTTGGAGGAGATTCACACTCGCGAAACTTTAACATAAGATTAAACTATTGATATCTAAAATTTTGAGGTATCAAAATTAAAAGTTAGAATCGAATAAATATGGATAAAGATACAATGCTTCAGATATTAAACCAATCTTTAGCGAATCAATATAAAAGCCAATCGCAGAAGATTAGGGTTTTGAGTGAGGCTTGGGTTAAAGATAAAATCTTTTGTCCAAACTGCGGGAATCCACTGAATGATTATCCGAATAACCAACCAGTAGCAGATTTTTTCTGCAAAAATTGTAGTGAGGATTATGAGTTAAAAAGTAAGAAAAATGGAGTTGGCAAAAAAATCGTAGATGGAGAATATCAAACAATGCTTCGACGATTACAAAGCGCCAACAATCCTAATTTTTTCTTTCTTAATTACGATTCTCGTAACTATGAAATTTTCAATTTTGTGGTTATCCCAAAGCATTTTTTCACTCCCAGTATTATAGAAAAAAGAAAACCATTATCAGAAAAAGCAGTAAGGAGTGGTTGGGTTGGCTGCAATATTTTGCTTCAAGGCATCCCTCAAAGTGGAAAAATTTTTTATATCAAAGACGGAAAGACGCTACCGAAAAGTAATGTTTTAGAGAATTGGAATAAAACCCTATTCCTTAGGGAATCGCCAAAAATGGATTTGAGAGGTTGGATTTTAGACACTATGAATTGCATAGATAGATTAAATAAGCGGGAATTCACACTTGATGAAGTCTATGCGTTTGAAGAAGAGTTGAAGAAAAAACATCCCGATAACAACTATGTTAAAGATAAGATTCGTCAGCAACTACAATTTCTGAGAGACAAAGGATATCTCGAATTTACAAGTCGAGGAAAATATCGACTAACTTAAAGTTATGAATTACAAAATCCTTCAAGCTCAATACGACAAAATATATTCTTATTTTAAAACAACTTGTGAGTCATTTGATTCGCTAGAGTGGGATGGGAAAATACTAGAAGTTGTGAATAAAAATAAAATCATCGAGACCTATAAATACGGCGAGTTAAAGAGACTTAATGTATTTAAAGTTTAAGTTTAATTTTCTCTTATGTTTTCTCGCTTCATCATCCCCGCCTCTCTCCTCGCCGCCATCGGCCTCGGCATCGGTGGGAATTGGGTTTACTCTTATCAGAAAATCGCAGCTTATAAGACTGAGATTCTGCATTTGCAGGAGTTTTGTCAGAGTGTGGCGCTGACTCCGACTTTTGCCACCGTGAGAGAAGTGAGAGATGGCGATACTTTTTACACTACTAGCAAAGCAGCGGTGAGACTGATTGGCAGCGATTCACCAGAGATTTGCAAAACAGATTCCAAGGGTAATCTCAAAGAAGCAGGCTGCGTCGATGAGGCTGGCGCGAAAGCTGCGACAGCCTTTCTGAAGAAACTTATCGAAGGGGAAGAAGTCGTCTTAGTCGGAGACTCGGTTTATGGTGATGAAGATTTTTTCAATCGGAAGCTACGCTATGTGTATATCGGAGACACGATGGTAGACATGGCGATGGTAAGCAAAGGTTATGCGCCAGTTTATTCTGAGCTAAAAAAGACAGCGAAGTTTTACGATACTTTGAAGAAAGCCGAAGCAACCGCAAAAGAAAAGAAACTCGGAATCTGGGGAGATGGCAGCGCGGAAAAGCTGGGATTGCAATAAGACATTAAAACGCTTTATCCCAAGGCTATCACTACGCTGTTGCCTTTTTGGGATTGGGTATAAACTTAAATCTCACCAATTTTTTACATGCTACAAACTCCAGAAAATTTAGGTGGAGGTAGTGAAGTGGTATCAACCGAAGCGCAAGTTTTGAGAAAAGCGCTTATGCGAATTCTGGCACCAAGTATGGAAAGAGAATTTCGCTTAGAAGATTTAAGAAGAAGAATTCAGGAGGAAATCGGAAATATAGCAGTGATACTTGAAATCACACCAGAAAAAGCAAAACAACTTTTAGATGAGGAATTAAAAAAAGAAGATGTTGATTTAAACCCTCCACCAGATAGAGGTTTTAGTGGTGTTGGCTGGAAACATTGGAATAACCAACAAACCAGCTAAGATTAATTTTTTAAAATCCTCGCCACTGCTTCAGCGCAATTACCTGTATCGAGGATAGTCAAGACGGGAGTCTTGCTTGGCATCTGAAGTGTGGAGTGAATATTCACGAGGTAATCTTGCTTGTCTTTGAAGGGTGGGCAAGCAATCACAGGTTTGGTGGAATTCGCTGCGACTACTCCACTCAATGCATTACTGCGGCCTGCGATGGTGATGTAAACCAACTTCCCTGCCTTTTCATTTTTCTCCAGCAAAGCCAAAACTTCGCGAGTGTTTTTATGCGCGGAAGCGACATTGATTTCGAAAGGAATTTTGAGTTTCTTTAACTCTTTCGTAATTTTGGCAGCATGCGGTTTGTCGACTTCGCTACCGAGAATGAAAACTGCTTTCATGGGAGAAGGAATAAAGAATAAGGAATAAGGAATGGTGGAATATGGATTTTCTGTGAAATGATTTTAACAAATAAAACTCTCGTAATTAGTTTTACTTGGTTTGATATAAAAAATAGCTTTTTCTTTTTTGAGTTTATCGACTTGGAAATAAATCACATAACTGCCTCCTACGATTGGATAAAAATAAAAACCAGCTTCTGCTATTCTGGTCGAATACGGTATCAAGCCTAGAAAATAGGGATTTTTTAGATCTTGGATTCCTTTTAGAATTAACTTTAAAACATATCTGGCCTCTGCCTCTGAATCAGAAAAAGCAAGAATGCTTGCTTCAATAGCTTCTAAATCTTGCTTCGCAGATTCACGAAGGGAAAGCTTATATTCCTGCATGTATTTTTTAAATTTTAAATCGCTTCTTCATCCAAGCGATAAAGGTTTTCTCGGAAATCTTCTTATCGTTTTTTCTACTCATAAGAATTTGGAAATCTTTCTCCTCTTCAGTGAGTATTTTGCGAGACTCGGAGGCAGGAATAGCTGTTTGCATTGCAAGTTGATTTTAGTTTTGTGGGAAGTATTTAGCAAGATTCTGTTTGATTCTTTCTTTCGGAGAAACTCCTAACTCTGGTAATTCAAACGCTTTGCCAGTCACAGTCTCAAAGAGATTTATATATTTTCCGCTGAATTCTACCAAGACATCGCGAGGAATCTCAGGAATCTTATCTTCGTAAGGATTGCATCTCTCACGAATCCACAGTCGGAGGAATTCTTTATCAAGAGATTCTGGCTCGGCTCCCCCACTCATTCTCTCCTCGTAAGATTTCGCTACCCAGTAGCGGGAAGAATCGGGAGTATGAATCTCATCTGCGAGAGTGATGATTCCATTTTCATCCAAACCGAATTCGTATTTCGTATCTACAAGAATCAAACCATTCTTTGCCGCGATTTCTTTGCCTCGCGCGAAAAGCCTGAGGGAAATATCTGCTAATTCTTCCCACTGGGATTTGGAAACTAAATTATTCTCAATCAAATACTCAGGCGCAACAGAAATATCATGACTACCATCGCTTGGTTTCGTAGAGGGAGTGAGAATTGTTTCTGGAAGTTTCTGATTCTTCACCAAACCTTCTGGTAATTTATTCCCACAGAATTCTCTCTCACCTTTGCTGTATGCAGTGTAAACCGAAGTATCGGTGCTGCCTGTGAGGTAATCCCTCACCACCATTTCCAGCGGAAGCATTTTGAGTTTTCTACCCACCACCACATTTGGATCTGGATACTCCACCACATGATTCGCGCAAATATCTTTTGTATTCTCAAACCAGAAGCGCGCAACTTGCGTAAGCACTTGGCCCTTGAATGGAACTGCAGCCAAAACCACATCGAAAGCGGATTGCCTATCGGTAGAGATGAGAATTCTCGTAGCAATCGGAGGTAAACCAGCCTTCGCTGAAGCTTCGGCTGGCAAGTCATAATTCTCTCTGACTTTCCCTTTGTAATAATTCGGCAACTCAGGGAAATGCGCTTCCACTAAGCAGTTATCGATTTGGGAGGCGATAATTTTTGGATCAATCATGTAGGGATTTTAACATTTCTGCCAAGCGGATTCTCACTCCTGCCTTATGTAAGTAAAACCAGATTATCCCTAATTTAAATTTTTTCACGATATCTTTAGCCAACACTAATTCCTCTTCTTCTCCTTCTGCACGAAACATAATCCAATCAATCGCATCGCGTGTTTGCGCAACGAAAAATTCAGTTGGCGCAGTGATTTCGATTCCTTTGAAAGTTTCTTGATGCATCTACTGAAATTTGGAGATGCTATACTTTAATATAAAAATAGAATTTGTAAATAGAGGTAAAGCTAGATTTTCACGAAGATTTAATTGATTTTTAAGTGACTCTTGAGTTATAATCTCACCAACTTACCAACCTCAAGAGTTTTACTCTGGGGGTTATTCTTAAGAAACCACTTATGAATCTCAACGCCCAAAACTTCGTAGCTGCTATCAAGCAAATCTGCGACGAAAAGAAAATCGAAGCGGATATCGTGCTAGAAGCAGTGAAAGATGCACTAAAAGCCGCTTACCGTAAGGATTTCGGTAATCGTGAGCAAGATCTCGAGATTCTCCTCGACAAAGATACTGGCAAAGCGACAGTGCTTCTCGTGAAAACCGTGGTGGAAGAAGTGGTAAATAAACACGCGGAAATTTCTTATGAAGATGCGCAGAAAATTAAGAAAGGTATCAAGCTTGGTGCGAAAATCAAGATGGATGTAACTCCGATGGATTATGGCAGAATCGCTTCGCAGTCTGCCAAGCAAGTGATTATCCAGAAGATTCAAGAAGCGGAAAGAAAAGGAATTTACGAAGAATATTCCAATCGTAGTGATGAGTTGCTAAATGCTTTGGTGCATCGAGTAGAGGGGAGATTTGTCTATCTCGAATTGGATAGGACTACAGCAGTGCTAGAGCCTCGTGACCAAATTCCTCGTGAAAAATATCGCGCTGGTCAACGCACAAAAGTATATCTCGAGAGAGTAGAGATGACTCCACGCGGCCCAGTCCTCAAAGTTTCTCGCGCGCATCCACGCTTGATTTTCCGTTTGATGGAATTGGAAATACCAGAAGTCAGAAATGGAATCGTAGTAGTGAAAGCGATTGCTAGAGATCCAGGTGTGAGATGCAAAATCGTGGTTGATTCCACCGATGATAGTGTGGATCCAGTCGGCGCTTGTGTCGGTCAACGCGGGGTCCGAATCCAAAACATTACTGATGAAGTGAATGGTGAAAGAATCGATGTGATTCAATGGAGTGAAAACTTCGAAACAATGCTGCGTGAAACTCTCTCCCCTGCGAAGCTGGATTACATCATCAAACACGAAGCTGAGAAACGCGTAGAAGTGTATGTAGAGGAAGATCAACGCGCTTTGGCTATCGGTAAAAACGGGCAAAATGTGAGACTCGCTGGAATCATTCTTGGTTGGGAAATCGATATTCTTAATACCGCTGAGCTAAGCAGCAACGCAGATGATAAAACTAAGAAAGAAGAAGTCGTTGAAGAAAAAGTTGAGACTTCTGAAGTTGCTTCCGAAGAAAATATTGAGGAAAAAACTGAAGCAGCTGTAGAAGAAAAATCTTCCGAAGAGAAAGCATAAAGAAATTAAATTGGAAGTTTTGTCGTGGTGAGCTTGCCGAACCACAAGGCAGAAAAATAAAAACCCCTTGGCAAGCTCGGGGTGACAAAAGGAAAATCTATTTTCTACTTTCTATTATCTACCAGCTTGCAAAAACGCTACGGTATTCTCGCTTTCCCTGCTGCGCATTCTCTTTCTCCTGCGATGCAAAACGCAGCGTTTCAGGCTACTGGCATCGAAGCGACTTATGAGAAATTTGAAATTCCCAAGGAAGAATTGGGGAGTTTTATGTTTCGTGTGAGAGAAGAAAAAATCGCGGGGTTATCCGTAAGCATTCCGCATAAGAAAACTGTGATGCTTTTCCTAGATGAGGTGAGTGAGGATGCAGAGAAGATTGGCGCGGTAAATACTATCTATTGGAAAGGAGAAAAATTAGTTGGTGAAAATACGGATTGGATTGGCAGCAATGAAGCGCTGTTTCTTTCTACAAATCCTACTGGAAAAAATGTGGTGGTGATTGGCAGTGGTGGAAGCGCTAGGGCTGTAATCTATGGATTGAAAAAACGCGGCGTAAAAGAAATCGTAGTGCTTTCGCGCAAAACCGCTGAAGATCTTGTAAGCGATTTTGGAGTGGAGGTAGATACACTCGAGAATTTAAATAAATATTCTCCTGAGATTCTCATCAATACCACGCCTCTCGGAATGCAGGGAGAGAATGAAAACGCATCCCCTGTCGCCGCGGAATATTTTACGAAACACAAACCGCTAGTTTTTGATTTGGTTTACAACCCACGCGAAACAAAACTGCTACGGCAGGCGCGTGAAGCTGGTTGCAAAACTCTGAGTGGAATCGAAATGCTACTTTACCAAGGAGTGAAACAATTCGAAATCTGGAGTGGCAAAGAAGCACCAATTGAAGTGATGGAAGCAGCGTTGGAGAAAGCACTTTAGTTTATAGGCTCTCGGCAAATATAAAACCAACTCCAGCCACCATCGCTGCGGTATGGATCTGGATTGCCTCTAGAGTATTTATATCCTCCATAAATTTTTTCGCTGAAATAACAAGGCTTACAATAAACTATATATCCGATTCCTGGCCATGAAGCTGCTATATCTCCATTGGGATGCACTATCCAGAATCCCCCTCCATCACCGCTGCGAATACAAACTTTTGAAGCTACACAGGTGTTTGTAGCTGTATCTACATGGTAGTTAGCTGGGCAAGCAGGGCAACCTAATAATTTTACATTACCAGCAACAGGTAAAGCGAGTGGTGGTTGCCCAGGTGCCCAAGTAGAGAAAGCGTAAGCAATCCCAATAATAAAAATAAAGCCTGAGCCAAATACTAAAATTTCGAGTAAATATCTGGTGATTGCGTTTCTGATGAATTTTGTATTCATGAGTTAGTTGGTAACACAAGTATTTGTAGCTGTATCCACATGATAACCAGTCGGGCAAGCTGGGCAAACAACAAGCTGCACATTTCCATTCGCTGGGTTAGCGAGTGGTGGTTGCTCAGCACTCCAAGCCGAAAAAGCGTAGGTGATGCCAATAATCAAAAGAAAAATTAAGGCGGATACTGAGCCTTCTAGAAAGCGTGTTACGAGTTTTTTTCTTGAGAGTTTTGGATTCATAATATTAGTTGATTAATAGCAACCGATATCTTCCATCATCGCGAAGGAATAATGTAAATTTGTGCCACTTGGGCACATTGCACCACCATATGGTCCATGCTGAACGTAATAACCATTTTTATTATTATTTTCTGACCAAGGAAAAATAACAGACACTCCCCCGTATATATTGCCAGCGGTGCATGAAGTTAGCCACCTAAGGCAAGTCGTCCAACCCATCCCACATGAATCAGAGCCTGAATTATACCAACCTTCTTGAGTCACCCAACATCCAGTAGTGCTGTATTTTCCCCAGTTTTTGTAGCGATTCCAACCTGATGGGCAACTCCAATAACGAGGATGCTCAGCAAAATGATAAGTTCGGATAGAAGATGGCGCAAAATTAGTGTTGCAATTTAAATCTGTGCAAGTATTTCCACCAATTCCAGGTTTGAAGCTGCAGAGTTTCACCGAACCAGCAGTCTCCACGTTGCCCCCAGTATTCATACAATCTTCTTCAGTATGGATACTTTCTCCTCCAGCGAGATAAGGGCTACAGGTCACTTTTGTATTTCCATTTGCTGGTGTAGCGAGTGGTGGTTGCTCAGCACTCCAAGTAGTGAAACCAGCAGCGTAAGTGATTCCGGTGAGTGAATCACAACCTATTTTAACATTTCCATCGGCTGGATTAGCTTGTGGTGGCTGCCTAGGATTCCAAGTAGAGAAAGCGTAGGCAACTCCAATAATCAAGATTGAGCTGAAACCAAAAATCATTCCTTTCGATAAGAAAGTAGTTAATTTTTTGAAAGCGAATTTTGTTTCCATAAGCAGGGATTAGCTCAGTGGAGATTATAACATTTAGTTTTCTGAAAAAAAATTTGCGTTTTAGCTTATCCATCAGTAAAATCCTGTGTCGCTAGCCTTCTCCAACCACCACTCAACTCTTATGGCAAAAACCCGCAAATTTATCATTCAGCCTTCCGATGAATTGATGAATAAATTTCCTAAAGAAGTCAGGGAATTGATTCAAAAAGGTAGGCAACAAAAATTTGTAACGCATCAGGAAATCGAAGGTGCTTTGCCAAATTTTGAAGAAGATATGGATCTCATGGAAGAGTTGATGGAGATTTTTGAGAATCTCGGCATTGAAGTTGTAGATCAAAAAAATGCTTTTGAGTGGAGGAAACAAAAAGAAGTAGTCGGCACCAAAGCTGAAGAGAAGAAAAAGAAGAAAGAGAAAATTACGGATTTGGCTGAAATCGCTGGAGATAGCATCCGTATGTATTTAAGTGAAATCGGCAGAGTGCCTCTCCTCTCAGCGCAGCAAGAGATTGAGCTTGCGAATCGAATTGCTAAAGGCGACCAAGCGGCGAAGCAGCATCTCGCAGAAGCGAATCTCCGCTTGGTAGTTTCTATTGCGAAGAAATATATCGGCCGTGGTTTGAGTTTCCTTGATTTGATCCAAGAAGGCAGTATCGGTTTATTCCGCGCGGTAGAAAAATTCGATCCAAGTCGTGGTTTCAAATTTTCTACTTACGCAACTTGGTGGGTGCGCCAAGCAATCACTCGCGCGATTGCGGATCAATCTCGCACGATTCGTATTCCAGTCCACATGGTAGAAACAATCAATAAACTTACCCATACACAGCGAAGATTGGTGCAAGAACTTGGCCGTGAACCAACCGCGGAGGAAATCGCAGCGGAAATGGATATGGATGTGAAGAAAGTGCGCCACATCGTAAAAATCTCTCAAGATATCGTGAGTCTCGAAGCCCCAGTCGGAGCTGAGGAAGATAGCAAACTCGAAGACTTCATCGAAGATGAACAAACTCTCGCACCAAACGAAGCTGCGAATCGCCAGCTGGTAAATGAATCTATCAATGAGATGCTGCGCTTCCTCACTCCCCGTGAGAGGAAAATCGTGAAGATGCGTTTCGGACTCGGTGATGGTATCGGCCACACTCTCGAGGAAGTCGGTAAGGAATTCGGAGTAACTCGCGAAAGAATCCGCCAAATCGAAGCGAAAGTTTTGCAAAAGCTAAAAGATCATCCAGCAGCTGCGCGCATTAGGAATTTGTGAGGAAATTCCTAAGTTCTAGTTGTTCCAACTGTTCAAATTGTTATAATGAAATTTGGATTTGAGAATCTCGAAGTTTGGCAGTTGGCGGTAGATTTTGCGGTGTTTGTTAGAGATCTTACAAAACAATTTCCAGATGATGAGAAATTCGGCTTGGTTTCTCAGATGAATCGCGCAGCTACTTCCATTGCGCTGAATCTCGCAGAAGGTAGTGGAAGAAAAACGAAGAAAGATTTCGCGCAATTTGTGAGAGTTAGTTTAGGCTCTTTGCTTGAAGTAGTGGCTTGTGAGAGAATCGCCTTTGCCAAAAATTACAAATTAAGTGAAAGAGATAAATTCGCGGAGAAAAGCCAGGCGCTTTATTTTAAGCTCATCGCACTAGAGAAATACCTCCGTAAATAACGTTTAGAACAGCTAGAACAATTTGAACATTTAGAACTTTTTTTCTCCCATGAGTGCCAAAAAAGCAGAATCGAAACCACGCGTCGCGCCTCACTCTCTCGAAGCCGAAAGAGGAGTTTTGGGAAGTTTACTGATAGATAAGAATGCCATCATCCGCATCGCTGATACACTCGCAGCGGATGATTTTTATGATAACAAAAACGAGAAAATTTACGCAGCGATTCTCGATTTATTTTCCACTCACAATCCAATTGATTTACTCACAGTTTCTCAGAAACTGAAAGATAAAAATGATTTAACTAATGTTGGTGGGAGAAGTTATTTGGTTGAATTAACTGAGGAAACTCCGACTGCCTCACACATCCACAAATACGCGGAGATTGTGAAGCAAAAATCCACGCTGCGGAAATTACTACACTCTGGGCAAGAAATCGCTGGCCTTGCTTTGGATGAAAATTCTGATGCAAGTAGTCTCCTCGAGAAAGCGGAGCAAAGTCTCTTCGGAGTTACGCAGCAACTCGTGAAAGATCGCTTCATCGCGATTAAAGAAATTCTCAAAGGTAGATACGATGAGTTTGCCGAGTTGCATGATGCGGAAGATAAAGAAGCTTTGCGTGGAGTGCCGACTGGATTCAAAGCTATCGACAATATGCTTTCGGGAATGAAGCCGGCGGATATGATTGTCTTGGCGGCTAGGCCGAGTATGGGTAAAACCGCGCTGGCTCTAAATATCGCGCAAAATGTAGCGCTGCATCGCGCGATGAAAGTGGGATTCCTCTCACTCGAAATGAGTAAAGAGCAACTCGTAGATAGGATGTTTGCTTCACTACTCGGAGTGGATAGCTGGAGACTCCACAAAGGAAAACTCACGGATGAAGAGTTTGCCCGCATCGGTGGAGTGATGGATGAATTGAGTAAAGCCGATTTATTTATCGATGATAGTGTGGGTAGCAGCGTGGTGGAAGTAAGAGCGAAAGCCAGAAGATTACAGATGGAGCACGGTTTGGATTTACTGATTGTGGATTACTTGCAGCTGATGAGTTGTGAAGGCAATGCGTGGCAAGGAAATAGAGTGCAAGAGATTAGTGAAATCTCGAGAAGTTTAAAAGCGCTTGCAAGAGAATTACGCATTCCAATCATTGCGCTGAGTCAGCTTTCTCGCGCAGTAGAGAATCGCCCAGGAAAAATTCCTCAACTCGCAGACTTGCGTGAATCTGGCGCTATCGAGCAAGATGCCGATGTGGTGATGATGATGTATCGCGATGATTATTATGAGGAAGATAGCGCGAAGCCAGGCATCACCGATATCTTCATTCGCAAAAACAGAAACGGCCCAACCGGCAGCGCTGAGTTGATGTTTAAACGAGAGCAAATGCGCTTCTTCGATATCGAGAAGAAACGCAATCAACCAACCACAGTGAATAATGCAATGCCAGAAGCTGCAGCGATGTTTGAATAGTTGTTTTAATTGTTCAAATTGTTCTAGCTGTTGGAATTGTTTTTCGGAATACAGAGTTTGCGCAAAACACGAAGTATCCGTAAAATACTGCGGCTTTGTAGATCATAGCCATTAGATTTTAGATTATAGATTTGGATTACATTCTTATCTACTGTCTAATATCTACCTTCTACAATCTATTTGGGGCCATCGTCTAACGGTTAGGACGCCAGGTTTTCATCCTGGTAATAGGGGTTCGATTCCCCTTGGCCCTACCAAAAAAATCAAGTTCTCTCGCCGCAGGCGGGAGGTTTTGATTTTTTAGTTGGGTGATGAGGATGAGTAACATCTATCGTAGAGGAAAAACTTTCCTAATCACTAAAGATTCCCAAGCGATTGGTGTAGGAATTTTAATTAAAGAAAAAGATTGGCTAGCGGTGAGATTCCCCCTGCCTGCCGGCAGACAGGCTTGGCCCGAATCATGATTTTAAAAAAGCTAGCGGTGAGATTCCCCTTGGCCTATGGGGTTGAGAAAATCTATCGTAGAGAAAAAAATTTACTAATCACTAAAGATGCCCAATCGATTGGTGAAGGAATTTTAATTAAAGAAAACTATTGACTAGCGGTGAGATTCCCCTTGGCTAATCATGATTTTGGAAAAGCTAGTGGTGAGATTCCCCTTGATTATGTAGGAATCAAATATATAGCGGTGAGACCTGTCCTGCATAGCTTCAGCGAAACGGGATTCCCCTTAGATTATTTTCTTGTATTTCTATAGCTTTTTTCTCTAGAATCCACTCTGTTTTATTCTTAATCCTTTCAGCATGACTGTAAGTGATCTCAAAGGCAAAACCGTTGCTGCGCTTGTTTCTGGTGGTTTAGATTCTTGCACCGTCACCCGCTGGCTCACGGATAATGGTGTAAAGGTGGTTTGCATCACTATTGATCTCGGGCAAAAAGATGATGACCTCGAAGAAGTAAAGAAGCGCATGCTCGCTTGCGGTGCGGTGGAAGCAATCACCATCGAAGGCAAAGAGAAGATGGCGGATGCGGGTATTCTCCTTATCCAATCCCAAGCACTTTACGAAGGAGAATACTGGAATACTACGGGAGTGGCGCGGCATGTCACCGTGGAATTAGCTTTGCCAGAATTACAAAAACGCGGAATCAAAATTCTCACACATGGCGCCACTGGCAGAGGCAACGACCAAGTCAGATTCCAAATCGTTACCAATATGTTGGATCCAAGCATCGAAGTTTATGCGCCTTGGAGAGATAAAGCTTTCCTCGAAGCTTTTGGTGGCAGAAAAGAAATGATTGATTTTTGTGAGAAGCGCGGATTACCGATTCGTCACAGCCATGCCAAACCTTATAGCACCGATGCGAATCTTCTCGGCCTCACTCACGAAGCTGGCAAACTCGAGTTACTCGACACTCCAGCGCTTTTCATCACACCAGAGATGGGAAATTCCCCACTCGAAGCACCAGACGAAAAAGAAACTTTTACTGTAACTTTCGAAGCTGGCTGGCCAGTGAAAATCAACGGCAAGAAAGTTTCTTCCACGCAAGCTTTTGAGATGGCGAATGCGCTCGGTGGCAAACATGGAATCGGCATCGGCAGACATGTTTTGGAAAATCGCTTCGTCGGAATCAAATCGCGCGGAGTGTATGAGATGCCAGGCATCGTGTTGCTAGGAAAATGCTACGATTATTTGCTTGAGACAATTCTCGATAGGCGCGCGAGAGAGTTATTCAATAATTTAGCAAAATATCTCGGTAAGCAGGTTTATCAAGCTTATTGGTTTGATACCGGCAGCCAAGCTGCGATGGCAGCGATCAAAACTTTTAGTGATCTCGCTTCTGGCACGATTGCGGTGGAAATGTATAAAGGCCAAATCTTCTTCCAATCAGCGAGTGATGCGCCACATAATCTCTACTCAGAGGAAGCGGCTTCGATGGAAAAAATCGGCAGCTTCAACCACGAAGATAGTGAAGGTTTCCTCCGCATTCTCGGAGTCAGCGCGAAAAATCTCGCGGTGAAGAAGCAAGTTTCCCCAGATGTTTTTAAGAAACGAAGTAAGCATTAGAGTAAGGTAGATGTTAGAAAGTAGATGATAGAAACCAGTCTGTTGTCATTCCTGCCTACATTGTCATTCCCGCGAAGGCGGGAATCCAAAATAAAAACTTTTCTCTTCGAGTGAGTGAGCCGAAGGCTTCCCTTCGGGAAAACGAATCGAGAAGCCTTACTCTCTTAAATTCTCGATTATCCGCCTAGGCGGACTTCACTCGAATAAAAAATCGAAAGCTAAAAGCTAAAAACTTAATCCTGTTTCCTTAATCCTTGCGAATGGCTAAAAAAATCTGGCAAACCGGCGCCAATCTCGATCCTGAAGTGGAAGCTTACACAGTGGGAAATGATTACCTACTCGACCAACGCTTGTTGCCTTACGATATTGCTGCGAGTGAAGCGCAAGCGCGGATGCTAAAGAAAATCGAAGTCATCACTGCAACCGAATTAAAAAGTTTGGAAGCAGCGCTGGCAGAAATTCTCGCGAAATGGAAGCAAGGTAAATTCCAAATCGAGAGAAATCAAGAAGATGGACACACGGCGTTGGAGCAATTCCTCACAGAGAAATGTGGTGAAGCTGGTAAAAAAATTCACACTGGCAGAAGCAGAAATGACCAAGCACTCGTGATGCTGCGTTTATTTATGAAAGCGGAAGCAATAGAAATGGAGAAACTCGTGAAAGGATTAATCAGCGCCTTCGAAGCCCAAGCAAAGCGCGGAAAGAAAATCCCGCTACCAGGTTACACTCACACACAAAAAGCGATGCCGACTACGGTAGCAATCTGGCTGGAATCTTTTGCTGATGCGCTGCGAGACCAACTCCCCTTCCTCGCTGCGCTAAGAAAATTACTGAATCAAAATCCTCTTGGCAGCGCGAGTGGCTTCGGGATTCCGAGTTTCCCACTCGATAGAAGTTTCACCACGCGTGAATTGGATTTCGCCAAAACTCAGGAAAATCCACAGTATTGTGGGCTTAGTCGCGGTAGCTTCGAATATCAATTCCTCGCTACACTCTCTCCGATTTTTCTCATCCTCTCCCGCTTCGTAAATGATTTACTTCTCTTCACCACCCAAGAATTCAGCTACTTTTCTCTTCCAGTAAATTTCACCACGGGTAGCAGCATCATGCCGCAGAAGCGCAATTACGATTTACTCGAAATCATGCGCGCCAATACGAATGTCTTCTTCGCGCGGGAAAACGAAATCCGCAATATCCTCAGCAGCCTCATCTCTGGCTATCACCGCGATTTACAACTGACAAAAAAATCTCTCATCGAAGGAATTGATCTCGCGAAAGCTACCTTCTCCCTCGCAACCAAAATCGTGAAGCATCTCCAGCCGAATGAGAAGCGGCTGAAGTCGGCGATGAGTGAAGATCTTTTCGCTACGGAAAAAGTTTATGAGTTGGTGAAGCAAGGTATCCCCTTCCGCGAAGCGTATCAGCAAGTGAAGAAAGAGATTTTGGGATAAAGATTAAATTTAGGTATTAAATTAAGATGAAATATATTTCTTGGATTTTGCGCTTAAGAAATAACAAATAGCTCAATAAGCTATAAACTGATAAGCATTAAAAAAAATCTTGCTTTAAACATATGCCACCTACTAACTGTGAACGCACTATTTATATATTTATAGATGAGGCTGGTGATTTGAATTTTACAAGGCAAAGCTCTAAATATATTTCTCTTACAGCGCTAGTTTGTGTGCCTGATAATCAGCTTGTAATTGATCTTTATAATAAAAAACATCTTCTTTTACCCTTTGCTCAATCTAAGAAAAAAGAACTCGAGTATTTCCATGCATCAGAAGATTTACAAATTGTTAGGGATGAAGTTTTTAACAGCATCCAGTCTCAAAAGAATTTGTTTGTTTATTCTGTTTTTGTAGAAAAAAGAAAAACATATCCTGCACTCCAATTCGCAACAAAAATATATACAAAAATGTGCATTTGGCTAATGCATGGAGTTTTATATGGAATTGATTTCACGAAATGTGATCGTATCATGATTTTTTTTGACAATATGCCTGTTGGAAAAAATAAACAAGCTATGTTCAAAGGTTTGAAAAAAGAATTATCGGATTTTTTTATTGAAAAAAATATCACAATTCCATACTGGATTTTTAATCATCAATCAAAATCAAACACTTATTTACAAGTTGTAGATTATTTAGCGTGGGCTTTGTATGCTAAAAACGAAAGAGGTGAAGAACGACCATTTAACTTAATAAAACATTTTGTAAAAAATGAATTTCACCCTTTTTCAAAAAATTCATCTTTTTATTACTAAAAAGAAACCCTCATAGAGAGGGCTTCTTGACCTTCTCGGCTATCTACAGAGTAGAGGGGCCCAGGGGCCTTTTCACCGAGAAGGTACCTTTGAAACTTAGCTTGTAAGTTGTGTTTCTTGGGAAACTGCTGCCAGTTTCCCATGAATTAGAACTTTTTTCAAGTATTTTGTCAATATCTATTATATGACGTTTAATTATTAATTAATAATTAGAGTTCTACTTTTCTACTTTCCATCCAAATCGAGAATCGTATCGATGCGGATTTGTTTTACGAATTCTGGCACATGTGAAACGAGAATCATTGCGCCTTTGTAGGCATCGAGTGCTGAGGCGATTACTGGCAGATGGCGGAAATTTATATGATTGGTTGGCTCATCGAGAATCAGTAAACCTGGTTTTTGCAGCACTAAGCGCGCAAAAGAAACCAAACCCTTTTGCCCCTCGGAGAGATGGCCGATCTTTGTTTTGATCATATCACCCGTGATGAGGAAACCCGCTGCCACCGCACGAATATCTTGCTCGGAAGCTCGGCGACCAGCTACCTCCGTGAGAGATTCAATCACAGTGTGAGAAAAATTCAGTGTGGAGAAATCTTGGCGGTAATAGCCGACTACAATATCTTTAGCGATTTTCGCACCTTCCGCAGTACCAGAAGCGAGTGCTTCGAGGAGTGTGGATTTCCCGATTCCATTTGGGCCAGTGAGGAGGAGATGCTCATTTTTACGTAACCACACTTGGCGCTTCTTGATGACTGGCTCATAGTTGCGAATCACTTTGAAGGATTCGATTTTCATCACCACCCCACTCACATCATCTTGGCAGGGAATCGTAAATTTTTTAATTGTTTTATCTTCTTTGCGCACTTCCACGCGATTCGCTTCAAACTCTTCTGCTTTCTCACGCATCTTCTTCGCGACTCCACGCAGCTTGCCACCTTTGTGTGCGAAAACATTCGCTTGATCTTTATTCGCTTGCGCTTCTTTGGCCAAGCGCGCGTTTTTGATATTTTCTTTTTCGATACGATGGGTAATCTCTTCCACCACTTTGAAATAATCTCCCACATACTGCTCGACTTTGTGAGTGTGCACATCGAGATACAGCACTCCATCGGTGAAAGCATTGAGGAATTCCGCATCATGCGAAATCACGATGCAGGTTTTGTAATAATTCACGAGAAATTCCGTGAGATGCTTGATTCCCTCTTTATCGAGATTATTAGTTGGCTCATCGAGGAGTAGCAAATCAGGATCTTGAATCAGCGCGGAAGCGAGGAGGAATCTCCCCTGCTGCCCACCCGAAAAAGTTTTTACTTTGCGATCAAGCGGTGCATGGAAATTCACCACCTCCAAAACATCCGCGATTCTTTTATCGAGATCGTAAATCGTTTCCGTGAAACCTTGCGCGAAATATTCTCTCACGGTGAGTTCCTTCTCTGCTGGTGAAATCACCTGCTTCGCCATACCTATAGTAAAACTTTGATTCACATGAATCGCACCTTCCTCTGGTTTTAGCGCGCCACTTATCATGCCAAAAATTGTGCTTTTGCCTGCGCCGTTTTGCCCCATGAGAGTGATACGCTGCCCAGCTCTTACACTGAAGCTCGCATCAGCGAGGATTTGGCGATCCATCCCAAAGTTGAAGGTAACTCCATCGAAGCGCACGATTGTTTCATTCTGAGCCATAGAAAATATTGTTGAGGTCGAGAGTTTAAAGGATTTTCGCCAGTTGCCAACACTTTTTATAACGAAGTGATGTAAAATCGCCACCACTAAATCACGGGTTTGTAGTCCGCCGTGGCGGACGCGCCCTTCACAAAATTAAATCACGGGTTTGTAGCTCAGTTGGTTAGAGCGCGCCCTTCACACGGGCGAGGTCAGAGGTTCGAATCCTCTCAAGCCCACCAGCCTTCGTCCTTCGGGCTACGGCTGGCACAGCCACAAAATTCTGCTATGCAACACAAGAATAAAACCATTGGCGTTTTGGGTGGAATGGGGCCAGCTGCCTCAGCAAACCTTTATCAAGAGATTCTTAAATATGCGCAGTTTAAATACAATGCAACTCAAGATAATGATTATCCACCTATTATTATTTACAGCCTCCCAATGGAAGGCTTCGATGAAACTGGAATTGCAGATGCCAATCTAGTGAAGCAACAACTCATCGCCGGAGTGAAAAAACTTGAAGCAGCAGGTTGTGATTTGGTTATTATTGCTTGTAATACAGTGCATTTTTTTTACGAGGAAATCCAAAGCGCAATCAAAATTCCAATTTTCAATATTATTGAAGCAACTCTCCAAAAAGTAAAAGTATACGATTATAAAAAAGTGGGTTTATTTTCCTCCGAAAGCACTAATGATTTGAAACTCTACCAAAAAGCTTTTGCACAAGAAAATGTAGAAGTAATCTCTGCTTCCGCTGCACAACAGAAAATTCTCAATGGAGTGATTGAAAATGTGATGGGTGGCAGACAAGGCGCTGACGATGTGATTCTTCTTAAAGATATTGCGCGAGATTTTATAAAACAAGGAGCCGAAGCAATTGTAATGGGTTGCACAGAAATCCCTCTCGCTATCAACCAAACTCAAACCGATATCAAACTTTTCAACACAATAAAAATCATCGTTGAAAGCGCAGTAGATTATTCTCTCTCAGGGAAGCTAAGTTAAAAAAAAATTAGCTTGCCATCGCTTCTCTCTCTACTCCCACACCAACATAAGAAACTTTGATGCCAGTAAATTTCTCGATGAACTTGATGTAATCGCGCGCAGCTGCTGGTAGATCCGCAATCTTTTTCGCTTTACTTGTATCGGATTTCCAACCTGGTAGCGTTTCGTAGATGGGTTTTACTTTGGCGTAATCGAGAATATTCGCAGGCAGTGTATCGATCTTTTCTCCATTCAATTCGTAAGCGATGCAAACTTTTATTTCTGGAAAATCATTTAAGCAATCGAGCTTCGTGAGATTGATAGAGTTACAGCCATTTATTTTCGCAGCGTATTTCGTGGCGACCAAATCCATCCAACCACACCTGCGTGGTCGGCCGGTAGTGGCTCCATACTCATGGCCGATCTCACGCATCTTGTCTCCATCGGCATCGAGTAACTCTGTAGGGAAAGGGCCTTCACCAACTCTAGTGGTATATGCTTTGGCTACTCCGATGATATCTGTTGCTTGTGGTGGGATTCCGAGGCCAGAAAAAATTCCGCCAGCGGTGGTAGTGGAAGAAGTCACAAATGGATAAGTGCCGAAATCGATATCGAGTAAAGCCGCTTGCGCGCCTTCGACTAAAACTGGTTTCCCGTCTTCGAGTGCTTCGCGCAGCATGGTGGAAGCATCGCAAATCATTCCTTCAAGTCTCTCTGCTAAATCTCCGTAGAGATTGATTTCTCGCATCGCATCAAACTTGAAAGGCATACCAGGAATTTTATTTATTTCCTCAAGTCTATCTTGCAACCTCTCTGCGAAATCTTCGAAGTGAAGTAAATCACCCGCGCGGAAAGCGCAGCGATTTATTTTGTCAGCGTAGGCTGGACCGATGCCGCGCTTCGTGGTGCCGATTTTCTTTCCCTCTTTAGCAGAATTTTCTCGCAAACCATCCAACTCTTTATGAAAATCAAAAAGCAAAATACTTCTATCGGAAATAAATAATCTACCCGTGAGATTGATGCCTGCTTTTTTCAATTCTTCTAATTCCTCGATAACTGTAGGTAAATGCACCACGCAACCATTGCCAATCACACACTTACACTGTGGATGCAGCGCGCCGGAAGGAATCTGATGCAGCACAAATTTTTTCCCATCGACATAAATCGTGTGGCCAGCATTCGCGCCACCACCAAACCGCGCCACGAAATGCGATTTGCCAGCAAGGATATCTACGAGTTTCCCCTTGCCTTCATCTCCCCAATTGAGCCCGAGGATGGCTGTGAGTTTGGATTGCTTCATGCTGAGATTTTACCATGCGATAAGTTAGTAAGGATTAAGGATTAAGAAATCCTAAATATTAGTTTCGATAAAATGAAACAACGATTTCTATCAGCGCAGCTTTATTCAAAATGAAAACCCTCCCGAAGCTTGTGACTAAGGGAGGGCTGTGGAGGGTTTCGGATTGAGGGGGAAGTTCAACCCTAGACTCTGGCAATTGGAGGAGGAGGCGCCAGAATCTTTTTCCTCCGGAGATTTGGGTGGTGAAGCTGCAGCTATGGGTAAGCGCAAAACCTCACACGAAGATTCGATTGAGAAGAAATTTGGGTGAGGCGGGAGTAGTTTCAAGAACTTACCCCTCCCGCCTTTTTTCGGATGGCTACCCTCTATGCTTTATGAGGCTGGGCAGGCCCCGGCACACTTTAGCCGGCCACGATCTTGGCGACGCCGAAACGGTGCACCCCGCTGCAATCGGTCACGCCGGAAACTTCCGCGATGTTGGCGTCGGTGATGATGCCCTGCTGCCACTTCGTGTGGGCGCAGGTCGAGCCGCTGATGTAACCGTGAGACTTCGATCTGGGCATATGCGTTTCTCCTCTGAAATCACTGCTTCTCACTTTTACTTAGGTGGAGAAGTTTAACCTCAGCTTTTTCTAGGGAAGCTGAAAACCCGAAATTTGATTCTTACCATCTGGTTGCTCCTCAAGAGAATTTGGGGAATGGAAAACCTCTGACACTGGAGATATAGATACATCCACATCTGTGGATGATTTTTTCTGATGAGTGGTAATCACGCTAACGCAATTCGCGAAGCCTTTTCCCACTCAAGTCTCCCAATTCTGAGGCTGAGAGACTCGCCTCGCAGTTTATTCCTTATCTGCTAGAAGGCTGCGACCAGTGTTTTACTGCAGCTGCTGCTTCATAAGCTTTCCGTCCTCCGGAGTTACAGGTGGAGAGTTGATGCAACCAAAGACTAGGATTACAACAACTCGAAATATATTTTCCAACTATCACATCAGTGATAGCTGGTTGTTTTCTCTGTTGATAAAAATTTTGCCGAGGAGTAGAGATACGAATTTTCATATCCCCAATCCCCGGCAAAACTGTTTTGTTATTTTTCTCTCAATCGATCTTTCAAAGGGCGAGTATTTCAGCTACGATTCAGTTAAAATAACTCCATCGTGCTGAAGACTACGCGCGATAGAGTAAACTAAATCAACCTCTTATGTCAAATATCCGTCTGTATAACACTTTTACCCGTAGTAAAGAGAATCTTTCCCCTATCGAGGAAGGAGTTGCGCGGATTTATAGTTGCGGGCCGACGGTTTACGCTTCACCACACATTGGCAATTTCCGCGCGTTTCTCTTCGCAGATATCCTCCGCAGAAGTTTGGAATTCTTCGGGCTAAAAGTGATTCATGTGATGAATGTTACTGATGTCGGACACCTCGTAGGTGATAGCAATGCAGGAGAAGATAAACTCGAGAAAGGCGCGAAGATTACTGGCAAAACTGTGTGGGAAGTGGCGCGGGGTTATGAGGATGAATTCAAACGCGATTTATTGGAATTGAATATTGAGAAAGCTACTTACTTCCCGCGCGCTACAGAGCATATCGTGGAGCAATTGGAAATGATTAAGACTCTCACAGCGAAAGGCTTCACTTACGAAACGAGTGATGGAATTTATTACGATGTAAGCAAGTTTGCGGATTATGGGAAACTCTCTGGGCAATCACTCGAAGATAAAATCGCTGGCGCGAGAGTGGAGGTGAAAGATGAGAAACGCAATCAAGCGGATTTCGCATTGTGGAAATTTTGCGTGGGAGAAAATGCGAATCACACCATGCGTTGGGATTTCAGCGGCAAAGATGTAAGTAGTGAAGCGCATCTTAGTGAAGAAGAAAATAAGGAAAAGAAAATTGGATTCCCGGGTTGGCATATCGAGTGCAGCGCGATGGGAATGAAATATCTCGGAGAAACTTTTGATATCCACACTGGTGGAGTCGATCACATTCCGGTGCATCATGAGAATGAAATCGCGCAGAGTGAAGCGGCGACTGGTAAGAAATTTGTAAATATCTGGATGCACAATGAATTCCTCGCGGTGGATGGAGGGAAGATGAGTAAATCACTCGGGAATCTTTACACGCTGGAAGATTTGAAGAAAAAAGGATTCGAGCCACTCTCCTTCCGTTATCTCACACTCCTCACTCATTATCGCAAGAAATTGGATTTCACTTGGGAAGCGCTGAAAGCTGCTACATCTGCGCTGCAAAATCTCCGCGAGATTTATCAGACATTACCTGATGCAGAGATTCCACTTGCTTCTGCGGTAAAAGAGTTTGGTGAAGCGCTAGCAGATGATTTGAATACAGCGAAAGCTCTCGCAGTCGCTTGGGAAATCGCCAAGAATGAAAACATAACTCCGGGGATGAAGAAAGCTACACTCGCAAAATTTGATGAAGTCTTGGGATTGGAGTTGGATAAAGCAGCGGAAGCAGTGGAGTTAAACGAATCACAAAAGAAGCTTCTCGTAGAAAGAGAAACCGCCCGCAAAAATAAAGAGTGGCAGAAGAGTGATGCGCTGCGCGATGAATTAGCGCAACTCGGAATCGAAGTAGAAGATACAAGTGAAGGGCAAATCGTGAAACGCAAACTCTAGTAAAGCTTCGCTTTGTTTTAAATGTTTAGACTCTTATAGCTTCACCAAAATTAAAATCTGAAAAAAATTAATCTTGCGCGTAGAGACGCCCCATTGGGGCGTCTCTACATCAGCTTCAAAATTCTAATCAGCCCCCACTCATCAATAACTTCAAAAAACATTTTCTAATATTCCTTAATGAAAATCTTGATTGCAGTTTCCGGCGGAGTAGATAGTGTGGTGCTTTTGGATTTATTAGCAAAGGATAAATTAGAAAAATTTCTTGGCTACCATCTACCAACTAATAACTACCATCTATCAATCGCGTATTTTAATCACGCGATGCAGCGGAATGCAGATAAGCAAGAGAAACTCGTGAAGCAACTCGCGCAGAAGTATGGAGTGGATTTCTTCACTGAGAAAACGAAGAAGAAATTGCGCAGTGAAGCAGAAGCGCGTGAAGCGAGGTATGCTTTTCTTAATCGTATCGCAGAGGAAATCTGCGCAGAAAGAATCGCAACCGCGCATCACGCAGATGATGCAGTGGAAACAATTTTATTTAATCTCATCCGTGGAAGTGGAATCGCAGGCCTCGGAGGTATGAGTGAATTGAATGGAAAAATCTGGCGGCCATTACTTACGATTTCAAAAGCGCAGCTCGAAGCTTACGCGAAGAAAAATAAATTAAAATGGGTGAAAGATCCGACGAATCAAAACATCAACTACAAGAGAAATTTTATTCGGAAAGAAATCCTCCCACGCTGCGCGAAAATCAATCCACAAGTGACTGAGGCGATTCTCCGTATCGGCAAGCAGGCGCGGGAAAATGCCGAATTTATGAAGCTGCTTGCCGTGGAATGGTTGCGGAGATTTCGAAAACGCAACACGATTCCACTGACAGAATTCAACTCGCTACCAATTGCTTTGCAAAGAGAAATCATCCGCGAGATTTATCTCGATAAGATTGGAAACACTTTGAAACTAGAGGAAAAACACTTCAGTGAAGTTTTGGAATTAGCTAGAAGTGGAGTTGGAAATAAGCAAAAGCAATTTGGGAAGCTGATTTTCAAAACGATGCGCAGCGATGGAATCAGAGTTTTGGTTTGGTAAAACCTTTGACAGTCGGCGCGCAAATCACTAAAATCCCTCGGCTTTTCTTTCATTCTTTTTTTGCTTCCATACCAAAGAGCCAAACCTACGTTTATCCCCCGCCCTATTATGAATGAGCGGATTCGGGCTTATGAAGTATTGGTAATCGATAGCAACGGTGAAAAACTCGGAGTGATGAAGACAGAAGAAGCGATTATCAAAGCCAAAGAGCAAGAATTGGATTTGATTCTCGTAGCTGCCGAGACGAAACCACCCGTTGCGAAGATTCTCGATTTTGGAAAGTGGCAATATGAGCAACAGAAAGCCGCCACCAAGCAGCGCAGCAAAGGTAAAGCGCTTGAGATGAAAGGCTTACGCCTCGGTGTCAGAATCGCAGAAGGCGATCTCAATGTGAGAGTGAATCAAGCGAGAAAATTTCTGACCAAAGGCCACAAACTCCGCGCAGTGTTGCAATTCAAAGGTAGAGAAATGGCTCACTTCGATCTCGCGATTGAGAAGATGCGAGAGTTTGCCCGCCGACTCGAGGATTGCAGCAAGATAGAAGAATTACCAAAGAGAATGGGCCGCCAACTAATTATGATTCTCACTCCAGAAAAAAAATCTCCTCCAAAAATTAACCCATCCCCAAATGAAGCTCAAAAGTAACAAATCCGCCGCGAAGCGTTTCCGCAAAACTGGTAGCGGAAAAATAGTTGGCCGCAAATCTGGCCGTGGCCATTTATTGCAACAGAAAACTCGCCGCCAAAAGAAACTCGCCAACAAACCAAAAGTTTTACAAGTTGGTGAATCTCGCCGCGTAAAACGTTTGCTCCCAAACCTTTAGTAGAAGGTAGAAAGAAGTTGGTAGATTGTAAAATTTTAAATTCAAATCTAGTGAAATAAAAAAGAATTCCAGAAAAACTTAATCCTGTATTCTTAATCCTTAATCCTAAGAAAAAATGACTCGAGTAAAAGGAGGCACAACCACCCGCGCCCGCCACAAGAAAATTGTTAAATCCATGAAAGGTGCGCATGGCCGCCGCAAAACCGCTTTCCGCCTAGCGAAGCAATCCAACATGAAAGCTGGTTTGCATGCGTATCGCAATCGCAAAGAGAAGAAACGCGTATACCGCGCACTTTGGATTCAACGCATCAACGCTGCAGTGAGAAATGCAGGCCTCACCTACTCTCGCTTCATCGAAGGTTTGACTAAATCCAAAGTAGCAGTGAATCGCAAAAACCTCGCAGACTTGGCAGTAAAAAGCCCAGAGACTTTTGAGAAGTTGATTGAAACAGCAAAGAAAGCTGGATCATCTCCAGCAAGGAAATAAATCTAGTTACTAGTTTTTTGAAAAAGCTGGGAGTTAAAATCTTCCAGCTTTTTTCTTGCCTCAGCAGTATCCACTCCTAGAATATCAGCGTAATCAAATCTATCACTCATAGCATTTGATATAGCAGTAGCAAATGCAAGATTACCGCTATCCAAAGCTTTTTGAGCAGTAACTAAATAATCTTGTAACTCAAGCATCAGCACCTCTGTTGGATTCATGCCTTCACACTCTGGAAAACCTAAGCAATCTTCAAAATCATGGTTTGCCAAAACTGCCGCGCGAGTTTTTGCCACAATCCCCGCTGGAATTTTCTCCACCCCCGAATCCACAGAAGAACCAAGAGTTTCAGCCATGATGTGAATAGTTAATGTGTGCGATTTTAACTATCCGTGATTTCCTTTGTCAAACAAGCCAGAAATTTGAAAATGCTTTATTCTGTATTCAGTTATTCTTTCTAATGCAACACGCACTTTTTATTATCGCGCCAGAAAATTTCCGCGATGAAGAATTATTTCATCCACTCGCAGTTTTGGAGAAAGCGGAAATCGTTTGCACAATTTCTTCGCTGGAAGCAGGAAAATGTATTGGGAGTAAGGGTGGTGAGATAGAAGCGCAAATCGGAATCAACCAGATTAATGCGGAAGATTTTGATGCGGTGATTTTTATCGGAGGCAACGGCAGTGAGATTTATTTTGAAAATGCTGCTGCGCATCTACTCACGCAAAAGGCTTTCAGCAGCGGGAAAATCGTAGCTGCAATTTGCGCTGCGCCGGTGATTTTGGCGAAAACTGGGATTTTAAATGGAAAGAAAGCTACTTGCTTCCCTTCTACAGATTTTGAAAAAGCGTTAGAAGAGAATGGTGCGATTCTCACTCGTAGCGATGTGGAAATAGATGGGAAAATAATTACCGCAAATGGTCCAAAAGCAGCAATTGCCTTCGGTGAGGAAATCGTGAAGAAGCTAGGAAAATAGTTGCGATTCGCTTTTTCCTCCGTTAAACTCACGCAGCTTAATTTTTTTGAAATGCAACAGCATCAACTTAAACCAAGAAAGGGTTCCACTAAAACTGGAAAACGCAAAGGTATCGGTGATACTTACGGAGGCAAAGGTAATAAAGGCCAAAAAGCTCGCGTAGGTGGCAGAAGTAAATACGGTGCTGGATTCGAAGGAGGCCAGACTCCGATTATCCGCCGCCTGCCAAAACTCGGTGGTTTTATCAATGTAAACCGCAATGCTTACCAAGCTGTAAATCTCGGTGATTTAGAGAATTTCGAAGGTGAAGTAAATGCGCTTACTTTGAAAAAAGCTGGTTTGATTCGCAAAGCTAATCAACCGGTGAAGATTCTCAGTTTCGGAAAACTTACTCAGAAGCTCAATATTAAAGTAGATGCAGCTTCTGCATCTGCAGTTGCAGCCATCGAAAAAGCTGGTGGTAAACTAGAGTTAATCGCTAAAAAAGCTAAACCAGTCAAAGGCGAAAAAGCTACAAAATAATCTAACCAATCCGCGATGTTTTCTTACCTCAAGCGCATTTTCCAAGCTCCAGATCTGCGCAAAAAAATCCTTTTTACTATATTCGCGATTGTAATCTATCGCTTGGTTTCTCACATCACTGTGCCAGGAGTAGATCACACAGCGCTTGCGCAATTATTTTCTCAGAATGAATTACTAGGAGTTTTCTCTATCCTGACTGGAGGTAGCCTACAAAACTTCTCGATTGTGCTGATGGGATTAACCCCTTATATCAACGCTTCGATTATCGTGCAGCTTCTCACTGTGGTGATTCCAAAACTCGAGGAACTCAGCAAAGAAGGTGAGCAAGGTAGAAACAAGATTAATTCTTACACTCGCTGGCTCACCTTTCCTCTCGCTTTCATGCAAAGTTATGGAATGATTTTGCTTCTCAATAAATCTGCTAGCGCAGGTGGTGGCAGCCTCATTCCAAATATCACAGATTGGAATGTGATTCTTCCTATCATGGTAATGGTAACTGGCGGCACTTTATTTATCATGTGGTTAGGTGAATTGATGACAGAAAAAGGTTTAGGAAATGGAATTTCAATGTTGATTTTTGCTTCTATCGTGAGTGGTATTCCACCAGTCTTGGGGCAAACTCTCGGTATCGCACAATTCGACCAAACTAAATTGATTCCTTTTGTAATCCTCGGAGCTATCACTGTAGCGCTTACTATCTTTGTAGTTTTGGTCACAGAAGGCGCGAGACAACTTCCAGTTTCTTATGCTGGTAGAAGCGGAGGCCGCGGTAGCCAATCCACGCTTCCTGTGAGAATCAATCAAGCTGGTATGGTGCCAATCATCTTCTCAGTGAGTTTGATTACTTTCCCGACTATCATCGCGCAATTCATACAAAACAGCGCTAATCCAACAGTAAAGAGTGTAGCTACTTTTATCTTGAATAATTTCAACGGAACTTCTCCAGGATTCTTGTATGTAGTTTTGTATCTCCTCTTTATTATCGCTTTCACTTACTTCTATGTTTCGATTACTTTCGATCCGAGGAAGATTGCGGAAAATATTCAGAAGCGTGGTGGATTTATTCCTGGTATTCGCCCAGGTAGAGAAACAGCAGAATACCTCGCAGGAGTTAGTAATCGCCTCAATCTCTGGGGAGGTTTATTCCTTGGTTTCGTAGCAGTATTACCAATCCTCCTCAAGATGTTTTTCGCTTCTCAGAGTTTCGGAAGTGTGCCACTTCTCATCTCAGGCGCAGGTTTGATTATCGTAGTGGGTGTAGTGCTTGAATTAATTCGCCAAATCAATGCGCAACTCGTGATGCATAACTACGATAAATTCAACTAAGAGAAGTGAAGTGTTAGAAACACTTCACTTACTAGATTTAGCTGATTCTTTGAAGTAGATACTTGGAAAAATAATTTCTCTAACTCCAGTAAAAAGAAAACGCTGATTATGCAATTGCTTGTTGTCAGAATCCTTTTCTGGAGAGTTAGAAATCTCCTTACTATCAGGAAAAACAATTGCTCTTCCACGATGCAGTAGTATTACAAAAGCTCTATCTGTTAGCTTTTTTTCTTCCCCAATGATGACTATTTCGCAGAGAATAGAATCGTTTTGCTTATTTGGATAGATAATCACATGCATTTGGTTACCTCGAGATTCAATTGTTTCTCCTGCCTCCATCCAAACTCCCCTCTCTGGATTTTCTGCAACAACCGCTTCTTCAACATCACCTCTAACTACCCAAACAAGTAGTTTTCCTAAAGCCTGAAGATTTTCCCAAATAGATTTCGGATTCTCTCTATCTTCCGTTTCCATTTTATAATTTAAAAAGGCTGATACTTTCTCATGTATTAGTATTTTTGTCAATCTTGCTGAATATACTGATTTTTATTCGCATTATGCTCTTCGAGAGTTTTCGCGAAATACGCTTCTCCTGTTTTCGTATCATGCAAGTAATACCAGTAATCATTCGCCTCTGGATTCAGCGCAGCCTTGATAGCGCTGAGGCTTGGTGCGCAAATCGGAGTTGGCGGCAATCCCCTATTAATACGAGTGTTGTAAGGATTATCGCTAGCTAAATCTGCTTGGGTGAGATTTTCTTTGTGACCCAAAACATAGAAAAGAGTTGCATCGACTCCCAGCTGCCAACCTGCATCTAGCCGCCTCCAAAGAATATCTGCCACAATCGGGCGATTCGCTTCGCTTCTTTCTTCTAATTCTACGAGTGAGGCCATAGTGAGAATCTGATGCAAGCTGCGTTTCGAAGTTGCAGCATCGTAGCCAGCCAGTTTCAGATTTTTATCCATCGCAGTCAGCATCTGCGCTACTAAATCATCTACGGAAAAATTCTTCGGATCCAGCATATAAGTCGCTGGGAAGAGATAACCTTCGAGATCGGTTACTGGGCGATTCACAGAGAAATCTTCTGGGCGATTTCCAAAAGTGCTGCCACCTTCTCTTACAAATAAAGCAAAATCATTCTGTTGAATTAAGCCGAGAGATACCAGCTTCGCATCAATTTCATTTGCATTCCAACCTTCCAAAACTGTGAAGGCAATTTGCTTCACACCTCCGTGTTGGATTTCCTGCGCAACTTCCGCGATAGTTTCTCCCGCTTCAAAACGGAAATAACCCGCTTCTACTTTGGAGTCTAAATTTTCTTGCTTGAGGTAACTTTCCAAAACCCAAGCGGAATTCACCACTCCCGCTTTCTCCAGATTTTGCGCGATGGTAGCAATCCCCTCTCCGCTTTTGATTTCAAATTCCACCGCAGTTTTGAGTTGATTCGGAATCTCGATTTGCTGAGGCAGATAGACAAAATGCAACCAGAAGTAGGCCGCAGCACCAAAAGCTGTAGCGAGAATCACCAACCAAACTAGAATAGAAATAGTTTTCCGCATAAGTTTCAAGTTAACAGTTTTAAGTTTGCAGTTTTTTGAAATAGAAAAACAATTACAACAACTAAAACAATTTGAACATTTAGAACATAAAGCGAAGCTTTATTCTTCTCCTCCACCACCCATCATACTTTGCATATCGGCCATCACAGTTTTCATCTTCTCGGCAGCGATTTGTTGCGCTTTCTTGATAGCTTTATTTCCAGCGGAAACTAGCGCATTTTGAATCTTCTCAGCGTTTTCAGCAGTCAGCATCTCTGGTGGGATTTTCACAGAAACCATTTCCATCTCGCCATTCACGGTTACGAGAATCATTTCAGTTTCCGCTTCAATGTGGATATTCGCTAACTCCTTTTTAATTTCTTTCGCTTGTTTTTGCAGCTTGTAAACATCGCGCACTTTTCCAAACATATTCATGGTATCAAAATTAAGGTGGAATGATTTTAAGGTTTGGTGAGAGTTTTGCCAAATTGTAGCCGTTGTCATCCCAGCGAAAGCTGGGATCCAGAAATTCCCCTCTTTCGTAAAGAGGGGTTACCTGCCTGCCGGCAAGCAGGGGGGAGATTTAGAAATTCCTGCACTAAATCCCCCTAGTTTTGCTTCGCAAAACTTTCCCCCTTTACCAAAGGGGGATTCGGGAAAACTTTTTTTATTTTCTCTAATCATTACAACAGCTTGAACATTTAGAACAAAGCGAAGCTTTCCCTTGCCAAACAAGCAATTTTTGCTAAACTCTTCCCACTTTACTTCTAACTTGTAGTGGATTGGGAATTCCTCCCACCTTCGCCATTCAGGCTACGGCGGGCTAACCCAAAGTGAAACTACAAGATACTTAACCCCAAGGAATCATGAATTCTCCAGAAAACCTCAAGCGGCTACTCGCTGCTGGCCTCCACTTTGGTCACAAAAGTGAAAAATGGAATCCAAAAATGAAACCATACCTCTTCGGTGTGAAAAACGGAATCCACATTTTTGACTTGGAAAAAACTGCGCAAAAAATGGAAGAAGCGATGCGCTTCCTCGGAAAATCCGCAGCCGAAGGAAAAGTAATCATGCTGGTTTCTACTAAGCAACAAACTAAAGAATCACTTCCCGATTTAGCGATTTCCCTCGGTTTGCCTTATGTGACTGAGAGATGGTTTGGAGGATTACTAACCAACTGGAATACAACCAAAGAAAGAATCCGCCAACTCCGCAGCCTCAAGAAAGAAAGAGATGAAACGGCTTTCGGTAGATATTTGAAAAAGGAAAGAAATAAGAAGATGAAGCAAATCGAGAAATTGGAAGAGTGGCTTTCTGGTATCGAGAAGCTTGAGAAACGCCCTGATGTAGTTTTTGTGCTTGATACTGTAAGAGATAATATCGCTGTAAAAGAAGCGCGCAAATGCAAAATCAAAGTTGTCGCGATGGTAGATAGCAACTCCGATCCTGATTTGGTGGATTATCCAATTCCTGGAAATGATGATGCAACCAAAGCAATCGCCTTGATTCTCAGTGAAGTTGGCAACGCCATCGAAAACGGCCAGAAGAATCCAATCAAAAAAGAAGAGAAGAAAGTGAAGAAGGAAGAAGCAAAAGAAGAAGTAGCGGAAAAGCAAAAATCAGCAGAATAAGTTAAAATTCCAACAGATTTCTAATAAATCTAATTATGGCTGATATTAATCCAACTGGCGGAAACCCTACTCCTCCAGTAAATCCAAATCCAGTAAATCCACCAGCTGCGCAACCAACAGCTCCGATGGTAACCGAAACACCGAAACCACCGATGGTTACTCCAACTCCTACACCAACTCCAGCAGTAGATAAACCAAAGGAATCTTTGATACAGGAAATAGCGAAAAAAGAAGAAGCTACTCCAACTCCTGCTGCTGCACCGATTCACCAAACTCCTCCACCAGCTCCAACACCTACACCAACTGCGCAACCTGTGATTCATTCTGAAATTCAGAAACCAGTAACTCCAACTCCGCAACCTCAGCCAGTAGTAAAACCTCAGACGCCACCTCCAGCTCCAACCTACACACCTCCAGCAGCTCCGATCCGCCAGACTCCTCCACCTGCTGCGCAACCTCAACCACAACCTCAAACTTTCTCCGCAAATCTAAAACCAGGAGATAAAGTAAATCCAACTCCAGTAGAAGTATTGAAGAAAGCTGTGAGTAACCAACCTCAAACTGATAAAAGGCCTGATGGCACTCCTCTCGATGGTGAAGAAAAAATCTTCGCAGCAATTGGTTACATCGGAATCCTCGCTTTGGTGCCTCTGCTTATAAAGCGCAACAGCGAATTCTGCCAACACCACGGTAGACAAGCTTTAGTAGTAGCAATCATTTTCGTTTTCCTCTGGATGCTTGCTGCTTTTTCTTACTCTATCGCTGTTTTGACTTTCATTCTCCAACTCGTAGCAATCGTAGGTGGATTCCTTCTCGCTTTCAAAGGTGATTGGTTTCGCATCCCAGGTATCTACGAATTATCGCTGAAACTGGATTGGCAGAAGAAAATGCAAACTCCTCCTACAAATTAAATTGTAGATATGGATAGTAGCTGGTAGAAATTTAAAAATTTTAGATTTAGATATTCCTTTCAAATCTTTACAAATTTAATTCTCAATCTTATGAATGAAATCTCTGCTTCCCAAGTAAAAGAATTGCGCGATGCAACTGGTATCTCGATGATGAAGTGCAAAGAAGCTTTGGTAGAAGCTAAGGGTGATCTCGAAAAAGCGCGTGAAGTTCTTCGTAAGCAAGGTGAGAAAGATGCAGCGAAGAAATCTACTCGCAGCGCCGCAGAAGGTAGCGTAGCTGTGAAGATTTCCAAAGATGGCAAGAAAGGAATCGCAGTGCAACTTCTCTGTGAAACTGATTTCGTAGCGCGCAACGAAGATTTCGTAAAACTCGCAGAGGAAATCGCTGAAATAGCTTTGGCTGAAGGGATTCCAGCTGCGCAAGCAAAAGCTCCTGAGATGATTCAAGCGAAGATTACCAAGCTTGGTGAAAACATTCAGCTAGGTGAATTCAAAGAATTAGCAGCGGAATCCGCAGTAGCTGATTACAAACACTCCAATAATAAGATTGGTGTATTAGTGAGTTTGAAGAAAGGAAAAGTGGAAGTCGGCAAAGATATCGCGATGCAAATCGCAGCGATGAATCCTGCTTACCTTTCTCCTGAGGAAGTCAGCGATGAAGAGTTTGCTAAAGAGTTGGATATCCAAAAAGCTTTACTCGCGAAAGAAGGAAAACCTGCGGAGATGGCTGAGAAAATTCTCACTGGCAAAATGAAGAAATTCCGCGAAGAGCAATCACTCATTAAACAGGCTTTTGTGAAAGATAGCAGCAAAACTGTAGAAGCTTATCTCAAGGAGATGGATGTAGAAATCACACAATTCATCCGCTTGGCAATCTAAGCGGATTTTTCATTTGTCATTCCCGCGAAAGCGGGAATCCAGAAATTACTGAAGTATTCAAGACGCCCCAGCGGGGCGTCTCTACGTTATTCTTCAAACTTCTCCCATAGTTGCCGAAGTTCCTTAGCTGGGATTTGCCCAGCTGCGGTTTTATTTTTCGCATCGAGTAAAGCAAACATTCCCAATCCTCCAAGTAGCGGAGTGATGCTGCGAGTAACTTCACCTTTCTCCCCCATCGCAATCGTGAGGAATTCTTTTTTGGTTTCAGCTAACTCGTGAGAAATCTGGAGAATAGGCAGATTATCTGAGAATTTTTTGGCGAAACCAACGAGTTTAATCACATCGGCTTTGAGTTGAATCGCTTTTTTGGAAAGCTGACGCAATGCCTGAATCGAAGGCATTTCAGTAAAATCATGAAAAGAGAGAATTAGTTTCGTCTGCGGATTTTCTTTGCGGAATTGCTGAATCAGTTTCGCTGGAAAACTCAGTGGTAAATCCACATAAGCTGCTTTGGATTTTGTAAGCAGCGCGAATCTTTCTGAATCTTTTCCACGGAAAACTCCTTTCTCTTTCTTATCTTTGAGATTGAGAATCACTGGCTTCTTCGTAAGTTTTACGATGGCTGCGACTTTCGCTTGATTCAAATCCTCCACACCATCTAACCAAACCTCGATAATATCAGCAGCTTTTCCCGCTTTAGAAATAAGCTTCTTTGCTTCAGCTAAATTCTTCGGCTTGAGTGGAATGATTATTTTTGGCATTTACGCAGCAGTGAAAGCAGTGGAATCTCTCGTGGAACTTGTAGCCAAGCTTTGGTAGCTTGGCCAGCATGCGCTTTATCGATTGGCTGCATTTTCTCATCAAACATTTCTGTAAGTTTGAGACTCAGAATCTCTCCGCGTGGAATCAGAATCTCGATTTCTTCACCCACATCAATCCGATTCTTCACTTCGAAAAGAATTCTGCCAGCCTGATATTTCTCCACAATCCCGAGAAAAGCTTGTGGATTTTCTCCTGCGCTACGCGAATAATTCTGCAAATCCTGCTGACTGCCAGTGAAAAATCCAGTAGTGAAATCACGATTCCCTGTGGAGGAAAATTCTTCCATGAGTTTCGGATTAAATTTCTTGCCAGCTTTGAGGTTTTCTAAAGCTTCCCGGTAGGCATGGAGAATCGTAGCGAGATAACCGATGGATTTGTTTCTGCCTTCTATCTTCAGCGCAGAGACTCCTGCTGCAGAAATTTCCCGAAGATATGGAAGCAAACACATATCTTTCGAATTCAGAATGTAGCTACCATGTTGATCTTCTTCGATGGGGAAAAATTCACCCTCACGAGTTTCCTCCATAAGTTTGTAATTCCACCGACAAGGCTGGCTGCAAACTCCCCGATTTGCATCACGATTGGTGAGATAAAGACTGAGTAAGCATCTGCCAGAGTAACTCATACAAATCGCACCATGCACAAACATCTCCAATTCCATTTTCGGCACAGCTTTTTTGATTGTAATAATTTCCCTCAAAGATAACTCTCGCGCTACTACCACTCGCCTCACACCCTGTGAATACCAAAACTTCACACTCGCAGCATTCACTGTATTCGCTTGCACCGAAAGATGAATCTTCATCTTCGGTAAAACTTTTTTCGCTGTGTATAAAACTCCTGCATCTGCGAGAATAATCGCATCCGACTTGATAGCTTTGATTTGCTTCAAAGCTTTTTCTAAGCCAGCGAGTTGATTGCTGCGTGGATAGATATTGAAAGTGATATACATTTTCACACCTGCTGCAGTTGTCAGCTTCCGCGCTTGTTTCAAATCTGCGAGTGAAAAAGAATTCTCTCTGGCGCGCAAAGAAAACTGTGGCAACCCGCAGTAAACCGCATCCGCGCCATAAGCGATGGCGAGTTTGAGTTTTTGTAAATCTCCAGCTGGCGCGAGAATCTCAGGAAAGGTTTTCACTCCTGGAATTTTAGCAAAAAGATTGCAGAAAAGAGATTCCCTGCGTAAACTCACCTACCTTTAATTTGAAGTTATGCCAGAGGCAATCGAAAGAAACTTACCAGCAATTCCCCACAGAGAAGATTTGCGTGAGATCTTAGGATTCGAACACATGGATCGAAAAGAATTAGAAGAAAGATTTGCTCCTCATTTTGATTCAGCAGCTTTATATTTAGATTCTGTTTCCGTAAGTGGAAATTTTAATTTCGCCACAGGAAGTTATACGATTCCGAGCGGTGAAGCGATGCCAGTGAATCTCTCAGGCCATCATCCTGGAGGAGAAATTATTTTCCGAGGAGTAGATCAGATAGAAGCAATGCAGCAATTAATTTTGGCATTTTTTATAAAACAGTATCCTAACCTTCTCGGATTTCGCGCTGAAGGAATAAAAGATTTAAAATTCAAATCAGCATTTAAGCCTGGAGATGAAGCAGAAATAAAAGTAAAAATTCTCGAGGTAGAAAAACTAAGAGGAGGTCTTATTAATGTAACAGCACAATGCTCAATCGGTAAAAAAGGCTGGGAAGAAGCGCAAAAGAAAAATAAAAGTATTAAACCTACGATTGCTACTATCTCTGGAGTGGGATATCTCGGAAAATAATATTCTGCTTTCTTCTTATTTCTGATTCCTTTATTCTTCTTCCATGCTTGATTGGAAATCTTTTCCGAAACCGATTCTCGCGCTAGCGCCAATGGCTGGCTATACCGATAGTGCTTACCGCCAGCTGATCAAATCACTCGCACGGAGTGTGGTAGTTTTCAGCGAATTCGTGAGTGCGGATGCTTTGCATTACAAAAGTGTAAAGACAAAAGAGATGTTGAAATTCTCAGAGAAGGAGCAGCCTTTCATTCCTCAGATTTTTGGGAAGCGGCCAGCGCATTTCGGAGAAGCTGCGCAAGTAGTGGAATCTCTCGGCGCTGCAGGAGTAGATCTCAATATGGGCTGCCCAGCGCGAAAGGTGGTGAATAGTGACCACGGCAGCGCGCTGCTGAAGAATTCTAAACTCGCGAGTGAAATCATCGAAGCCACAGTAAAAGCGGTGAAGATTCCAGTGAGTGTGAAGATGCGACTCGGCATCAGCGATGCGAAAGGCTTACTTGATTTCGCGAAGATGTGTGAAGCGAGTGGCGCCAGTTTGATTACGATTCATGGCAGGACTGCGAAGCAAATGTATCTCGGTGAAGCGGATTACACTCCTATTTACGAAGTAAAAAAGCATCTCAAAATTCCAGTAATTGGCAATGGAGATATCGATAGCGTAGAAAAATTCCACGCGAAGCTCGGAAATCTCGATGGTTTGATGATTGGCCGCGCCACGATGAGTAACCCCTGGCTGATGAAAGAAATCGAGAAAAGCCTCACTGGCAAGCGTTTCCGCAAACCTGAAACTCTCAAAGGAAAACTGCCGACAATTCTGAAGCACGCGAAGCTGATGATCGAAGTGAAAGGTGAAAGGCGCGGAATGATGGAGATGCGCAAATTTCTCGCTGGCTATGTGAGAGGTGAAGCAGATGTGAAGCAGCTGCGCCAAAAACTTGTGGTGGTGGAAACTTACAAAGAAGCAGAGAAGCTCCTCAAAGATTTCCTGGGAAAACTTGCGAAAAAGTAGCATTCCAGTAAACTATCCCAGCGCTTTTCGTTGTTGCGCAAGCAAAAAGAATTTTATCGCGGGGTGGAGCAGTGGTAGCTCGTCCCGATTAAAATCGGGAAGGTCGTGGATTCAATGTTTTACACTTATATAATTCATAGCGAAATCAAAAATAAGTATTACATTGGTTATACTTCCAATATCACAGAAAGAATTAGAAAACATAATTCTAAATCCACACAGACTACAAAAGTTATAAGTGATTGGAAGCTAGCCTACTCTGAAGAATATAATTCCAAAACTGAAGCGATTAAGAGAGAAAAACAAATCAAAAAATGGAAAAGCAGAAAAATGCTTGAAAATCTTATCGCGGGGTGGAGCAGTGGTAGCTCGTCCCGATTAAAATCGGGAAGGTCGTGGGTTCAAAAATAAAATTTGCAGAAATCTTATCGCGGGGTGGAGCAGTGGTAGCTCGTCCCGATTAAAATCGGGAAGGTCGTGGGTTCAAAAATAAAATTTGCAGAAATCTTATCGCGGGGTGGAGCAGTGGTAGCTCGCGAGGCTCATAACCTCGAGGTCGTGGGTTCAATTCCCACCCCCGCAACCAAAATAAACCTCTCCCACTAAGTGGGAGTTTTTGTTTTTCTTATCTAAAATATCTTATTACACATCCTGGGCAAGACTTTAATTCTAATGTTTCTAATCCTTCCCTAACGCAAGTTCTTACACTATCCTGTGTTTTACATGCTTCAAACATATCCTTGACTCTCGCTATATTTTTTTCTGCAACAGGGCAAATAGTTAAACCCTTATAAGCGCATACCTTCTCTCCACCTTCTGCCATTTGAATAAAAATTAATAATTAGCTTCTTACCCACTGCATCCCTCCGAGATTTTTTGCCAAGCCTTTCATTTCGAGGAGGCTGAGAATAGCAGAAGCCTCACTCGCTGTAAAACCACTTTGCCTAGAAACTTCATCTGCGAGAAGTGGATTCTTGGTTAGGATAGAAAGAATCTTCGCTTCCTCGGGAGAATCCGCAATCACTTCACGCATCTCTACCTTTTGACCCAAATCTCCATAATTCAAAGCTTCGAGAATATCAGCAGCAGAGAGGATTGGTTTCGCGCCAGCTTGAATCAAACGATTCGGCCCAGCCGAAACTTCGGAGAAAATACTACCCGGAATCGCAAAAACTTCTCTACCAAATTCATTCGCGAGTTGCGCAGTGATGAGGCTACCAGATTTTTCTCTACCTTCCGCAACCAAAACTCCGCGTGATAATCCAGCAATAATGCGATTGCGTTGTGGGAAAGTGTAAGCCGTCGGCTGCGTGCCGAGTGGATACTCGCTAAGCCAGCAACCACCTTTCGCAATAATCTCTTCTGCGAGTTTCCGATTGGTGGGTGGATAAATCGTATCTAATCCACAACCAAACACTGCGATGCTTCTCCTTCCCATCTCCACCGCGGCTTGATGCGCTACGGAATCCAAACCAGCAGCTAATCCTGAAACAATTGGAATACCAGCCTGAGATAACCCCCGCGCAATCTCCGCGGTTGCCTGCTTCCCATACGGAGTAGCAACTCTCGTGCCAACAACAGCCACTGC
>JAQVAZ010000023.1 GCA_028690585.1 Candidatus Altimarinota bacterium
TCTTGCAGGCGTGAGATAGACAAACTCTGTGATGAGATTATGCATCTTACGAGGAGGCAAGCGCGTATGGGGAATTTTTGCAAACATCCCAGCACCTTACCTGGAGATAAACATCTATGCCAGTCCGAAACGCAATCGGGGGATTTAGTTATTCTGAATCTTTCTACAAAAACTCTAATACTTCAACCGCTGTAAAGAATTCTTCCTAATTTCGATTGGTTCGAAAGGAATCGCGATTTCTCCCAAGACGAAACCCAGCGCCAACCAAAGCAAAGCTTCGCCTGTGAAATTCGTAGCAAAGTAATGATCAAACTGCATGAGGATAAAGATAGCAATGGTAATTGCGAGAGCCTCATATTTACGCCTGCGGTAAGCGGTATAAGCGAGAGAAGCGAAGACAGCCAACCAAGCCGCCACCGTGAGTAAAGATTCCTCAGCGAGCTTTAGAATGAAGAAATTATGCGCTGGTTGGATTTGATAGTGTGGAAGCTGTGGATAATTTTTCGCTAGCGCGTTGGTATAGTCTCCACTTCCCACACCCAGCGGATTCGAGATAGAGATTTCCACTGCTTGCTGGATTTGAGAGAAACGCGAAACCGAATCCGCATTCGATTCATTCAACCGTGTGAAAAATAATCCTCCGAAAGCGAGAGTAAATGCGAGGAAAACCGCAACCGCTGCGAGAGAAGAAATCATTCTGCGTTTGAATTCGAAAGCGGTAAGGATTGCTAAACCCACGAAGAAAGCGAAGTAGCCTGCGCGCGAAAATGAGAAAAACATTCCAGCGAGGATTACTATGGAAGCGAAGTAGAAGAGAATATTTTTCTTCGGTAACGCAGCGAGAAGCAGTAAAACGATTGCTGATAAACCACCGAGAATATTTGCATGTGGCAAAGTTCCCATCGCGCGAATCGTAGTAATTCCATTGTTTAAAGCGATTTTTGCTACATTGAAGGTATCCGAGTTGAAATAACTTTCTCCAAGGAAATGCAAGCTGAGATCTCCTCCTGCAATGAATTGCCCGATTCCGATAACCGCTTCGAGAGAAAAAGCCGCAACGAGAATCTTCACCATCAAATAGCGCGGAAAGATTTCGTAAGCGATTAGCGAAGCTACCGCAACGAGAATCAGCATCTGCCAAAAATTCAGCAAAGCGAGAATCGTTTCACCTGCGAATGGAATCACTACACAAGTAGCTGCAAGTAAACCAAAAAAAGGATAAAGATAGCGCGAAGAAATCCGATTTGGAATACGGAAATCTTTTTCGAGAAACAAGCGCAAACCGAGAATCACAAAAGCGATAAGAAAACTGAGAATACTCGCATGCAAGAAAAACGCTGCGTAAGTATTGAAAAAATTGAGGCTGTAAGCTGCCTCCGTGTAAACCAAACTCGTAAGCTTCAGTGGAAGTAAGAAAATTCCCAAACCGAAGAAAGCTTGGAAGAGATGAGAAAGATTTATTTTGGGTAGCTGGATTTTTTTCATGGGAAGATTTTACCAGTTTCCAATTTTGTCATCCCAGCCCCCAATCAAGTTGAGGGTAAACTCCAGCTGGGATCCAGAAAAAACAAAAACAGAAAAATCACACCGCATGTATTTTTCAGATTTCCCTTTGGGGAAATTTTTTAGAGAAAAAATATAAGAAAGAAATTCCAAAGACAAGACGCCCCGTTGGGGCGTCTCTACGCTATTTTTTAAGCCTTATTCTTTAATCCTATCATTTCGCTTGCAAAGCTTTATTGATGGTTTGCACCGCATTGGAAAAGCTAGTTTTCCCATCGGCCACGGAGTTGACTACAGCAGAGATTGCTGCTGAAGCTGCTTCATCATCAGGAATTTTCAGCGCTTTTGCATATACCGCTTGCTCCGCAAAAATTCCGTAAGTGGAATCTTTCTCCTGCGCTGCTAGTAAATCTTTTCGGCTGCTCGGTTTGTGAGTGGTTTTGTTATAGGCCTCTACGGAATCTTTCCCTGTGAGGAAAAGAATCAGCTGCCAAGCGGATTGAGGATACTTGGAATTCTTCGCCACACTCAGCGCGAAATAATTCGCAAGCGCTGATTTGGGGTTGCCTGCCTTCGGATCCAAAACCTGTGGGAAAGCCGAAACTGCTAAATCCTCTGCGGCGATAGCAGATTTGCCAGTTTTGGTAAGTTGAGAGATGAGGCTTTTGATAGTTTCATATTCATAACTGTAACCCGCTACCATCGCTACCTTTCCTCGCGCGAAAGCATTCAACTCTTTTTCAGCAGCGGTAGCAGAGATTTTTTCATTCCAGGTGTAATACTTGTAATCAGCATTGCGCGCAAAACTCGTATAGAAATCCAACGCAGAAGTAAGCGGTTGCGCAGATTTTCCTTCTACATTCATACCTTTTTCTCTCGCAGCTTGTGATAAATCTTCTCCGCCAAACTCAGAATAAAGCGCGTAAAAAATATCTAAACCTCGCGCGATATTATCGCTTCTTCCCATTGCGATTCCCGCGAGGCGGAAACCTTCTGCATCTTTTTCATCTGTGGCTGCGAGATTTTCCACATCATTCCTCACTCCAGTCCAAGTTAATTCTGGAGCAGCATACGGTTTGCTCAAAACATCGCGCATCAAGGATTTGTTGTAGTAAAGCGCGAGAGTATCTACATACATAGGGATTCCGTAAATCATATCACTCGCTACTCTTCCGAGTTTGAGATCTGCTGCCGGAACTTCTTCTTTGAGAATCACTCCTTGCGCGACGGAATCTACAAAAGTTTCTTGGAGATTTTTCGCGGTATAGCTTAAATCTTTTTCTGGAAGTGGTGCGAGTAAACTGCGGTAACCTGAAATCCAAGTGTTGTTGACTGCGAGAATATCTGGGCCTTGGCCGGCTGCGAGTTCCATCAGCAAAGTTTTGCGATACTCCGCCAAGTCGGTGAAGCTGCGGTAATTTACTTTGATGCCAGTTTGTTTTTGGAAATCTGCAAGTAGTGGTTTGAAGGTATCGGTTTTATCAAACACATTCCAAAACTCTAGACTATAAGCTGCTTCCTGCGTTTTAGTGGAATTAGTAATCCATAAAACCGCCAGCCAAACTAGGATAATTCCTCCGATTACTGCTGCAATTTTTAGAAGCTTGGGATTCATTGGGTTTTATTTTAGCGTTTCTTGTTTCCCCGCTGCAATTCCTGCGAGGAAAGCTTTTTTTGCTTTTCCATAATAAGTGAAAGGCAGCAACAAAGCGATTATTTTTTGGAGAAATAATTTGAAACCACTTGGCAGTATTCCTGCCTCGGGATGCAGCTGTGAGAAATGGAAAGCATTCTTACCTGCTGCGAATTGCCGAGTAATCAAGCTATCTGGTGTGATGATATGTAGATGTAACGCAACTGCCTCGGGATGAAAAATCAGCTGCAATCCTTTTTTTTCTAAACGATAACCCAATTCCGTATCCTCGAAACCCCAACCGCGGAAGCTACTATCGAATCTTTCGCTACCGAGAAATTCACGCTTGAGGGAGATGTTGGAAGTATAGAAATAATGAAAACTAACAGGCTTACCTTTGTGTAAATCGCTGAATTTAAATTGGATGCCAGAAGTAACTAACCAACGCATGAAGTGAGTTGGTTTGATTTCTGGATGCCAAGCTACGATTCCCAGCGCAGCTTTTGCTTTTTCAGGATTCGCGGTATGGAAACGCAAATGCGCTGCAAGAAAATCCGGATTAGTCAGCATATCATCTCCGAGGAAGAGAATGATTTCTCCTTCAGATTTTTCGATTCCCTGATTGCGCGCAACTCCTTGCCCAGAATTTTTTTGGGTAATTACTTTTAATTGATAAGGGCTGCGCTGTGAGAATTCCGCGAGAAACCGAGGAGTTTCATCATCACTCCCATCATCGATTACAATCACTTCGAAATCCTCCATAGAAATCGTTTGCGCTGCGAGGAGATTGAGATTGCGCTTCAGCGTTTCATAGCGATTGTAAGTTGGGATGACGACGGAAATCATTTTCATACAAGTGGAAGATTGGGATTCATTTCTGCGTAGCGCAGTTTAGCGAATTGCTTGGGATTTTTTTGATGCATCGCAAAACCCGCAGCTGCAATCATCGCAGCATTATCGGTGCAGTATTGGAATTTCATCGGGCAGCGAAAAGGAATCTGCAACTTATCTGCATAGGTTTGGATTCTCTCACGCAAAGCAGAATTTGCGCTGACTCCACCCGCGAGATGAATCTCCTGCGCGGAAAATTTTTCTGCTGCGAGATAAGTTTTGGTAGCGAGAATATCTATCACCGCTTCTTGGAATCCATAAGCGAGATTCGCTTTGAAGCCTGCGGTTAAGCGTTTTTGCGCTACTACTCTTCTCCTCACTTCTGATTTCAAACCCGAGAAAGAGAAATCAAAATTGGTAAGTGTGAGTTTATTATTTCGCAGTCTCTCCCCTACTTCACGCGAATCAAAATTGCGGGAAATATCTTTGGGCAGCAACCAAGCGCGAGGCAGTAGAAATTCTAGAGAATCTTTCACCTTCGCTAGCTTCGCTGTTTTTTCTATCGCCGGCCCACCCGGATAACCGAGGCCAATTAAGCGCGCTACTTTGTCGAAAGCTTCACCCGCTGCATCATCCGTAGATTCTCCGATTAATTCGATACTGCCATCGCTATGCAGCAAAACTAATTCGTTGTGGCCACCACTCGCAGTAAGAGTGAGAATCGGATAATTGAATTCAGCTGAATCTCTTTCCAACCAATTCGCGCGGATATGCCCGTAAATATGATTCACTGGAATTAGTGGTTTATCGAGAAAAGTTGCGAGAGTGTTTGCGGTGATTACTCCAGCGAGGAGACTGGAGGCAAGGCCTGGGCCTGAAGCAACTGCAATCGCATCGACTTCAGCGAAAGAAATTTTTGCTTCGGATAAAGCTTGCGTAATCACTGGGAGAATATTTCCCACATGCTCTCGCGCTGCTACCTCTGGCACTACACCACCAGTCTTCGCATGCAGCGCAGCTTGCGAAGCAATCACGCTACTCCGAACTTCACTTCCATCTTTTACAATGGAAGCAGCGGTTTCATCGCAACTAGATTCAATTCCAAGAATCAGCATTTAGCTGATTTTGCAGGAAAATAAAGGAAAATGGAAGCTTAATCTTCTAGCGCATCACCAGCCGCAGCGGAAGCTGCATCTGCATATTTTTTACCACCACTCTGAATCGGAGAATGATTACAGCCTGGCTTTGGTTGGTAAGCTACAGGTGGTTGAGTATGCGCTTGATTAATTTTTTTACGTGTTGGAACTCTACACTGCGCAGCTTCTCCTTCTGGAAGTAAATCTAGTAAAGATAATTGTTTAGCTATTTCCATACAAAAAAACTTAAGTTAAAACTGCTTAAGCCTTTCTAAATTTAACCTCAAGTTATCTTTCTGTCAAACTAACGCAAGAATTCTTTCACAGCTTTCTCAGCGCTGTAACCTTGATGCACCACAGCTGCAGTTGCGCGGATGAAGTTGGTTGGATCTTTGTGCTGGAAAGCGTTTCTACCCATCGCTACTCCACTACCTCCCGCTTTCACGCTGCCTTCTACCATTTGGAGAGCTGCGAGATCATCACCCTTCGCGCCGCCTGCAATTACGACTGGCACTCCTAGCGCGCCTCTCACCACTTGCTCAAAAGATTTTGCATCACCCGTGTAAGGCACTTTGATGATATCAGCTCCAAGCTCCGCTGAAATTCTCGCTACTTTTTTTACTAATTCCACATCATTTGGATTCGTAATCTTCGGGCCACGAGGATAAGCCATCACGAGGAGAGGCATCCCCCACTCCAAGCAATAAGTAGAAATTTTTCCAAAAGTGCGGAGTTGCTCTGGCTCAGATTCGCTACCGAAATTCACATGGATACTCACACCATCAGCCCCCATTTTTAAAGCTGTTTGCACTGTATTCACACTCACTTTTTCATCCGCGCCATTTGGATTGAATTCTGTAGAAACAGAAAACTGTAGAAGCAAGCCTACATCTTTTCCACTTTTGCGGTGGCCATGAAGCGCAAGCCCGAGATGGCCAACTACTGCATCCGCGCCACCTTCTGCGGCTGCATTGACGATTTCTTTCAAATCAATCAAACCATCGATTGGCCCCATACCAGCGCCGTGGTCGAGTGGAAGAATCACGGTTTTTCCATCAGATTTATTTAGAATCCTATCGAGGCGAATCGGTTTTCCTAGCATGGCAAATTTAGTTAGAGACAAATTGCATTCTACGCGGAGATTAAGAATTATGGCAAATCAGATATACAGTGAATGGTTAATAGATAATTCAGGTAAGTTTTTATATCATCGTAATAATTTTTGGTTTTGTCGTGGTGAGCTTGCCGAACCACAAAGCAGAAAAGTAAAACCCCTCGGCAGGCTCGGGGTGACAAAAAGAAAAATCAAAAACTTAATCCTTACTAACTTAATCCTTCCAACTCCTTCACTACTCTCTCAATCGCCGCCTCTGGAGTAGAAGCGCCTGCTGTGATTCCCACTTTTTCCACACCAGCAAACCATTCGGTTTTCAATTCTGTGGAATTCTCAATCCAGTAGCTTCGTGTAATTTCTGAGACTAGCTGGAAAAGCTTACGAGTATTGTTGGAATTTTTCCCACCAATCACCAGCATCACCTCCACTTCTTTCGCTAATTCCACCGCAGCGTTTTGCCTTTCGGTAGTCGCGTTGCAGATAGTTTTCACCATTTCCACCTCCGCGGAAAACTCGCGCAGCTTCGCTGCCACCGCTTGGAAATTTTCTTCGGTTTCAGTGGTTTGTGAAAGCAGCGCAACTTTTTTCTGAGAGAAATTTTGTAAGCGTGAATCCTCCACATCATTCACCACGATAGCTTGTGGGAAATCTTCCACCACCGCTTGCATCTCTGGATGATTATTTATTCCTACGATAATCACCGGAATCCCAGCAGCAGTAAACTTCTCCACTTCGCTGTGAATGCGTTTCACAAACGGGCAACTCGCATCCACGATAGCTAAATTTTTCTTTTCCAATTCGCTGCGCTTGCGATTGCTAATTCCATGCGCCCGAATAATCACCACCCCATCTTCTAACTCTGAAATCGCGGAAACTGCTTTGATGCCTTTGGTTTGCAACTCCTCCAAAACCTCAGGATTGTGAATCAACTCCCCGAGTGTTTGCACATTTTCTCCTTGCGCTTCCCGCGCTAATTCATAAGCGCGCTTCACTCCGAAGCAGAATCCCGCCGACTTAGCTTTTAGAATTTTCACCTGAGTAGTTTACTTCAATTTTGTCGTGGTGAGCTTGTCGAACCACAGCAGAAAAGTAAAACCCCTCGACAGGCTCGGGGTGACAAAAGGAAAATCTACAAACAAAAAACAATTACAACAAAGCGAAGCTTTATTCAGCTGGCTTCTCAACAGCAGCTTCAATCACAGCAGCTTCTTCTTTCGCTTTAGTCGCTTTTTCCTCAGCAACTTTTGCAGCAGTGATTTCACGCTTCTTGCCTGCATCTTTTACTTTGCCGACTGCGCGCTTCGTATCAACTGCAGAAGTAGAAATCTTGGAGCGAGTTGCTGCTGCTTCCTTCACGCTATCTGCAATCTTAGATTTCTTCTTGGAAGGTTTAGAAATTTTGGCAGCTGCCATTCTGGCGCGGAATTTATCAACTTTACCAGCAGTATCGAGAAGCTTCTGTTTGCCAGTGTAAAAAGGATGGCAATTACTGCAAACTTCAGTGCGAATCTCAGGTGAAGTAGAATCAAAAACGAAAACTGCGCCACAAGCGCAAGTTGCTTCGATTTGCTGGGTTTTTGGGTGGATTCCTTGTTTCATGATTAGAAATTAGAGCCGAGTGATTTTAGGAGAGATACAGAGAAAAAGCAAGGGAAAGGTTGTAGGCAGCCAAGGGGTTTTAATCCCAAGGCTGCCGTTGGTTCCGTTATTTCGGGGTTTGACTTCAAGGATTAGGCCCATAAAAAGCGTCTTCGCGCGCTTCTTCCTCCTTTTTGCGCTTATCTTTGAGTATGAAGTTGATTATGAATGCTACGGCGATGGTGGGCACCACCACGTAGCAAAACCCAAAAACTATTGTCTGCCAGTTGCAGTTTGTGAGGTTAGCCTGCTGATACAGCTGGAAGCCATACCAGAGGTAAGCAATGACCAAAGCGCAAAGGATAAGGGCCGCGACACATAAAAGCCCTAAAATTCCTGCCCAAGGCTGCCTCACCTTCTGCGATGTTTGTGTTTCCTCTGCCAAGTGAATCACCTCCTCATAAACCTGTTTTGAAGGTTTTAGTAGCGTGATAGAATCCTGCAACTACGATTCAGCGAGAAGCCTGAGACACAGTGTTTGGCTTGGTTTTTGAGGACTTTTGCTTTTCAGCGCAAGTCCAAACACCCAAGGCCAAACAAGCGATAATAATCACCGCGAAAAGCTTTTTCATATCTGCCTCGTTGTTAAAGTTGTAGTAGCGCAAGTAATCTCGCAGCTACCGTTTTGTCAGCTTCAACTTGGGAAGCTTCCATACACCAAACGCAAGAAAGAGAATTACGACTACTATCCAGACAAGAAGGATGAAGCCGAATAGAAAGGCAACCCATCCTTTACTCCCCCAGCATAGCAGCGAAAGAAACAAGCCGAGAGAAAACCAGATGATTTTCCCCCAAGGAGTCTCGAAGAAGCATTTTGCAATTACTCCGAAAACTTTAGTCAGCGCCATGGGATATTCCTCCGCTTGGTTTATGCGATACAATTTGGCTGCTTCACGCTAGGAGTAATCGCAAGCGCGATACTCAGTAGAAACAAGCCAACGACTGTCGCGAATCCACAAACCACGATGCAAGCAATACCTAATCCCTTTATAAACATACTCACCTCGCCCGTTGAAGATTTTATATAGGAGAAACCACGCAAGGTGGTTTGAGTCTTAAACCCGAAATATCAAGGAATCAATCCTGTTTCAGGATTATTCCTAACTTGAAAGTTGAAATAAAACAAAAAAACAGGAGTGGGATTATAAACTCTTCTGGATAAATTCGCTAATCACTAAACTTTCCGACTTCTCCACACCAAGCTGATGAAGCGGAAAGTTGCATTCCAGATGCGAGGAAATCTGCTGGGTTGGCGAATCAATCTCCACAACCATTCCAAACCAAGCGCGCGAAGGAAGCGTGGAGATCTCGCAATCAAACCAGCATGAAAATCAAAAGCGCCTCCAATTCCCGCTGCGAATTTTACTTTCTTGAAGTGTGGAAGATACCGCGCAATCCACATCTCTTGCGCTGGCGCGCCATAAGCAACGAAAAGCATTTCCGCCTCACTCTCTTCGATGCGCTGAAAAATTTCTTCTGCTTCGGATTCCGCTGGGCTACCAGCATACACTCCAGTAATTTCTAATCCCTCTATTCGCGCCTCCATCTTGGCTTTTACTTTTTCCGCTACTCCAGAAGCTGCTCCGAGGAGAAAAACTTTTTTCTTTCTCCGCGCTGCTACCTCGAGTAGCCGAGGAAATAAATCAACACCCGTAACTCTCTCAGGTAAAACTGAGTGAATCTTGCGGCTGTGAAAAATCACAGAGAAAAGCGAAGCCAGCAGCGTAAAAAAATTCCTGCGTTTGAGGTGGAGAAAATAACTTCCCCAGAGAATTCCGATTCCATCAGCCACGGCGAGATCTGCAGTATTGAGAATTTTTTTGAAAGCAGAATTAGTTTGCGCAGCTATCACCATCTCAGGATTCGGAGTCACGAGGAAGAATTTAGTTTTGGCTCGCATACTTCCCCAAGCGCTACGCGCTTTTTCATGGAGAGAAACTCTGCCACTGAGAAAATTCTCCACGCGAGAAACTGCCTCGGTAGAATTCACCGCATCAAAACCGATTCCAGCCACAAAACTGCGAGGCATCAAGTAGGATTTTAAGCTGATTCTAGAATTTAAGCTTTCTTCAAAACTACTGCGCGGAAATCTCTCTCACCCGTGGATTCCGTGCGAATATCTTCCCACTCTGGCTTGGTGAATTCCATGTGAATCAATCTACGCATATAACCACTCATCGGAGGCAGCTTCACGGAGTTACCAGAAGATCTCACTTGATTGGCGCGGCGAATCGCGAGACTCAGCGCTTCTTCTTCTTGGCGCCTGCGGTAACCATCGATATCTACGAGGATTGTAATCTTGCGATTTAATTCATCCGCTTTCTTCCCAGCGATGAGTTTGAGAATATGTTGGAAGGCGATGAGATTGTCACCGTGGCGGCCGATGAGTAGCGGCGCATCAGTGGTTTTTATTTCTACCATGTAATGCTCCAACTCTTCTCCTTCGATTTGAGGTTTTCTCTCAACTCTGACAGTAGCTTCATCGATTTTGAGGGCTGCAAGAATATCTTCGGCAGCGGTTTTGATAGTGAGTTCCATGAGATAGGAATAAAGAATAATAGAATAAGGAATATGGTATTTCGGAATCTCTAATTTTTACAACAATTTGAACAGCTAGAACAATTTGAACATTTCTAACAAAGCGCAGCTTTACTTCACTTGGCGATTCACGATGAGTTGCTGCAGGATACCAAAAAGCGTGGAAGTGCCCCAGTAAATTCCCACCGCTGCTGGCATAGTTGCAGAAAAGAAAGCAATCATGAGAGGCAGGAAATAAGGCATGAATTTATTCATGCTTTGCATCGCTTCTGCCATCGCATTTTCATTGGTAGAATCTTTCTTCTCTTCAGGAGTTTTCTTCTTAGTTTTGGATAAAGCCAGCTTCATCTGAAAGAATTGAGAAATCGCTAAGAAAATCGGTAAAGCAAAGTAAAGCTGATTGCCAAAAGCTACCAAATCCAAGCCAAAGAAGTTGGTAGCAATCAAAGCTGGGTTGAAATCGTGAATGAAACTATAGAGATAAATCAAACTGTTTTCTCCGAGACCATCTCGCGCTGACCAAAATAGCGCGATAAGGAAAGGCATTTGAATCAGAATCGGTAAGCAACTGCCAAACATCGAAACATTATTCTTTTTCATGATTGCCACAGTTTCCATCGCAATCATCTGCTGATTGCCTGCAAAACGCTTCTTGATTGCATCAATTTCTGGTTGGATTTTTTGGAGTCTGCGCTGCGAAGCGAGAGATTTTTGGAAAGGAATGAATAGGATCAAACGCAGTGCAAGTGTGAGTAATACGATTCCCCAACCGAAAGAGTTGCCAGAAATCTGTGTAAGGAAAATCAAAGCGTTGTAAACCGGCTGATAGATAAGAATCCTCCAAACTTTTCCGAAGATATTTGGATTCACGATTTCGAAATCCTTTAGGAAAGTTTTGTTACTAACTGGAATCTCGATGCGATACTTACCAATTTCTGAGAATAAATCTTTTTGGAAATGCTGATAAGTAATCACTTTGGATTCACCTGGCTGAATCACCGTATCGCCTGCTGGGCAGTTTTGCGCCTGCGCGGAAAGAGTTTTCCATTCTCCGTTTTGGTATTCGGAAACGGTGAAAGGATTCTTCGGGCAAGTATTCGCAAAAGTCATCACTGCCTCAGTATTATTCTTGAGAGTGAGATTTACTGCAGTGCCGATTGTAAGCTCATTTTTGATACCAATTTCTAAATCATCTTTCACAGTTACATCTGTGGTAGCTGGTTGCCGCGTAAACATCTGCATGAGTAAAAGCCCCAGCGTAACAATCAAGGCGATGTTTAGGATTTTTTGTTTATCCATCGGGTGAGAATAGTTAAGAATTTTTTGGTGATTTCTGGGAAAGCAGTTTCCCTTAGCTTTAGATTCTTGACGATGATAAGTAAATCGTAACCTGCGGGAATCTTCTCAAAATTTAATCTCACTACCTCGCGCAATCTTCTGCGAATTCGATTCCTTTGATTAGCTTTGTTGCTAACCTTTTTGCCGACTAAGACTGCTACTCGCGTTTGCGGCAAACCGTTTGGCGAGAATTTCAAAATAAAATCCTCAGCGCTAATCACTGTGCCTCTGCGGAAAACTGCATCCACTTCTTCTTTCCGACGGAGTCGAGACTCCTTCTTAAGCATTATTAAACAGTGAGTTTCGCGCGGCCTTTTGCTCTTCTGCGAGCGAGAACATTTCTTCCTCCAGGAGTGAGGCTGCGTTTGCGGAAACCGTGAGTTCTAGCGCGTTTACGAGTGCGAGTTTTACTAAGCATTTCTAAAGCATTTAATTTTAAAGCCGCGAGAGTTTAGCAGACTTTATTCGCAACTACCATCTGCATTGGTTGCACTTGCATCATAACCAAAACCAGAGGAAGGAGTTTCTGTGGAGAGTTTGGAATCAGCACAAACAGCTGGCACAGTAGTGAAACCAGCGCAAACAGCCGAGAGTAGAGTTGCAGGATCTCTACCCAAGCCATTTATAACTTTTCCATTGATTACGAGAGTTGGCGAGCCTTCTACTGCGTAAGTTGTATTCTGAGCTAAATCAGCATCAAAAGGAGGATAAGTGCTATTTGTCCAAGTAGCTTTATCTTTGAATTTTTCCATCACTTTGAATTCTGCATCGACAGCCGCAGCCCAAGTTTCTACTTGCGCAGCATCAAGCCCAGCAGCTGTGATTGCCGCAGCGCTATCTCCAGCTTCGAGGAATTTCTCGAGGTAAGGAATCAACTTCTCAGGCGCATTCTTGCGAATCGCTACCTCCCGAGTTTCTTCTGCCAACTCTTTCTCATCGTGCATTGCGTAATTTACAAACTCTAGTTTGAAATCTACTTTATCTCCAAGCGCTTTTAGCACTGGAATAATACCTTTTTCGATTTGAGTGCCAAATGGGCAGTAACTCATTACAAATAACTCAATCACAGGCTTCTCAGCTTTTGTGATGGAAGCGAGGATTGCAGAATTATCAACAGGTTTAGCTGCTGCAGCAGTTTCCTTTTCTTTCGCTGCTTTCTCTTCCGCAGTAAGCATCTCTACCGCTTGAGGGAAAAGTAATTTTCCATCTTCTGTAACATAAGATTCTACTTCACGTTTGTTACCACCTTCATCGAGTTGAATCTTGATGTGATATAAACCAGCTTCTTCTTTGATTTCAAGAATAGAAGCTTTTACTCCACCAGTGAGTAAATCAGAATTAATAAAAGCTTCGGTTTTAGCTTTCACTGCATCTGCTCCGATTCCACCGCCGAAAGAGCAACCCGAAAGAATCAAACCAAGCATCAAACCTGCTGCGATTTTTTTGAAATTTTGCATAAATAAGATTTTTAAAGCTGGATAAATTTATAGCGAAGCGATGATTTTGTCAAGGTCTCCTAGTAATTCTGCGATATCCTCTGGTTGGTGATCTCCCATATGCCCGATGCGGAAACATTTCTCTTTGAGATCTTTGTAACCATTCGCAATCACCATGTTGTATTCCGCCTCCAGCTTCTTATTAATTTCTCCAATATTCCAACCTTTATCGTTATTGATTACGGAAACTCCTGGAGAGTGGTAACCCTCCTCAGAGAAATAAGTTAAACCATGCGCAGCTGCCCAGTCTTGAGCCATTTGCTGCATCTTCAGATGTTTCTGCCAGCGATTTTCCATACCCTCACGGAGAATGTTATCAAGTTGTTTATCCAAAGCGAAAAGCAGAGAGACTGCAGGAGTGATGGAAGTATTAAATTTCACTGCATCTTTTTCCCAAATCATAAAATCAAAGTAGTGGCCTTTTCTACCTTCTGGTTGATTCGCGCTGCGCTGCATAATCTCAGGAGAAACCGAAGCAAAAGCTAATCCCGGTGGAAGTGCCAAAGCTTTTTGCATTCCGAAGAGAATCAAATCAATCCCCCACTCGTCGACGCGGATTTCCGCAGCGGCAAAAGAAGAAACTGTATCTACAAGCAAAACTACATTTGGAAATTTCTTCACCACGGCGGCGATTTCTTTCAGTGGAGATAAAACTCCAGTGGAAGTTTCTGAGTGAGTCAGCATCACTGCATCGATTGTGGAATCTTCTTGTAATCTTTTTTCCACATCCGCAGCTTTCACTGCTTTGCCAAGTTCATAATCGAGAGTAACCGCTGGGATTCCGCATTGCTTCGCAACCGTAGCCCATTTCTTCGCGAAGAAACCATTCGCGCAAACCAAAACTTTATTCTTCACTGCATTTCGTAGCGCTGCCTCAATCATGCCAGTAGCTGAGCAAGTGCCTATAAATACGCGATTTTTGGTAAACATCACCTGCTGCAATTTCTTCTCGATACCTTCGTGAAGTGTTGCATAACCTTTGCCACGGTGCCCAATCATCGGATGCGTTTGCGCAGCAAGTAACTCCGGATAAACCTCAGTCGGCCCAGGAATAAAAAGTTTTGGCATGAAAAAAAATTAGTGTGGGGAGAGTTTAGCAAACTAGATAGATGGTAGTGAGTAGTTGGTAGATTTTTTAAACTCTGTCATTGCGAAGGCAAAGCCCGAAGCAATCCCGAAGATTTGCGCTAATTCCAACGGGGCTGCTTCGCTACGCTCGCAGTGACAAATTCTTACCCACCTTCTCTCTACTAGGCGAGCAAGCGCGGGAAAGACAAAATGGAAACGCAGAGAAAAACTTAATCCTTAATCCTTTGTTCTTATTCCCCTACCGTTTCATCTCTCTTCTCACATCTCTTTCGCTGTCACGCTTTTTCAGCGCTTCACGCTTATCCCATTTCTTCTTGCCACGCGCGATTCCAATTCTCACTTTGATCTTATGATTCTTAAGATGAAGATTAATCAAAACCACTGTAACTCCTTTTTCATGCAAAGCTTTTTTGATGGTAGCGATTTCTTTTTCTTTGAGGAGAAGTTTAATCGGTTGCTTCGCATCATGTGGTTGCCCTTTGGCATATTTGTAAATCGGAATCTCCAATCCACGCAACCACGCTTCATCGTGATGATTGATTCCTACGAAACTCCCCGCAATCTTGGGTTTCACCGTTTGCAGTGATTTCGCCTGGATACCAGTGAGAATCATTCCTGCCTCAAATTCCTCCAAGATTTCGTAATGAAATCTCGCAGCGCGGTTGGTAGCGATTGCAGAGGAAGTTTTTTTCACCTCGAGATTTTAGCAAGTTTGGAAGCCAAGTGAACTTCGATCTTAAACTCATAAGAAATGTTAGAATTCTTTGCGTTTCCAAGAAACTAAAAAACCTTGGCAATCAATGGTAAACAATTTTATGTCTTATGAAAAAACTCTTCACCATTCTCGTATTAACTTCTCTACTTTTTACTGGTTGTAAAACTATAAACCAACAAAATTTTTTGGATGAAAAAATAAAGTGTAAAAAGTTGGCAGAAGAAAAATTTGATGGAATCGAGGAAGATTTAGCTTACCCAATGACACATAGTAGTTTACATCGCGGATACTCAACCTATTCAGCAGCGCTAGATACTTGTCTTATTAGCTACTCAATAAGTTTTAATGATGAAAAAAACCAATGGACTGGAAATGGTGTAAGAAGAATTGAAGATATTTTAAAAGATAAAGTTCTAACCGAAATAACAACAACTAACTCAAACGATGTCGCCGAAGTAGAATTAGCGAAACAAAAAGAAATTGAATTTGATAAAAAATTCAAACTCTATTTTGAGGAAAGTGCAGAATAGCCTTTATTTTCTTTATTCTTAATCCTTAATCCTCCAAATGCTTTTCACTTCTGAATCCGTAACCGAAGGCCACCCAGATAAACTCGCGGATCAAATCTCTGATGCGATTCTCGATGATTTATTGAAGCAAGATAAAAATTCCAGAGTGGCAGTGGAGACTCTCGTAAGCAACGGATTAGCTTTGGTGGCAGGAGAAATTACAACGCGAGGCTATAGTGATATTCCAAAGATTGTGAGAAATACGATTCGCGATGCGGGTTATGATAATGCGAATTATGGTTACGATTACAAAGCTTGCAGTGTTTTGACTTCGATCGGTAATC
>JAQVAZ010000024.1 GCA_028690585.1 Candidatus Altimarinota bacterium
CTTCATTATTTCTCGAAGGAAAAAATAAGATTTGTTCGAAGATTGCGGAAGAAGCTCTAGAGGTGATGCAAGCTGAGAAGAAAGAAACAAAACAGAGATTGATTGAAGAATCGAGTGATTTGCTTTACCATCTTTTTGTTTTGCTAGCAGAAAAGAAAATTAGCTTGGAGGATATTGCGGAGGAGTTGAAAAAAAGAAATTCGAAGTAGTTTTGTAATATTTAATAAAGGATTAATTATTAACTTGAATCGATATTTTTGTTGATGTAGCATCAATTCTCTTGCAAGAGAGGATACGTTATCTTGTCTTGTAAGGATTTGATCCTTGACATTTTGGCTAGCCAAAAACAAACAACAAACAAGGGAGGCGCTATGAAGGCGCAGATCGAAATCATCGGTAGCGGTACAGGCGACTTCACTCCTGCTATAACCAATTTTATCGAAGGCAACGCGATTCACTTCGTACTTGCTTTCTCTGGCGGTGCCGATGACAGCAGTCCTCTGCTAAAGCATCTGTCTGGGATGCTGTCTGCCGAAGGAGCTTTCGATGCTTCTACTCGCGATCGTTTTACTGCCTTGCTTAAGGAGAGCAAGGACGGCTTCGTGGCTGACATCATCCGCGGCATTCTCGGTCCGCTGCGTGGCTATCGCATCGCAGTTCAGTGTGGCGGAACAATCTGGGGTGTCCCCAAGATCGCCGCACAAGTGGCCAAGGAAATGGGATTCCACACAATCGGAGTCTTCCCCTTGGTTGCCAAGACAAAGGGATATGCGCTAGGAGAAGATCTTCTTGATCTCTCCGTTTGTGTGCACCCGATGATTGACAAGAGCAACTGGGGTGACGAAACCCCCGTCTACTGCAAGTTACCCAACGCCACGATTGTCATCGGCGGAGGTGCTGGCACGATGGTGGAAATCTCCCACCTCCTGAAGATGAATGAAGCCAAGGGCGTCGCCATCCGACATATCGTCCCTATCTTCGGGACGGGCGGAACCGCGGACAAGGTCTCTTTCTTCCCAGGGAAGCCGGATGTGATGGCAAAGTGCATACCGCACCATCCTGTTCAAACCGGAGAAGAAGTTTTACACTACCTGCGCACGCACACTAACATCGACGACTCGTTCGTCGACTAAGGAGACAGTCATGACGACCATACCTCTTCCCAAGCAATTGCTCATCCAACCCCACGGTTTTCCCGACTTGGGTCACCGTGAGTCTATGTTGCAGGATTTCGTCCTTGACGTGATTCGCCGCAACTACGGACTGATGGGTTACACTTCCATCGACACTCCGCTAGTGGAACGACCCGAGGTTCTCTTCGCCAAGGCGGGTGGGCAAGTCAGCAAGCAGGTCTATGGCCTGCGCCTGATGCATCCTGCCCCTGGTGCCGAAGATGACTCCAAAGATCTCTGCATTCGCTTCGACCTCACTGTGCCTTTGGCGCGCTATGTGGCCACCAACCAACAGTCCATCAGCTTCCCGTTCCGACGGAGTCAAATCGGCTATGTGATGCGCGGCGAACGCTCCAAGAAGGGGCGCTATCGCAGCTTCATCCAGGCTGATATCGATGTCATCGGCAACGGCGAGCTCAGCTTCTATCACGACGCTGAGTGTATCGCCACCATCGTCAACATCTTCAAGGAGCTCAACCTCGGATCTTTCCGTGTCCATATCAACAATCGGAAGATCCTCAATGGCTGGTTCTCAGCCTACGGCATCAAGTCCGACGACGGCCAGCGCGCCGCCATGGACTACGTCGATGAGCTGGACAAGGTTGGACGTGAAAAGGTCGTCAGTAATCTCGCGAGCATCGGCTTCACCGCCGACAGCGCGAATGAGTTGCTGGTCCTGCTTACGGAAAACCTGCCTGTCAGCCAGATGCTGGAAAAGCTACTCGCCAACAACGAGTCTGATCTGCTTCTGTCAGCTGGCATCGACGAACTGAAGCAAGTGGTGGAAACACTGCTAGCAATGGGCGTCACTGAAAACCACTTCTGTATCGACCTGAGCATCGCCAGAGGTCTCGACTATTACACCAGCACGGTGTATGAGACCTTCATGGAAGATCATCGGGGTATCGGCAGCGTGGCCTCTGGTGGACGCTATGACGATCTGGCCAGCGTTTACACCAACAAGGACCTTCCTGGCGTGGGCGTTTCCATTGGCGTGACACGACTGGTGCTGAAGTTGATCGACGCTGGTATTGTCGACGCTTCCTCCAGTACTGTGGCACCAGTGCTTGTCACCACTCAAAACATGGATCGCAATGCTGCACATTACCTTCGGGTTGCCAGCATTCTGCGTGAGCAAGGTATCGGAGTGGAAGTTTACTTCGCCGACCGCAAGCTGGGTAAGCAAATGCAGTTCGCAAGTAATCGCGGCTTCCGTATCGCCATCATCGCCAACGATGATGAATCCGATCGTGGTGTCGTGCAGCTGCGCGATCTGCGGTCTGGGGAACAAGTGGAGGTAAATATATCCGAGCTAGCCAATCGCACCAAGGTAATGCTTGGATAGTTCACCGAAGTGTCGGTTGTGCTGTCTAGAACATCAACAGAGGCCCCAGTCTAAACTGGGGCCTCTTTCTATTTTTTCAGATAACATCAAGCTTCTAAAGTATCTGATGCAGTATTGACCAATTTAAAGAAATAATTTATATTAAACTCTCAATTTTTGAATATGATTGATCAGTCGTCAATAGAATCGCGTTTTACAGAAAATATTAGTGTGTCTAGTAATTGCATTCTTGAAAATACTCAGCAAGTTTGGGGTAAGGGATTAGTGTTCACACATGGGCAAGAGTGTGACGACAAAATCACCATCATAAAAGACGGTATTCAACGTGATATATCTGAACGTTATGCGCAACTGCTAAATGAAAGTGGTTTATCAGACGAGGATATCGAGAGATCATTGCAGAATGCACCACTTGTTATGTCCTGTTTTTTTGAAGGAACGCATCTTAAGAAAGTTGATCATGCAGGTGTAATTAATCTTGCTGAGCTTGCACTGCGTAGCTGCCTTGAGCCGCAAACATTTAGCAATCTACAGATTCGCGTCGGTTTCGGCGTATCTGACGCTGATTGTGTGAGTCCACGCGTGCTTGCCTATCCACTTACAGCTAAAAAGATTTTAGATAATCTTGACTGTAAGTCGCGTCTCATCGTGGCAGTACAAGATGAGCGCATCCAAGCGCAGTTTTCTAATAAGGTATTTAATAAAGTGCGCAGTAACATACTGCGTGGTAAAACTATCTCAGAGCCGAATCAACAACAGATGGTTACCGATATCGATGCAGCCGCACAAATGCTCGACCTCACAAAGCCAGCGAATTTCCCACAGGAGTTACCGCAGGTTATTTTGTATTCCGCAGCTAACTTTGTGGTGGATGCCAACGGTATTGATGAAGAACGTGCGCTCAATAATCGTGATCGTATATTCAAAGCTATCCGCGCGTTTGTGGAAGAAACATCTTCATCTCGCGTAGCAGCGCGCTTTGAATATGTAAACGATATCAAACTACAAAACGATCCTTTACTTACAGCACTTGTTGCATATCTTGGCTGGGAATTAAGTGAAGCAGACTCTGATATCGCGCGTGAGATTGTCGCCAAGATGCAGCGCCGTGGCGATAAGAATAATTGGAATATGGAAAAATCACTGCGTTATGCGGCAGCACATGCTGTCTACTCTGCCGATGAGATCGACACGCCCGTATTTTCTATCCTGGCAGATATCACCCCTCGCCCGCGCGATCTTCTTATGATTGGTGGCGAAGGCGAGCGTTTCTACTGGGATATTCGCCAAATTGTAGCAAGTCAAAGTTCTTTTGATCGTGCGCATGTATTTCTCAGGCAGTATATGACTTCGCCTGATGTTGATGAAGCGAGTAAATCCGAGCTAGCAGCACACTACGCCCGCTATGAAAAACGCTTCGATGCAATCCTTCGTCGCATTCGTAATGGTAAACGTACACGAACACAGATGATATCTACTCTTGGTGGATTACCTCCTTACTCGGTAGCTCCAGATGATATCGCACCTGCCGATGTTATGTCTGAAAATTTCCCAAAAGACCTAAAAGCCAAAGGAGTGCGTAGTGATAACCGCAGAGAAATGGATACTATCTTGAGCGAGCTAGGAGGTGAAATTGGTAAACTGCAAGAAATCGTTTCTGCTAATCTTGGCGTATGAGTGATTACACCTATGTTATTCTCCGACCAAGTGGTAATGACACCGCTCTCGTTGAGGTTATTGTGAAAGACGCTACCAAGCGAAAAAGAATTAATGATGAAATCATGGCTCGCCATAATAATGTAGAGCAAGTTGGTTTTATTAATACCAATCCAGGTGAGGCTGAACTAATTATGGCTGGTGGAGAATTTTGCGGTAACGCAGCTCGGTCTACTGCATGGAGAATTTTGAATGGCAATACTGGTGAATTAAAAATAAAAGTTTCTGGTGTGTCACGTAGTCTTCGCGCGGGTGTCACACCCGATGGTATGGCTTGGGCTGAGATGCCGATTGACACTGATCCGAACATGATCCAAGAGCTTGAAAAGGGAATGCATCAAGTATCCATGGATGGAATTACACATTTGGTTGTTTTTGCCGCGCCACCAACTCAAGATTCAGAAGCAATTAAAAAAATTGCACGTTCGCTATTAGAAGAAAAAGGATTAACAAGTGAGACAGCTGCCGGTGTAATGTATGTTGAATTTGATCAAGAAAAAGAGAAATATAAACTCGAGCCAATTGTTTTTGTTCGAGATGTTAATACTTTATATTATGAATCAGCATGTGGTAGTGGCACTACCGCATTAGGTCTTGTCCTCGCAAAAAAACAAGGAACGGCGATAAATGAAGTCGCAATTTTGCAACCATCGGGGCAAGATATTTTTGTTTCAGTTGAATATGATGGAAAGAAATTCGGATTTGCTAGCATCAAAGGGGCTGTGCAAGAACTTGGTCGAGGGGAGATTTAGATTGGTCATTATTTTTTAATATGAAAAGTTTGACATTCATAGTTTCTTCGGAATAACATCAATCACTTTAACAATTTCTCTTATGCAAGAATCTCTTCAAGCAGGCTCGGGATATCCGGTAGAAGAAATTCTGCAAAGACTTAGGACTAAAGGAGAAACATCTCAAGGAGATTTAGATACACTTGAGAATTATCTACAGGCTTCTAGCGGAGAAGTCGATGTAGATGAATATGGTCGCTCTTTAATACTAGAGGCTTACATAGCAATTGCTGAATTACTTAATTGGGATGAGAGCAGATTAAATACTCTGAAAGTTGCCTATAAAAGCAAAGTGGAATCCGCAATTACAATTCGACTAAAGGAAGCTAGGCAGTTCGCTGAGGCAGGCAAGCGTCAAGAGATGGATGAGAGAATTTCTCGTTCCGAGATTATTTTAGGATCAGCAAAAAAATATAATGTCGATGTAAGCGCAGATAGCCTCAGAGCAGAAACTACAGCTATATTAAAAATCGGCTATACAAAATCCATTCAATTAAGGCTTTTACAAATTCAACAATTTTCAGAAACAGGAGATATGGAAGCAGCGCAAAAACTAATGGGGGGCAATGAAGCTATATTTGATACAGCTAGAGAGATGGGGATAGAGATAAATTTAGGGTCGCCAGCACCTGAAGCTCAAGCATGAAGGTAAAAAATATTTTAGAGCTAGACCATAAAATTTATAGGCTCAAAAAACTACCTTTAAACAATTTCAACTATGCTAGATGCCCCTTCGACCGATACTCGGAATCAGCCAAAAGAAGTTCTTCGGAGACTTAGGCATGGTGATAATATATCTTCTAGGGAAATCACATCACTAGAGGAATTTTTAAATAATTATGGTGGCGATCTCGTTTTGGATCAATATGGGAATTCGATAGTTATCGATGTTTGTGTAGCTCTTGAGAATCTAATAGGTGGCTTTGGAGAAAAACTAGATTCATTAAAAATAAAATATCAAACTGAGATTAAATCAAGAATAAAAACCCATTTAGAAAAAGCCCAAGAAGCAGCAGAAAAAGGAGATTATATAGAAATAGAAATGCATGCTTTCTCTATTGAGAGATATCAGCAATTCGCCAAAACATATAATTTAGAATTAAATTCTATGGATATTGCTGTAAAAATCATGAAAGCAAGAGATATTGGATACAATAAAGCTATTCAGAAAATATTTGATCATATCCGTACCCTCTCTGAGAGAGAGGAGTTTTCTGCTATGCAAATTTCGATGAGAGAGGTAGGTAGACTAATAGATGCAGCTAAAAGAAGAAATGTAGTAGTAACAGCAAAACAATTTTAATTGTATACAACGAATATTGTGTGTGATTAACCAGAAAATGAAAAATTGCTAGAATCAGCAGCGATTAAGCCAGTTTAAATATGGAGACTGAAACTAGAAATCGACTATGTAAAAATCCATCACTAATAGCGCGTTTTTTGCGATTACTAGTTTATGAGAGTAGTGATTTTAAGAAAAAAGTAGAAGAAATTAGAAATCAATATAAGATATTTATTACAGATAAATTCAGAGGCAGTGAAGAATACTTCGTTTTAAAAGCAAATTTTAGGGAAAGCAATGTAAGAAAAAATTTTTCCAAAAAGCTTCAGAACTATCGTAAGGAATTTGATGAAGATTTAGAAAAACTATGTGAATATTTTTGCGTATCAACTTTTAATAACCAGATGAGAAAATATGTGTATTGTGGAATACTCGAAGGACTCCATGATCAATGTGGAATTAAAGTAAGTAACGCAAAAATTACAATCACAGTTAATTTTGATGTCACTAAGCAAATTCTTACCGAAAGAATATGGCCAGAAATAGAAAGACTACAAAAAGCAGAAGGAATCTTAAAAAACATTAATGATGGAGTTGTCCCAAAAAAATATAAGACCGGGGAATACTTTGATACAAAACTTTGGTTATTAAGGAAAATGATGAGCTCAAACATAAAGATTCCAGCCGCACATCTAAAAATGCTTAGCGATAAAACCGCTGACGGCAGAAAGCAAAGGCTTTGGAAAAAAGAGATGAAGCAATATCTTTCGATTCTGACACCCCCGGAAGCATAACTTCAAAAAATACTTCCTCCCACTAGCTTGGTTATTTTAGTTATCCTGCCATCGGCAGACGATTTTAGTATGCCTGCCAAAATTATTTAACCCCATTATTATGTCAAAAACACCCCAAATCCATCTCGTTCCAATCGCTTCTCTAAAGTCACTACCAGGAAATCCACGCCACTGGAGTGAAAAAGCAAAACAGGATTTAAAACAAAGTATCAAAAGGTTTGGTTGCCCAGATCCTCTGATAGTTAATATAGCACCAAACCGTAAAAACTTTGTAATCGGAGGAAATTTTCGCTTATCTATATTGAAGGAGCTTGCATATAAGGAAGCGCCAGTAGTTTTTGTAAATATCAGTGATGAGAAAAAAGAAAAAGAATTTTCATTAAGGCTCAATGCTAATCAAGGCGCATGGGATTTCGAGCTGCTTAAAGAATTCACCGATATTGATCTCATGTTAGATGTTGGCTTTGAAGAAAATATATTGTCGGCTGTTTGGGATGATATCAGCTTGGTCGATGATGAATTCGATAATGAAAAAGAACTCGCAAAAATTACCAAACCAGAAACAAAAATAGGAGATTGTTACCAGCTCGGTCGACACAAATTAATTTGTGGAGATAGTACAGATTCAAAAGTGATTGAGAAGCTAATCGGGAAAGAAAAAATAAATACAATTCTGACAGATCCGCCTTTCAATTTGGGCTACGATTATCAGAAGGGATTAGGCAAGAAGCAAAAATATGAATGCAGTAAGGTTGAAGATAAATTATTACCAGAGGAATATCGAAAATTCTTACAAAAGGCATTGGGAAACGGCTTGAAGTCTTGTCACAAAGATGCACATGTTTTTTGTTATAACGATCAAAGTAACATTGGTCTCGTGCAAGATTTATACATCAATCTAGGTATTACGCCGAAAAGAGTATGCCTTTGGATTAAAAACAATCAAAATGTCACACCGCAAATAGCATTCAATAAATGCTACGAGGCTTGTGTCTACGGTATTATCGGAAATCCGTATTTAGCGAAACAGCAAACTAATTTTACGGAAATCTTAAATCCAGAAATCGAAACTGGTAATCGTGGAATTGAGGATATTTTAGATTTGTTGGATATTTGGTTGGTGAAGAGATTGCCAACGAGCGAGTACTGCCATCCAACAGAAAAACCGATTGTGCTTCATGAGCGACCACTCAAGCGCTGCACGAAACCAGGAGATAAAGTGCTGGATCTATTTGCAGGATCTGGGAGTCTCTTGATGGCCTGTGAACAACTTGGCCGCACAGCTTATCTAGTTGAGAAAGACCCATCCTTTTGTGATTTGGTTATTCGTAGATTTTCATCCTCTAGCTCTAACGCCAATGTCAAAAAACTTACAAATTAAGCCCGGTGATCTTTTTGCTCTCGGCTCCCATAGGATTCTCTGTGCGGATGCTACTTTTGCTGAAGCCGTTAAAAAGCTTATAGGAAAAGACAAAGTGAATCTGATCCTCACGGATGTGCCTTACGGTGTGGATTTCGCTGCCAGTAAAAAAGATTTCATAAAAACTAGAGAGATTCATAAAGATATTGTTGGTGACCATTTACAATCAGATAAGGAATTTTCCACTTTTACCCGTAAGTGGCTTGCGGCTATAAAACCGCATCTGGCGAAACATAATGCCTACTATGTTTTTAATGGAGATAAAATGATTTTCGCGATGCGGGAAGGATTTATCGCAGAAGGGTTCAAACTTTCACAGCTTTTAGTGTGGATAAAAACTGGAGCAGTGATTGGTCGGTTGGATTATTTACCTCAACATGAATTAATTGCCTATGGTTGGTATGGCCGTCACACCTTCCATAAATCTGTAGATAGATCGGTTATTATTTGCCCAAAAACACAGAAGAATATTTGGCATCCAACAAGTAAGCCTCTTCCGATTCTCAGGCGTCTAATTCTGAATAGCACTAAAGTTGGTGATGTTGTTTACGATTGTTTTCTCGGAGGTGGATCAACTCTAATTGCATGTGAAGATACAAAGCGATGTTGCTTTGGTGTAGAAGTTGATCCAGAATATATACGAGCGACGATTCAGCGCTTCGAACAAAAAACTGGATTGCAGGCGAAATTAGTTTCTAATTCCCTGCAGTCATGCCCCGTAAACCCGGCTTAACTAAAACTGATCAAGCACACACAAAAGCTGCAGTGATTGATTTACTATATCGCACACCAATCATAGAGTCAGTCTGTCAGAAAGTTGGGTTTGGGCGTGCAACTTTTTATCGCTGGCGAGCAGATGATGCTGATTTTGATGAGAAAGTTTGTATAGCACTTAATCATTCACGAGCTACTGTTAATGATCTTGCTGAGTCAAAGCTGCTTGAAGCAGTTAAGAGAGGAGAGTCTTGGGCAATTAAGTATTGGTTACCACACAACAATCAGCGCTATGCGTCGCCAGGAAAGATAATAGTTGAAGAAGCCACTACTTCAAATCCAAAAACAGATGGATTAATGCAGCGAGCGCTGCAAACGGTTTTGCCGGGTGTTTTTAAAAATAAAAAACTATGATTAATAATTTGTTGCTAAATCAGATCGCGGAAAATCCAGTCTTTCGTAAAGAGTTAACTACTAGAAGTCTTTTTTGGTTTTATCATGTTTACATGGAAAGGCATCTGAATTATCCAACTGCTGAATTCCAAAAAATACTACTACTTGCTGCCAGTGATTCTCCATTTTCTATTGTAATTACGATGGCTTTCCCATCTTCGGGAAAATCATTGATCACTTCTTTGAGTTTGCCTCTTTGGGGAATAATAAGTGGTAGATATCGCGAAGTTTGGGTGATTGGTGATGATAAAAAATCTACGCGAATGATGTTATCCCGAATCCAAGATGAACTAGTGTGTAATCAGCGCTTACGCGAAGATTTTAAATCACGCAGCAACAACCATGGCAGCAGGATTATCTTTCCGAAGATAAGCGCGACTATTCGCAGTTTTAGTCTGGAGGATGATTTCACACTGGCATTCAATGGCCCAAAGCCAGATTTAATTGTGATAGATAACCCCAAAAAATATAAGCAATGTTTGAATATCATTAACTCAAAAGATGTAAACACTCGCCTAATTATTGTTGGCCGAGGCGGAGGAGAGAAAGGAGCGTTAAATCGATTGTGTAGTTTAGTAAAAAAGAAACAGATTAATAATGCACTTGCTCTAAAATATGCATTTTTAGATGAAGATGGAAAGCCAGTTTGGCGAGAAAAATTTCCTACTAAGGAAAGTATTAATATTGAATTTGAAAAAATTAATAGCGATATCCAAAAGTATTACTATGAGTATTTATTTTGGGATACGGTACCAGAATTTTTTCTAGCTTTTTATAACGCAAGACACCAAGGACAAAAAAATAGTAAGAATATTACTCTCAGCTTTGGGGTAGATAAGAAAAAAATAACAATAATCTACGGAACTAAAACTCCCAAGTTAATCGTTTTTGATAAATTAATTTATGACGGAAAACGAAATGACCTAATTGAAATTAAGAAAGCTATATCCGAGGCAATTGAAAAATTCGCTCAACCGGATATTGTTATTGAGTTTTTCGTGCCAGACTTGAAACTTGGGAATCAACTTAAGAAAATCTTTCCGCAATTCACGATCTTATTTTCTGAATTAAACCTAGATAAACAGAAACGTTATTTCGAGCTTTGTAATCGTTTTAATGATCGTCAGGCAGGTATTAGCCCTAAGCTCGCAAGCTATCTTGTAGAAAATAATTTCACTGAAAAAAGTATGAGAATAATTGATGCCTTAATGTGTTGTGGCAGAAGTGAGGAAAACTTCAAGAGCGATGATCCGCGGGAGATTCCAAAAAACGAGAAGTGTCGTTTTGTTTTTTGCCATTATTTTTTTCAGGAAATTAATACTCCTACTTCTTGTGTAGATTCTCGGAAAAATATTTGCGATCAAGATGTTAAGGAAGCTACGTCACTATCTTTTAAGGATTTCACTTCGTAATAACTATATTCGCTAGCGTTTTTATACCATCTGTAATTTACTCTATCAAATCGCAGTAGCCTTACCATGTTACTTATCGCATCTTGTGAGCTCTTAATATTCTTATTGCTTGCGAATATTCCACCTGTGAATTCTAGTGTGCTATTAGCACCCCCGATCGCGGCTACTCCAATATTATTTTCCCACATTTTTTCATTAACTAATTCTGCATATCGCTTCCGTATCTTTGGGAATTCTCGTACTTGTATTATTCGTATTTCGCGTTCCAGTGTGTCGGCCAACGCGTTAATATCCTTATTGTTACGCTTGCGCGCTTCCTCTATTCTTTTAGCTTCTGCATTAAATAATCCTGCACCTATTTGAAGGTTGAGAATATCATTATAGAAAATTTTCGTATCTAGATTTTTAATAGAAGCTATTTCTTCTTTTAAGCCATTGAGGCACTGCTCATCGCTTACTACTGGCTCCGAATTAATTTCCGTGTTTTCACTTGATGGTGATGTATTACCAAAAGATGCAATGAATCCAATAACGAAAAATATACAAATAAATAACATACATGGGTGACGATCAGTCCATGCTTTTTGTTTGACGACATCGTCTGAGTTTTGAGTAGCTTTTTTACTTTTATCGTTAGTTATTTTATTTAGAGGCATAGAGAAGGGGGTTAAAAAAAGTCGCCCCAACACAAAAGGGACAACTCGCGGTGTCCTCACAGTCTCGGTTTGCACCGCACACCGTGTCCGCTGAGTTGCCCCAGACTGCAGGTGTGCGGAAATGCGCCAATAAAGGCTGTGCAAACATAGATTGAAACTGGTGAGGACAGCTACATTTTACTCAAATTCAACTAAAAAAGAAGCATTTTCTTGCTCACTTTTTGCGCACAAGAAAACCTAGACTTCCACCCCCATTCAGGCATCCTTTGGTTAGATGCTCACCATCCCCATAAACACCGTATCCGCTGGGTCGCCAGCACAAAAGTCCTCACAGCCGAGCGTAGAGATAGAGAAAGTGCGCTACTGTCTCTACGCTCGCAAATCTTCCGAAGATGATGAAAGGCAAGCACTCTCAATCGAATCTCAGATTAACGAGATGCGGAGATTAGCAGAAAGAGAAGGAATTGAGATTGCGGAGATTCGGAGAGAAAGTCATTCAGCCAAGGCTTCAGGTAAGCGGCCGGAATTCAACAAGTTAGTTTCAGATATTCGCATGGGGTTATTCAGCGGAATTATTACTTGGGCGCCAGATCGGTTGAGTAGAAACGCAGGTGATCTCGGCTCACTTGTAGATCTGATGGATCAAGGCCGCCTCCACGATATCCGCACTTACGGTCAGAGATTTAGGAATTCTCCCAATGAGAAATTTCTTCTCATGATTCTTTGCTCACAGGCGAAACTCGAGAACGATAACCGAAGACTAAACGTAAAACGTGGGCAGAAAACCAAAGCCGAGATGGGAATCCGACCCTGCATGGCACCACTCGGTTATCTTCACCAAAAAGGTTTCGGGAGAAACAATAAAGCGATTATTGACCCTATTCGCGCGCCGATTATCCGTGAAGTTTTCGAACGAGTAGCGAATCGCGGCTGGTCAGGTCGGCAGCTTATGAAGTGGATGGCAGGAGAAGGAAATTTCACTACGCGCAGCGGGAAACGCGCGAATCTCAGTATCATCTATCGGATGCTTAGTAATGAGTTTTATTATGGTTACTACGAATATCCGAGTGGTAGTGGCAACTGGTATCTTGGGAATCACGAGCCGATTATTACGAAAGAACTTTTTGAGAAAGCGCGCGAGCAACTCAAAACCGCACCGAAGAATTGGGGCGTGAATGATTTTGAATACACGAAACTATTTACCTGCGGAGTGTGTGGAGCCAATGTAACTGGCGAAGAAAAATTCAAAACTCTCGCAGATGGCACGAAGAAACGCTATGTTTATTATCGCTGCAACAATGCGAGATTGAATAAGTGCAAAGAAAAATACATCAAAGAAGAAGTGATTGCGGAACAAATGCTAGAAATTATTAGCAAAGCTGATCTGAGTGGATTACCGATTCGAGAAAAAATAGCAGAAGAGATTCGGAGATACAAAAGATTTGCAGTGGATGTGCTGAATCAGCAAAGCGTAGATGTGAAAGTGAGTGATTTAGATATTCGGAAACATACTCAGCATCTATTTTTGTCTGGGAAGCCAGAGGAGAGAAGAGAGGTGCTGGAGGGGCTGAAGGGGAAAATAATGGTAAAGGCTAGCAAGGTTTGTTTAGAACTATAAACCATGAGATGACTTGACTTTTATTTTTGAAGCTGTATATTGCTGGTGTGCAAATTAAATTAAACAGCCTCGAAGAAGTAATCCTGGGTCATACTTTTAGAGGAGCAATTTTGGAAGAAAGTAGTGGAAATTGCTATGTGCTTCAGGCAAAAAACATCAAGGCGGAAGGAGACTTATCGCATGAATTTACGAGAATCAACCTGGAATTCTCTCGGGCAAAAGGAATTGTCAAAGATGGAGACGTTATACTTTCAAATAGAGGAACTTTCCGAGCCGCAGTTTATCGAGGGAACCAGAAGAACATTATTGCCGCTTCATCTGTTTATATTCTGAGAGTGAAAAAGCATCAGATTCTACCTGAGTATCTTGCTATCTACCTTAACTCTGAAGTTGGGCAAAACGCTTTGCAAAACCTTAACCGTGGAACGCTAATTAAGTCTCTAGCAAAAAGTGATTTACTAGAGCTTTCGATACCTTTACCAACCCCAGAAAAGCAAAAGATAATCATCGCCATTCAGGTCAATTATATTGCGAGAAAAAAACTTTACGCGGAAAAATCTGAACTTCATCAAAATATTGCAAGCTATGCCATTAATTATCTCGTAACTCACTAGAAATCATGACTACTATAACCCAAGAGGATCTTAACAAAGTGCTTTGGAGCGCTGCCGACTCATCGAGAACCACGCTAGATGCTGGAGTTTACAAGGATTATGTTTTGGCGATGCTTTTCTATAAGTATTTGAGCGATCATTCGAAAATTCAGCGAGAAAAATATCGTCAACGTTTTGGTGATGATGAGGCGAGAATTGAATCCAAGATGAAGATAGACCGATTCTACATACCCAAAGGTGCTTCGTTTGATGAAATATACCAAAAAATCGAAGCAGATGAGCTAGGGCAAGAAATCAACAAAGCTTTTGAAAAGATCGAAGATCACAACAAGGGGAAACTCGAAGGAGTTCTGACATCATTAGATTTCAACTCAGAAAATAAACTCGGCAAGTTAACTCAACGCAACAAAATGCTGCGGCACTTGATGCATGATTTCCACAAACTTGATTTGACGCAGATTGATGATGATCTGATCGGTAATTCTTACATGTATCTCATAGAACGCTTCGGTGCTGACGCTGGCAAAAAAGCTGGTGAGTTCTTCACTGTGCGTGCAGTGGCTAAATTACTTGCGCGGCTCGCACAACCAAAAGATGGCGCGCGAATATGCGATCCTGCTCTCGGCAGTGGTGGTCTACTCCTGATGACTGGAGAAGAAGTCAAAAGGCAGGGTTCCAAGAATTACGCCCTCTACGGTCAAGAATCTACTGGCAGCACTTACCAGTTGGCACGCATGAATATGTTTCTACATGGCGAAGATTCCGCCAGATTGGAATGGGGTGATACTCTCAATAATCCAGCTTTTACAGAAAATGATCGCTTAATGCAGTTTGATATAGTGATTGCTAATCCGCCATTTTCGTTGAAAAAATGGGGTGCGGAAAATGCTGAATCGGATCCATACAAAAGATTTCATCGCGGAGTTCCCCCCAAAGACAAAGGTGATTTTGCTTTCATCTCTCACATGATTGAGACGGCGAAACCAAAAAC
>JAQVAZ010000002.1 GCA_028690585.1 Candidatus Altimarinota bacterium
TTTTTCGTTTGGACAATCCTAGAACAGCATAGCGTGAAGGGTGTGGTATTCGCCTACGACGAAGCCCAGACTATGAGCGATCGAGCCGAGTCGAACCAATTTCCCCTTTCAACGCTACTTGTAATCTTTCAGTCCATACAAAGAAAAAATATACCCTTTCTACTCGTTCTAACTGGTCTGCCCACCCTGCAGACCAAACTGATTGAGGCACGCACTTATTCTGAAAGAATGTTTACGACTCTCACGCTAGGGAGCCTAACCCCAGAAGAAAGTCGTGAAGCTATCGTAACACCACTAACACAGCTGCAGCCAAAAGCTTTACCGCTCCCGGAACAAACTCCTCTTGTTTTCTCTGAAAAATCCATTGAAACAATTATTCTAACTTCTGGCGGCTATCCTTATTTCATACAGTTTATTTGCAAAGAGGCATATGATGCGCTGAGCCAAAAAATCATTGATGGCGTAGCCGTAAGCGTTCCCATCGAGGCAATTGTTACAAAACTCGATGAGGATTTTTTCGCGGCAAGATGGCTGAAAGCAACCGATCGACAGCAAGATCTTCTTAAACTAATTGCAAACCTAGACAAAAGTGAATTTACGCCCAAGGACATACTTGAGTCTGTGCACAGTAAAACAAGACCATTTAAGCAGGCTGCTCAAGTTATAAAAATGCTAGGAGACCTGACTGAAAGTGGATTGATTTATAAAAACAAAAGGGGGGTTTATAGTTTCGCTGTCCCCATGCTCGGCGACTACATAAGAAGAAATTACTGCAACAACAAGACTCTAGCTTCATAAAATACACGAGCTTATTGTAGTTACAAAAAATCAAAATACCCTCACTTAACGTGAAGCTTTTTTAAGTTCACTGAATAAATCAAAAAAACAGAAGCTTTTGACAAAGCAGTGTTTTTCTTTACAATGCTGTCTTACATTAAATCTAAATTAAATTAATGGCTGGTGAAAAATTGCAAACGCTTGAGAATCCATGGCCTGGAAGAACTGCTAGAAATCTTATTAAATTTTTGCTTGGAGAAGATCCAAGAGTCTTAGAATTGGAAACAATAAACACTGCACTTGAAACAGAAAATCGAATGCTGCTAGCAGAAAATGCCACACTGCAACAACAAAAATCGGAATTATTAGCGGAGGTGGGAAGAATTGGCGAAAGGGTTGCAGCGCTAGAAGAACAAAACAGCAACCTCAGGCGAGAGTTTTCATATTTTGAAAAAACAATTAGCCAGCTGCTTCATGACACAATTAATCAAGTCGGTAACGGTGTCTATATGTTGAGGGTATTGGAAGATATAGGCGATAGGCAAGATCATGCTTTAGAGTTTGCGGAAAGTCACGAGGGTCAAATGCATATAAAAAAATCAAAGAATGGCTTAATACTGGCAATCGATCTTCTTAAAAGCTTCAAGAAAAGAATGGCAATAGTGAAAGGTGATTTTGAGCTAAAAGAAAATGATTTTGATTTGATGCAAACGCTAAAATCAATCAAATCTGCTTTATGGCAGCCTACTTGCGAATTAGAAATATCCTTAAGAAAACTTGGTGAAGAAAAATTCACAGATAGCTCGGCTGTAGATAGTTTTGAGGTCAAAGGAGATTGTGGAGTTTTGATAGCAGCATTATTTAATCTGGTAAAAAATGCGATAGAGGCAGCTAAATCCAGCGAGACGACAAATAAAGCTGTAATACTGCAAATTGATGAGGGATTGGATAGCATCGGCATCACTATCAAAAATCCTGGCGCAATTCCAAAAGAAATTCAAAACCGAATCCTAAAAGAAAGCGTTACCCATGGTAAACCAAATGGCAATGGGCTTGGAATGCTGATTGCAAAATCTTTTATAGAAGCACTTGGTGGAAAAATATCAGTTGAGAGCAAAGAAAATACCACAATCGTAAATATCGAATTACCAAAAAATCCCATGGCAGTTTTGGCGAAAAGAAAAAAGCAAACGAAAGAAGCAGCTCTCACCAATCTCCCCTAGTTAAAAATTGCAGTAAACTCTATCCGTGTTTTTTGGCGTGAAACTTAATTTCAAAATTTATGAAAGCAGCAGAAAAAGTTTTCGCTTATCTAGAGGGCCTCGGAATCAAATATCAGACTCATAATCATCCACCGATTTTTACTATTGATGATGCCAATCAACACTGGCGGAATCTCCGTGGGATGCATTGTAAAAATCTTTTTCTGCGCGACAGAGAAGGAAAGAAGAATTTTCTCGTGGTAGTGGATGCCAGCAAGCAGGTAGATTTGCAGGCGCTACGCCGATTGATTCCTTGCAGCAAACTCAGCTTTGGCTCTCCTGAGAGATTACAGAAATTTTTGGGATTGACTCCTGGAAGCGTTTCTCCATTTGGCTTAATCAATGACGAGAATCGTGAAGTGAAAGTAATCGTAGACGCAGATTGCTTCAGCGCAGAGTTTGTAAATTTCCATCCGAACACAAACACTGCCACTCTCGAAATTACTCCGAATGATTTTGAAAAGTTTCTCAACTCTACAAAAAACAGCTGGCGCAAAATGCAGATTCCAGAATTAGGAAATTAATTCTTCGGAATCCGAATCGCTTTCCCCTCAACTAATGCTTGGGAAATTTTTGCGTAAGCGGATGCGAGAATCCGCTGGAAAGTAGATTGGGAAATCCCCATCTTTTTCGCTGCGGAAACTTGTTGCAGGTTTTCACAGTTTTTTAAGCGGATTGCCTCCCACTCATCTGCCAGCAAAATAATTTCCTGCAAATCGCGCATGGGAATTCCTTGCGGTTTGAAATAGTGAGAATTGGGATTTGCGCGAATTTTGCGCAAGCGTTGAGGCCTAGGCATTTAACTAAAGAAAATAAATTATTTTTCCTCAGCAGATTTTAAACCAACTCCTCTTCCCATTCCTCTACCATTTCCACCTCCGCATCTTCTTCCGAAAGGCTTACCATTTGGGCAGGGAGTTGCGCCTGCGCATTTTCCCGTTTTGCGACCAGTGAGTGGGCCTTTTCCTTTTGGGCCGCTTCCATCTAGATTTGGCATAAAAATAAAGTTAAGTAATTATGTTATGAATATATACCCATAATAATAAATTTGCAAACAAAAATGTCATGGGGTTGCATTCTCAAAATGGTAGTAGAAAATACCTCTAATGTTTCTCACCTATTTCCTCTTCGCATTAGGATTCGTATTGCTGGTAAAAGGCGCGGAATGGTTAATCGAAGGTGCTGCTGTTTTTGCACGAAAATTTCATATTTCTGAGATTGTAGTTGGGTTAACCCTCGTAGCTTTTGGCACTAGCGCACCGGAGCTTGTAGTAAATATTATTTCTTCACTACGAGGAAGCGGTGAACTCGTAATGGGAAATATCGTAGGCAGCAACATTGCGAATATTGCTTTGGTATTAGGTTGTGCTGCCTTAATCGCACCTCTTGCGATTCAAAAAGATTTGATGAAAAAAGAAATTCCTTTAGGAATTTTTGGTGTGTTGCTAATTTGGTTGCTAGCAAAACCCACTGGGGAATTACTCACTATCAACCGCTTAGGCGGTTTAATTTTGATAACTGGTTTTGGAGTTTTTTTGTATTTGATCTTTCGTTATTCAAAATCAAAATTTCAATTCCCCAACATCATAACGAAGGAAATGACTCTTCGCACTAGTTTGATTTTTATTGTAGGTGGATTGATTGCGCTGAGTTTCGGTGGAGAATTCGTAGTGGATAGCGCGCGCAGAATTGCAGAATCTTTTGGGGTAAGCGAGAAACTGATTGGCTTAACTCTCGTAGCGATTGGCACCTCCCTACCCGAGCTGGTAACAAGTGTAGTAGCGGTTTGGAAAAAGAAAGTGGACATCGCGATTGGAAATGTAGTAGGCAGTAATGTTTTCAATATTTTCTGGGTGCTTGGAATCTCTGCAGTAATTCAGCCAACAACTTTTAATCAAACGATTAATTTTGATTTGGTTGTTTTGGTGGGATTCACGCTGCTGCTACTCACAGCAACTTTCCTCGGAAAGCGCTATCAACTAAATCGCTGGGGAGCTGCGCTACTCCTCATCAGCTACGCTGGCTATCTAGGATATATTGTGAATCGAGGATAGTGATTGAGGATTTCCGAAAATCCCTTTAAGATAAAAACTCCTAATTTTTTATAATGGAAAATCGTTTTGTTTATTTCGCGCAAACTGCTGAAAAAATGGAGAACATGGAAGCCAGCCAAGTGGATGATAGTGAAGCGGATTTCGCGCAGACTGCGAAAACTCTCGATAGCCTGCAGAAACTCGAAGCATTAGAGAAAAAATTAGAAGGAGTCGAGGCGCGTAAAAATACTGCCAATCAAAAAGCGGATTTACTGATTGCAGATACAAACATCAGTGAAGGCGCGAAGAAGGTTTTGCTAGAAAAAAAGAAAGCCTGCAGCAATCAATCTGATCCAGCGAAGCTAGAGGCTGCGGTGAAAGATCTAGAAACAGCGGTGGATTTCCAGACAAAACGCTTGCCGGAAAATCTTGAGAAGCAAAAAGAATTTGAGGGTTTTGGCAGTATCCCCGAGGGTGGAAAACTTTTTTCTGGTATCACTATTGAAGGCAGCAATCTGCGTGGATTACTCAAACCTGCAGAATTCAAAACACTCACCACAAAGCAAAAAGATGCTTACCTGAAGCAGCTACGCGATATAGTAAGTAAAGTAGAAAATCCAGAAGGCGCAAAAGGGGCAGAAGCGCTGCGCGATAAATTGCTGAGTAATCCTGATTTACCAGATACTTGGAGGAAATGGTTGGAAGATCCGAAGAGTGGAGGCGGAAAACCTGAAGAACAAACTCTCGCCTACGCGGCTACTTGGGTGAATAAAAATATCGGAGAGATGCAACTCTCTACGATTCACTATGAAAGCTTCAAAAGCGCGAATCAAGATAAATTGAAAACTGCTGGAGTAATTCTGCGCGGGAAAGCAGAATTCCAAAAACTTTCGCGTGGGGAAAGAAATGAATATCTAGAAACCATGCGCGGTGAAGTAGCAAAATCCGATGAGAATCTCGCGAAGCAAATGCAAGCAGCGGAAGTGAGTGATGGTGCCGAAGCAAAAGGTAAAAGCACGGAGATGCATGATTCTGCAGCGGAAGCGGAAAATGCGCGAAATGAAAAACTGACGAAATGGGTTGGTGAAATTCAGAAATCCCCAATGCGTGCGCGCTTGCTGAAAAAAGTGGAGGAGAAAAAAACTGAAGCAAAGAAAGATACTTCGGCGGATGCTGCGGATGCGATGGCAAATCTCAGGAAGCAACATGCCAGCGGCGAAAGTCATCCAAATGTTTTCAAGAAAATGGGAAATGTTTTGTTTGCAAAATTTGGAATGAAAGCAGAAGAAGGCAAAGGAGAAAAAGCGGAGAAGGATGATGAGGTCGAAAACAAAGCGCGCGAAGCCGCTATCAAAGAAATTGTTGGCGGAGGTGAAGAAGGTAAAAAAGAGGTGGCATTTGATAAAGATGATGCCTCCGAATTAAAAAGAATTTTTGGAGTAGACAAAGTAGAAAAAGATGAAGCCGCAAAACTTCTGCAGATGATGGCAGCAAGCGAGAAACAACTTAACCAAAGCGATTTCGCGCAAATGGTGAAGCAAGACAAAAAGTTCTTCGAGGAGAAAACTAATCTTCGCGAAGCCGCTTGATTTCGCTCCGAAGATTGATTAGAATTTGCTCCCAAAAAAAGTTTGACTTTTAATTTCTCTTTCCCTAAACTCTCGCGGCTCTGATATTTGCCAAGAACTCAGCTTCGCCCCCTAGCATTTGAAAGCGCTTCTGCTTTTGATTTCTAAGGGGTGCGGCCGAAAGGTCCCACCCCATTTTTTTGTCCAGAAACTTCGACCTTTGACATCACAGGAAAAATGAAATGTAAATTGTTAATTAAAAAATTGAATTAATGGATTGATGGTAACAATTTTATGCAGATTGTTAGTCAATACTTAATTTCTGAATAAAGTTACTTAAAAGCATACGGCGGATGCCTCGACACATTGTTGCGATGAAGGACGTGGCCACCTACGATAAGCTGCGGCGAGCTGGAAAGCAAGCCTTGACCCGCAGATCTCCGAATGGGAAAACCCTCTCTATTTATAGAGAATCTTGCAGTGAATACATAGCTGCCTGAAGCATAGCTGGTGAACTGAAACATCTCAGTAACCAGTCAAAAGAAATCAAACGAGATCCCCTTAGTAGCGGCGAGCGAAAAGGGGCTAGCCCAAACCGAAATTTATTTCGGGGTTGTGGGACTCAACATCTAATTACATCACCCAACCGAAGTGTTTGGAAAATCACACAATACAGCGTTAAAGTCGCGTAGGTGAAAGGAGTTGTAATTGGTAGAGTATCCCGAGTAAGGTCGGACACGTGAAATCCGGCCCGAATCTGGGGGGACCACCCTCCAAGGCTAAATAGACAATGTGATCGATAGTGTACAAGTACCGTGAGGGAAAGGTTAAAAGTACCCCGAAAGGGGGATGAAATAGTTTCTGAAACCGTATGCTTACAAGCAGTAGGAGCCCGCCTCGGCGGGTGACTGCGTGCCTTTTGTATAATGAGCCACCGAGTCTGTTGGTACTGGCAAGGTTAAGGGAGTAATACCCGGAACCGTAGCGAAAGCGAGTCCGAATAGGGCGACTAAGTCAGTGCTACTGAACCCGAAACCGGGTGAGCTAACCATGAGCAGGATGAAGCCCACGTAACAGTGGGTGGAGGTCCGAACCAATACATGTTGCAAGATGTCTGGATGACTTGTGGTTAGAAGTGAAATTCCTATCGAACCCGGAGATAGCTGGTTCTTCTCGAAATGCCTTTAGGGGCAGCCTCGGATAATTACTCGTGGGGGGTAGAGCACTGTTTAGGCTAGGGTGGGCAACCATACCAAACCTTGACAAACTTCGAATACCCATCGAGCGTATACCGGGAGTGAGACTGTGGCAGCTAAGTGCCATAGTCGCAAGGGAAACAGCCCAGACCGCCGTCTAAGGTCCCCAAATTATTGTTTAGTGGTAAAGGATGTAAGATTTCTAAGACAACCAGGAGGTTCGCTTAGAAGCAGCTACCCTTAAAAGAAAGCGTAACAGCTCACTGGTCGAGAGACCTTGCGCCGAAAACGTAACGGGGCTTAAACAATATACCGAAGACGCGGGCGCCAAACTTTTCGTTTGTGCGCGTTAGAGAAGCGTTCCATTCTGCGTCGAAGCTGGCTCGTGAGAGACAGTGGAGTGAATGGAAGTGAGAATGGTGGTATAAGTAACTATAATGAAAGTGAGAATCTTTCACACCGAAAGCCCAAGGTTTCCCCCGCCACGTTGTTCGACGGGGGGTTAGCCGGTCCTAAGGCGAGGCCGAAAGGCGTAGTCGATGGACAGCTGGTTAATATTCCAGCGCTATAACAATTCCGCCCAAGTAAAGCCGGAGTAAGATACTCATCCGCGTCAATTCCTTCGGGATGCGACAAAGAATTGTATCAAGTGAAGGTGGCGCTAACTGGGGGGTCACACGGAGAGCTAATCAAAGCCGGTTAATGATTCCGGTCTAAGCGTCATAGAAGGCAGGTAGGCAAATCCGCCTGTCAATTCGAAAGCGCGAATGCAATGTTCTCTTCGGAGGATAGAGTTTGGTAAAGCGAGCCGTCAGGAAAAGCCTCAACAGTGAGGAATTGTTGTATCCGTACCGCAAACCGACTAAGGTGGGCAAGAAGAGTATTCTAAGGTGTTCGGGATAACTAAGCTTAAGGAACTCGGCAAAACAGCGATCGTAACTTCGGGATAAGATCTCCCTAATTTTTAATTAGGGCGCAGCTAATGACTCCAGCCAACTGTTTACCAAAAACACAGGTCTCCGCGAAGCCGCAAGGCAACGTATGGGGGCTGACGCCTGGCCAGTGCCAGAACATCACGGGGAGGGGTGCAAGCTCCGAACCTAAGTGCTGGTGAACGCCGGCCGTAACTATAACGGTCCTAAGGTAGCGAAATTCCTTGTCGGGTAAGTTCCGACCCGCACGAATGGCGGAATGATCTGGAGACTGTCTCAAGCTTAGACCCGGTGAAATTGCATTATCGGTAAAAATGCCGATTAACTACGGAAAGACGAAAAGACCCCGTGCAGCTTTACTATAATTTGACGTTGGCATCTGAATAGTGATGTGTAGGATAGGTGGGAGACTTTGAAGCGATGGCGTTAGCTATCGTGGAGTCAACCTTGAAATACCACCCTTTGCTATTTAGATGTCTAACGGCGACCCATTATCTGGGCGCCGAACAGCGTTTGATGGGTAGTTTGACTGGGGCGGTGGCCTCCTAAAGAGTAACGGAGGCGCGCAATGGTTCACTTAGCCCGGATGGAAATCGGGCCGGACGTGTATTCGCACAAGTGAGCTTGACTGTGAGGCTGACAAGCCGAGCAGGTAGGAAACTAGGTGAAAGTGATCTGGTGTCACCACGTGGGTGGGGCATCACTCAACGGATAAAAGTTACGCCGGGGATAACAGGCTGATCAGACCCAAGCGCCCATAGCGACGGTCTGGTTTGGCACCTCGATGTCGGCTCGTCACATCCTGGGGCTGGAGAAGGTCCCAAGGGTACGGCTGTTCGCCGTTTAAAGTGGCACGCGAGCTGGGTTCAGAACGTCGTGAGACAGTTTGGCCTCTACCTTCCGTAGTCGTTCGATTATTGTGGGAAGTTACTCCTAGTACGAGAGGACCGGAGTGAACGAACCTCTGGTGTATCTGTTGTCACGTCAGTGGCATTGCAGAGTAGCTACGTTCGGAAAGGATAACCGCTGAAAGCATCTAAGTGGGAAGCCTCTCCCGAGATTAATAATCGCCATAAGTCTCCCTGAAGAATACAGGGTTGATAGGTCACAGGTGTAAGCACAGCAATGTGTTCAGCCCAGTGATACTAATAGACGATTGAATTTTATTCAGAATTTTTCCTTGGTGGCGTGCTGTCTGTGCAAGCTCTTAATTGAGTTTTTCGAAAGATAGCACGTTGTCAAGGATAGTATTGGCTAGCAATTTGCATAAAACATTTTTCCGCAGAAAGGTTTTGAAAAGCCTTTCAGTCTTGGTGGTTTTCGCGGCGGGGCTACACCTGTTCCCATTCCGAACACAGTAGTTAAGCCCGCCAGCGCCGATGGTAGTGCATCCTCTGGGTGTGCAAGAGTAGGTCACCGCCAAGACTGAGGGGCTTTTTTAGACTAATTTCTTTATACGCTGCTCGACAACTGGGCTTTTTCGTATACCAATACTTACTAGATCTACAAATTTCTTCGGTAGTTGATAATTCTTCTTTCCTAAAGCCATATCAATAAAATCTGACTTTGATTCTTTCGTAACACTATTACAGTCTATACAGCAATCCTGTGATAAAAAATCTACATTTCCTTTGGGGATCGGAACGAGTGTTTCATTGGGGAGCTTATTTTCATTACAAAAGTTAGTTCTTTTCTCAATGCTCGTTGTGGTATTCACCAAAAAAACCAATATTCCATTATCATTCCGATTCATAACTATAAGGTAGTGAGGCTTAGCGCCTAAACTGGGATGCAGGCAATAATATGTAAGCCCCTGCTTAATCAAACATAATTTTTTTATGTCTTCAGAAATTGGTAGCATTTTGCCTTTATATAGTTAGTTGATTGCCCGCAAATATTTCTTTACTAGTTTCTAAGTGTTCATTTTGAAAAGAAAATGGCTGATCTATATTAGTATTGGAATTTTCAAAAAAATCCATATAATCCATTTTAAAACTTGTTTTTGGATTCTCTTTTAGCTGTAGCTCAAATTTTTTCCATTCCGGAAACTTATGACCAAGCTCTACCACGCTTCCAACAGAAATATTTCCACAAAGACTGTATCCGAGCTTCAGGGCTTCAATGTCTGTCTGCGAAAAAAAATCTAAATCTGGTTTTTGTTTAGAAACTATCAGTGGGTGATCTTTATCTCCTCCTACAGAAAGATATTTTTCTGCGTAACTTACCACTACTCTAGCGTTTTTCATTCTTGGGTTTAGCTTCGCTATGTCTTTCGCGCTAGATGGAACTGGACCACAATCCATCGCGCAGTATCTATCTCCCAAAACCAATCTTCCATACTTCCTGAGATGATATCTGTCTGCAGCCCAAAGAACTTTCATAGCACAAAGTCTTTCAATAGATCCGCCGTGCCAATCAGCAATCAAGTTGAGTGCTTGCGTAATTTTTTCACAATCTATATAAGACAATTTACTCAAATTTATCTTTACTTTTAAGATAATACAAGTTTGCGATGAATTTTATATGAAACTGAAAAATTACCGAAAAAGTCTTACTTGCGGGAATTCTGAAGCAAAAACTAGTAAACTCTCTCACGAAGAAATAAATAACCAACCCCTCATGCGTAAAATTTTTCTTAGCAGCTTACTTCTGGTAACGCTTTTTATTGGTGGGTGCAGCTGGGGAAATGGAAACACTCCCCCGCTGAAAATTGATGCGAGTGGAGATAGGCCACCCGCAATGGAGACACTACAAGCGCTGAAAGAAAATAATTTTGTGCAACTCGCTACGATTGTAAATAGTGAAAAAGGTTTGCGTCTTTCGCCTTACACTTTTGTGAATGCAGAGAGTGATATGGTTTTGAAGCCAGCCGATATAGAAAAACTTGGAATCGATACGGAAGAAAAATTGTGGGGCAACTACGATGGCAGCGGTGAAGAAATTCGTTTGACTGGCAAAGATTACTTCGCGAAATTCGTTTACGATCAGGATTTTGTTTCCGCACCGCAGGTTAGTGTGAATGAAAGAATCGGCAGCGGAAATTCCATCGACAACTCTAAAGAGATTTATCCTGATGCGCAGATTTGGGAATACCACTTCAGTGGTTTCGATAAACAATACGAAGGATTAGACTGGGAAAGCCTCCGTCTCGTTTTCCAAAAAATCGAAAATCGCTGGCGGCTGCTTGGAATCATCCACGATGCTTGGACAATTTAGATAGAAGAAAAGTAAAAGCTGCGGAGAAAATTGAAGCAGTGATTTTTGTGTTGGAAAAAAATTCTGCGCAGAATTTTTGAAGTAGAGGAGAAAAAAATTTTTTAAATTGCGTTTGTGAAAGAAAAAAATCTGAGTGAAAAAAATTTATTTTTAGAAAAAAAATCGATGCAAAAATAAAAAAATAAAAATTTCACTTGCGAAAAAGTTTTCGTTATAGGAAAAAATTTCTTGCTGCGAAAAAATATTCTGAAAAATAAAAAATGAGAGAAACGCCCTAAGCACTTGTTTTAAGTAGTGATAAGCTTTGTAATTTTTTTACCAAGGGTGAAAATAAAAAATATTTTTAGAAGTTGAGAAAAAAATTCTCGGTTGTGAAAAAGTTTTGAAAAGCAAAAAACTATTGACTTCTCTCTAGAAAAAAACATAAACTCTCTACAGTAAATTACCTTCTCACAAAAAAAGAATTTGAAAAACGACAAACACCATCTGGTATCCCTCCCCCAACCCGCTTAGCGGAGGGGTTTTTTATTTCCCTAACCCTAACCACCATGGCAGCAAAGAAAAAAGCCAAGAAAGCAGCTCCAAAAAAGAAAGTTGCTAAGAAGGCAAAAAAAGCAGCTCCAAAAAAGAAAGCTGCAAAGAAAAAGAAGAAATAGTTTTACAAAAACTAAAAACAAGGAAGCTCTGCCTAGCAGGGCTTTTTTGTTGGGAAAATTGAAGCTTCCGAAATTATATTGAGAGGCGAAAGCAAATTAATTACGAATCTCACACTCACCTACAAGCTTCAGCGCTTCAGCGCGCATAGTTTCCAATTCCACTGGGGAGAAGGAATGATATTTTCTAAATTCAGGATCGAGGCAACCTCCCCGTGTTTGAAAATTTTGGAGGAAATATTTTTTCGCACCCTTGATGAAGTGGAGAATTTTTTGCCATTCTTCCTCGTCTACTAATTCTTTTACCAATGTTGTGCGAAACTCATAATCGATTTTGGAATGCAAAATCGCATCACGCGTTTGCTGAACCTTTTCGATTGCGTCAATCCCGACAAGCTTCTGATAATTTTTTGGTGAAGCTTTGATATCTAGCGCAATGTAGTCGAGTAAATTTTGTGTGAGTAATTTTTTCACCATCTCTGGATTGCTTCCATTTGTATCTAGCTTGATGAGGAAACCGAGGCTGCGAATCTTCTGGATGAAATCGATTAAATCATATTGGAGAGTCGGCTCCCCACCAGTGATACACACTCCATCAAGTAAATTTTTGCGCTTCGCGAGAAACTTGAGGAAAACTTCTTCAGGAATAAAACTCTCTTTTAGTTTCGCGATTCTTTCTGGCAAAACAAATTCAGCATTGTGGCAGTAGCCGCAACGAAAATTACAGCCAGGCGTAAAAACTGTAGCAGCAGCTTTGCCAGGGAAATCTAAAAGCGTAAGTTTTTGAATCGCAGAAATATGCATAGGGGTAGTTTACCTTTTGTCATTCCAGCGAAAGTTGGAATCCAGAAAAAATTTTCTTCGGCACCAAGTTCTCGACAAGCCCCAAGGGGGCCACTTCGTGGCTCGAACAAGAAAGATTTACGAAAAAAAATCTAATCTAATTGTTTTTCTCCAGCCACTCACTCACCTCTCCTACTTCGCTTGCGCGGAAGATTTCTGTATCACCTTCATAAAAAATAATCGTCGGCGCATTTTGCACACCAGTCTGCGCAATCATCTCACCGAAGTTAGGAGAAGTGTTATCAAGAATTTCTCCTTCACATTTAACATTCTCTGCAACAAAACTTTTCATCGCAGGGCATTTTGGGCAAGTGGTAGTAGTGAAAAGCAGATACCTCATCCGTAAATCGAGTTAAGCCTTCCCGTAAAAAGAGCAGCAAATTTTCTTCTAACAACCAACTCTCTTCTTGTTTCTGGTGGCAACACCACACCTACTAAAAATAACTGAAGTGGGGTGGTCGTTTCGCAAGCTGGTGTTTTTGCTGGAGTGAGATTTGATTGGATACTCCCGCTAAATTCTTTAGGTGAATCCATATGGAAATCTTATATTGAGTTTCTCCAATTTCTTTCTTATGCAAATTGCTGGCAAAACTTGGAGTTGATTGTAGCTTGCTCAGAAAAGTGATGGCGAGAATAATGCTCCGCTTTCTTACCTACATTGAAGTTATCCACTGGGCGATGGTATCCCATCACGCGAGTCCAAACTTCGCAACGAGTGCGTTTAGCTTGAAGCAATTCTTCTTGAGTGAGAGGTTTCGAGGTTGTGGAAGGTTGAGTATTCATGGGTTTTTTATTTTAAAGGATAAGAGTTAAATAAACGAATTTATTGTTTGGCGAATTCGGAAATGAATTGCTCTCTTTTGGCTGCATCGATATCTTTACCAGTGAAACCAATCTCTCTATCGCAAGTTGGGCAGAAATCATGCTCCCCTGCGATGTAGCCGTGTTTCGGACAAATCGAGAATGTTGGAGTGATGGTGATATACGGTAAGCGGAAAGTGCTGAGAACTTTTCTGACTAAATTCTTACAACTCGCGCTATCGGAAATTCTTTCTCCCATATAGAGATGAAGCACCGTGCCGCCCGTATACATCTTTTGTAAATCATCCTGATGCTGCAAAGCTTCGAAAGCATCATCGGTATATTCCACTGGCAGCTGAGAAGAGTTGGTGTAGTAAGGCGCTTCCGGAGTGCCAGCCTGAATAATATCTGGATAGCGTTTGCGATCTTCTTTCGCGAAGCGGTAAGTGGTGCCTTCTGCTGGAGTCGCCTCGAGGTTGTAGAGATTGCCAGTTTCGTTTTGGAACTCTTTGAGTTTCTCACGCATGAAGCTGAGGATTTCTAGGGCTAATTCTCTGCCTCTCTCGTCGGCGATATCATATTCTCCATTGCTGAAATTCATCACACACTCATTGATTCCGTTTACGCCGATAGTAGAGAAGTGATTATTGAGAGTGCCGAGATAGCGCTTTGTAAATGGGAATAATCCTCTATCCATCCACTTTTGAATTTCTTCACGCTTCATCTCGAGAGAAATTTTTGCCAACTCCATCAGGTGTCCAACGCGTTTTAGCATCGCAGCCTTATCGCCTTTGTGGAGGTAACCGATGCGCGCGGAATTCAAAGTAACCACACCGATACTTCCCGTCATTTCCGCGCTGCCGAATAATCCGTTTCCTCTCGCAAGTAATTCGTTGAGATCCAACTGCAAGCGACAACACATACTTCTCACGTGGTTTGGTTTGAGATCAGAGTTGAGGAAGTTTTGGAAATAAGGCATTCCATACTTCGCCGTCATCTCGAAGAGTAATTCTGTATTCGGCCCATCCCAATCAAACTCGTGAGTAATGTTGTAAGTAGGTATCGGGAAAGTGAAAACTCTACCTTTGGAATCACCCGCAGTCATCACCTCGATGAAAGCGCGATTAATCATATCCATCTCCTTTTGCAATTCACCGAATTTCAAAGCATACGGTTTGCCACCCATGAGTAAACGCTTCTCTTTGAGATCTTCTGGGCAAACCCAATCAAGAGTGATGTTGGTGAAAGGAGTTTGAGTCCCCCAGCGACTTGGCACATTGAGGTTGAATACGAAGCTTTGAATGTTTTGATGCACATATTCGTAAGTTTTCCTGTCGATGTAGCTTTGCTTCGCTTCTTCGGTTTCAAATTGCGCAGCGGTATCTTCGAGTTGCTTAGCTAATTCGAGAGAGTATTTATTTACGAAAGGCGCGAGGTAAGTATCGAAGCTGCTGAAAGCCTGCGCGCCAGCCCATTCGTTTTGGAGACTGCCGAGGAAATTCACCATCTGAGAAACCGCGGAAGAAAGATGCTTCGGTGGAAAACTTTCTGTTTTGCCGAGTAACCCATTGAAACCTTCTTCTATCAAAGCGCGCAAACTCCAACCCGCGCAATAGCCACTAAACATATCCAAATCATGGATGTGGTAGTCACCATTGCGATGCGCATCACCCACATTCTTTGGGTAGATGTGAGACAGCCAGTAGTTGGCAGTCACTTTACCAGCGGTATTGAGAATCATGCCTCCGAGAGAGTAGCCTTGGTTGCTATTCGCATTTACTCTCCAGTCCAGCTGCTCCAAATATTCGGAAATGGTTTTCTCTACCTCCACCACCACGTCTCTATCCGCGCGTTTTACTGATTGCTTCTCGCGATAGAGAATGAAAGTCTTAGCAGTAGTTGGGTGACCTTCGCGAATCAAAACTCTTTCTACCGCATCTTGGATTTCTTCCACTGTTGGCACATGATCTTCCTTGCTAACTTCTTTCACCACAAGTGAAGCCAAACGCTTCGCGGTTGCGATATCGGTGCCTCCCGCCGCTTTGGCGGCTGCGAAGATTGCATTCTCAATTTTGGAGACATCGAAATCAACAATCGCACCATTACGCTTTTGCACTTTATAAGCAGCCATATTGGGAAGGGGGTTGGGGGTGGGAAAAGACTAATCCACAATATATTGTGGAAAAGCCGAGAGCAAGATACAGCATATCGGATTCAACCAAGGGAAGCAATTGAAAAGGAGTTGCTGAAACTGTGTGAAGATTTCTAGATAAACTAAGCGAGTAAAAAACTTATGCGTGGCATTTTTTACCCCCAGCGATTAAACTCTTCCGGACTAAATCTTTTACTGTGATACGCAAATTTTTGAACTCACTTCTCGGCGATTATAATGCGAAAGAGGTGAAAAAATTACAGCCTCTGGTGGATAAAATCAACTCTTTGGAAGTTTCCTATCAGGAGCTTTCGGAAGAAGCTTTGAAAGCTAAAACTGTTGAATTTAAAAAACGCATCGCAGATGGTGAATCTCTCGATGATTTGCTGCCTGAAGCTTTCGCGGTAGTGAAGAATGCTTGCAGGAGACTTTTTGGCACCAGCTGGGAAGTGAGAGGTGATCCAGTGAAGTGGGAGATGATTCCCTACGATGTGCAGCTGATTGGCGGTATCGTATTGCATCAAGGCAGAATCGCCGAGATGAAAACAGGTGAAGGTAAAACTTTGGTTTGCACTCTCCCCCTCTATTTGAATGCGCTGGCTGGCAAAGGCTGCTATCTCGTGACTGTAAATAATTATCTCGCAACCAGAGATAGTGAATGGATGGGAGGCTTGTTTCGCTACCTGGGTTTAACTGTTGGAGTAGTCGATCACGGGATTCCCCACGATGCGCGCAAAGCTGCCTACGCTTGCGATATTACTTACGGAACTAATACAGAATTCGGTTTCGATTATCTGAGAGATAATATGGCGCGCAGCAAAGAAGAGATGGTGCAGCGCGATTTGTATTACGCGATTGTGGATGAAGTGGATTCGATTTTGATTGATGAAGCCCGCACTCCATTAATTATTTCCGCGCCAGCGGAGGAATCTACGAGTAAATATCTCCGCTATTCGCAACTAGTAAGAAGTTTGGAAAAGGGGAAACATTACGAGTTAGATGAGAAGCTAAAAGCCGCTACTCTCACTGAGGAAGGCATCAAGAAAATGGAAGAGTTGCTGGGTTTGGAAAATATTTATACCGAAGCGGGGTTGAGTGAAGTGCATCATATCGAAGCAGCGCTAAAAGCGATTGCGGTTTTCGAGCGCGATAAAGATTATGTGGTAGATGCGAATGGTGAAGTAGTAATCGTAGATGAATTCACCGGCAGGTTGATGCCAGGCAGGAGATACTCTGATGGTTTGCATCAAGCGCTAGAAGCGAAAGAAGGTGTGGAGGTGAAGAGGGAAAGCAAAACTCTCGCTACTGTCACACTGCAAAATTACTTCCGCCTGTTTAAAAAACTCGCTGGCATGACAGGCACCGCGCTGACAGAAGCAGAAGAGTTTGGAAAAATCTACGGCTTAGAGTGTTTAGCGATTCCGACTAATCAGCCAGTCACGCGCAAAGATCTCAGTGATAGCGTTTACAAAAACGAAGCTGGGAAATATCAGGCTGCGGTGAAGAAAATTAAAGAGCTACACGAAAAAGGTCAGCCGGTTTTGGTTGGCACGATTACGATTGAGAAATCCGAGAGGCTCAGTCAGCTGCTGCTACGCAGCGGAGTTCCACACAAAGTGTTGAATGCGAAGCAGCATGAAAAAGAAGCAGAGATTGTAAGTAAAGCAGGAGAGAAAGATGCTGTTACGATTGCTACGAATATGGCAGGCCGCGGCACCGATATCAAACTCGGAGAAGGTGTAGCCGATTTGGGTGGCTTATTTATCCTCGGCACAGAAAGACATGAATCAAGAAGAATCGATAATCAGCTGCGTGGCCGCGCTGGCCGCCAAGGTGATAATGGTTACTCCCAGTTTTATGTGAGTATGGAGGATAGCCTAATGCGTTTATTCGGCGGCGAGAAGATGCAACGCATGATGGAATTTCTGAAAGTGCCCGATGATATGCCGATTGAGAATAAGATGATTAGCGGCTCGATTGAATCCGCGCAGAAAAAAGTAGAAGGCCACAACTTCGATATCAGAAAAAGCCTCGTGGAATACGATGATGTGATGAATGCGCATCGCGAAATCGTTTACGGTCGCAGGAGAAAAATCCTGATGCATGAAGATATCGCTGCCGAGATTCAGGCTTTGATTTTCAATGAAGCAGAAAAAACTGTGGATGCTTTTATTGCGAATCGCAAATCAGAAGATTGGGAATTGGAAAGCTTACTAAAAGCGTTAACAAAAATTTACGAAGATCCGACGCAGCCACTCACCAAAGAAAAATTGGAAGCTTTCACGGCTGCGGAGCTGAAAAAGTTTGCAGTGAAATATCTCAAAGATGCCTACGCGCAGAGGGAGAAGCAAGTAGGAGATAGTGGAGTCCTCCGCCACGCGGAAAGACAAATCTATCTCACTACGATTGATAGATTGTGGATGGATCACCTCGAGAATATGCGGCACCTGCGTGAAAAAGTTTCGCTACGAGGCTATGGGCAACGCGACCCACTCGTGGAGTATAAGAGTGAAGCTTTCCTGGCTTTCGAAGAGTTATTAGATAATATCCGCGCGAATACCATCGTGGCACTTTTCCGTTTGCAGATAGAGAAACGCGCAGCGCCGATTCAAGTAGTTTCAGCTATCCCACAGAATGTGAAAACGAATGAAGAAAGCGTGGAAGATGTTTTAACTGGTGATAGAGAATTCACACCTGCAGAGCAAAAAGAATTTGCGCAGGCTGCTGCAGAAGTGATGCGTGTAGATGAAAAAATCGCGAATCTCGGAAAGAGTGGCGAAAGCGTAGTGAAAGCCGACGACACCGAATACACTCCCGCCAAAGCCGATAACCCTACTGTGATTCGCGTGGAAGACGATGGAAAATCTTCTGGCGGAAAAGAAACAGGCAGAAATGATGCTTGCCCGTGTGGCAGTGGGAAGAAATATAAAAAATGCTGCGGAAAAGAAAACTAAATATTTTTTGTGAAACTTAACAATGCTTCTTGTATTGTGGAAAATTATTTTTTATATGCTCTAAAAACCATTGTGTTTCTGATTGTTTTTTGCAACAGTGACCTTTCCCGTAAACAAGCAAAACCTCGATTTTCCCAGTGTCATTGCAAAGAGAAAAAATTAATCTATTCCCAGAAGTTTTAGGGGAGCTATTCGTGCCAGCAATTCTAAAATCCAGCTTGAATATTCCCATGTTTTCCTCTTGCGAAAACTTAATGTTGTCAATCAGTTTTGTTTGTTGAAACGCGAAAGATCTTTCGAGCGTAGCCACGATGGCTTTTTTTGTTTCGAGCCATTTTCTTGCTTTGTGATGTTTCAAAAAATCTTTGCAAAAATGCCTCTCTGCGTAAGAAGAAAACTCAACCAAAAACTTTATATCTTTAATAAACATTTTCAGGGGCTTCCATATTAATTAATTCGTAGGGTATCGCCTCCCCATTTTTGCACATAGACCATGGTATTTGCCTATGAGTAAAATCAACGACTTCTTGAGTGTTTGCCTTTTTCCATTTTTTACACACTTCTTTTAAAATATCCATTTCTTTTTTATCTAGTATGGTGTTGTCTGGCTGCTCTACTAGCGAGATCATCATCGCCTTATCTTTTTTTTCCACGCTAATTGATTCGTTATTGTCAATTATGTCAAAAAACTCTATTGCAACAGGCCCCTGAGCAAGTCTCTTGTATTCAAACCCTGAAATTGGTTTCAAGAATTTATAATAACTGGCAAAGTCACAAAGATAAACTAGTTTCGCTAGTTTTGTTTTTGTTATCTTTCCGTCATCATCAGCACCATATTTGATGCATTGCAAGATAAGATTGTGGAAACGCTTGGAAGATTTTTGGCTAAACTCTTGGGAGCCTGCTTTTGAACCAGCCGAAAGCTCCTCGTCCATCAATATTTCTGTTGGGATATCAAATATTTCCGAAATTTTCCTAAGCTCACCAAGAGTAATGTCTCTTTCTCCTTTTTCAAGACTATCAAGAGTCGGGCGAGATATTCCGATTTTTTTTGCAAGCCTCTCCTGTGAAAGCTTATTCGCTTTTCTGAGTTTAATAATAAAGTTCTTCATGGTGCGTATATTCATTAAAATTCACATGCATTTTAATGAAACAAGGTGGTAAAAGTCAAGATGTTTTACATTTTATATTAATTTCTGCTTGTAATTCTATTTTTGTAAAATTTTTTTACATGCTTTATTTCTCAACTTTTTTTCCGCTTCTCCAAATCGCATATTCCAAGCTATCACTCAACGCCTGCCAACTTGCCTTGATGATATTTTCTGAGCAACCTACTGTTTTCCAGTCTTCTTTTCCGTTACTGGATTCGATTAATACACGCGTTTTCGCCGCAGTAGCAGAATGGGTATCAAGAATTCGCACTTTATAATCAGTTAATTCTACATTCTTAGTCTGTGGGAAAAATTCTTCTATTCCTTGACGCAAAGCTAAATCCAAAGCATTCACTGGGCCATTTCCACTAGCGGAGAACTTTCGTAGCTTTCCTTTCACTTTCACCTCCACGGTTGCATCCACACCACCAGCGGAAGAATTCGAAACACAATACTCTTGCAGCTCGAAAGGTTTTTTATAGTCTTTTTCTGAGTGGAGAATTAGTAACGCAAAACTTGCTTCCGCGGTTTCATAATAAAAACCCTGGTTTTCTAGATCTTTTACTTGCGCGAGAATTTCTCGGATTTGCGGAGAATCTGATTGGATTTTTATTCCTAATCTCTGCGCTACTGCAATCACATTCGATTTCCCAGATAATTCTGAGATTGTGATATTAGTGTGATTACCAACTAGTTTTGGATCGATATGCTCATAACTTGCAGGAATCTTCGCGACTGCAGAAACATGGATTCCGCCTTTATGGGTGAAAGCATTTTTCCCTACGAAGGGTTGATCGTTTTTCGGACGCTTATTTCCAATCTCATAAACATAATTCGCGAGATTAGTAAGTTGCGCGAGTTTCGCTGGTGGGAGAATCTTCATTCCTTTTTTCAGCTGAAGATCTGCGATGATGGTGTTGAGATTTGCGTTTCCGGTTCTTTCACCGATTCCGTTAATCGTGCCTTGAATTAGATTTACTCCGTTTTCTACTGCGATAATGGAATTCGCCACTGCTACTCCAGAATCATTATGGGTATGAATCCCAAGTGGTGTTTTTATTTTCTTTTTTATCTCGGAGATAATTTTTCCTAACTCACTCGGGAGACTTCCTCCATTTGTATCACAGAGTGTCAGATTCATCGCGCCAGCGCCTTCAGCTGCGCGCAAACACGCAAGAGTGAACTTTGGGTTACTCTTCCAACCATCAAAGCAATGCTCTGCATCAAAAATTACCTTTCTTTTGTTCTTTATTAAGAATTTAATCGTATTAGAAATTAAATCTAAAGCTTCACTATCACTCACTCCGAGAATTTTCCGAGTGTGAAGATCCCAGACTTTTCCAAATACTGTTATATATTTAGTTTCCGCTGCGAGAACTTTTTGGAGTAAAACATCTGTTTCCGCGGTTTTTACTTTCATATGTGTCGCCGAAAAAGCTACCACCTTACTTTTTAACTTTATTTTTTTTATCTTCGCGAAATACTCTTCATCTTTTGGATTACTTCCTGGCCAACCACCCTCAATAAAATCAAAACCAAAATCGTTTAATTTTTCTGTAATTAGAATTTTTTCATTTACTGTGAAATTTACTCCTTCACTCTGAGATCCATCGCGTAGCGTTGTATCGTATATATAAATATATTTCATTTATTTTATTAATAAGTAAGAAGAGAGTTGATAGAAAGTAATAAAAAGTGGTTGAGATAACTGTTTTTGTGAATAAGTTGATAAGTTTGTGAATAACTTTTGGGAAAAGTGTTGAGAAGTGAGTTGGTTATGAGTGGAAAAATTAGATAAGTAAGTAAAGAAAAACTCTTTCAAAATCTAAAAGCTACCCATCTGCGCAAAACTAAATTTTGAAACTATCACGCGGTGGAATGTTTTTCTGATTTGGAATCACCTTTACCTTCTCTGCTTTTGTGTAAAAACTATCGTTTTCCACATTCTTTTCCACAAGCATTCCACTTCCGATCAAACTATTTCCTCCAATCAAAACTCCCGGCATGATGCTGGTGTTTACTCCAATTCTTACTGCTTCCCCGATAGCGCAACCCCATTTCGTTTTGTGAGAATTAATTTTATCTTCGCGAATTACACTTTTGATTTCTCCTTCATCGAGTCTCAGGTTTGCACAAACTGCACCAGCCCCGAAGCTTACATTACCTGCAATCACGCTGTCGCCCACATAGTTGCGATGTAGCCACACTCCCTCTCCGAGATAGCTGCGCGTAACTTCACTATAGCCACCCACTACGGAATTCTCACCAACAATAGAGTCTCTCACGAAAGCATGAGTGCCAACGATGGAATTTTTTCCAATCACGGTGTTTCCTGTAATCACCGCATAATCGAAAACTTTCACTCCCGCTTCGATAATTACATTTCCATTTATCACCGCTGTTTTCGCAATCTTGGCTTTCGGAGAAATTTTCTTTTTTACACCAGCGAGATATTTCTCAGTTAAGTCTAAAACGTGGAAAGGGTATTTCACCGCTTGCCAGCTGCCCGGATTTTTTACCGCGACGAAAGTGCCTTTCTTAAAAAGCTGTGCGAGTGCCAGCTCATAACCATCATCTTCTTTGTTGTGAGTTTTTTCTAATTCTTTCACCAACTCCTCGGGTTTTTGAAACAAGTGACAAACGATATTCACTAGATTGCTAGGCTCTTTGCCTTCACCTGGTTTCTCTACGATGTTAAAAATCTTTCCCTTCCCAGCCTTCAGATAACCGCCTGGAAAATATTTTTTCACCTCCTGCGCAAGAATCGCACCATCACATTTTTTCGCAACGATTACTCTCTTCATCGCTTCTGCGCTAATCGAATCGTTAGTAGAGAGAATCAGAGTTGGCCGTGTGAGAAGTTTCTTCGCAGTCAAAACCGCACCACGCATTCCTTCATCTAAATCTTTCTGCTCCAAAACTTCGAGTTTTGGAAATAATTTTTCTAATCTCTCGAGATTGTGTTTATTCCCCACGAGAATAATTTTTTTCACTCCCGCCTTTTGCAGCTTCTCTACCTGTATCTCCACGAGAGTTTTTTCTCCGAAGCGCAAAAAATTCTTATCGGGCAGCGGCCAGAATCTTTTACTTCTACCAGCAGCGAGAAGGAGGGCTTGCATAGAGAAATGGTTAGTTTACCGAGTGATAACTCTATCAGAGTTTGCGGGGATTTACACCGAGAAATTTTAAAGCAAGCAAATAAAAACATCCGCCGAGGATTCCAACTCCGCCGATTTTCAAAACAAGCATTGTGAAATTATCCGCTACGAAAGCTTGATTCAATCCCCACGCCAGAATCCCTAAAGCAGCGGAGATTAAAATAATTTTCCACAAAGTTTTCCCGAGCGAAAATTTCACCTCACGCTTCAACAAAACAAAAAGATAACTCACCCCCGCGATAGTTGCGAAAGAATAAGCGGCAGCCAATCCACTAGAAGCGAGAAGAGGAGAGAGTAGATAAGCTGCGAGAACGGTAATTATGAGATAAAAAATATTTGCTATAAGCGGGATTCGCGTATTCTTTTTCGCGAAGAAAGCGTTATTCAAAATCGGCAGTAGCCCGAAGAAAGGAATCCCGACAGAGAGGTAGGCCAGCGATTCTGCCACTAGCTTCACATCGGTGGCGGTGAATTCTCCTCTCGCAAGAATTAATTCAGTAATTTCTACGCGCAAAACAAACAAACCAATCGCAGCGGGAATCACCCAATACAAAACCCCGAGGATATTTTTGCGCAAAGCTTCTCCGAATTCTTTCGGTTGATTTACTAAGCGGGTTAATCCAGCGAAACTCACGGTGGCGAAAGCGATTCCCACTACCCCCATTGGTAGCGATGCGAGATTCCAGGCGTAGTTGAAAACAGCTAAAGCCCCGCCTCCTATCAGTGATGCGAAGAAAGTAATCGCAACTAATTCCAGCTGAGAAGCAGTAACAGCGATTACTCTAGGGGTTGCGAGTTTCACCAAGCTACGTAATTCCCCAAGATGGAAAACTGGTTGCCAGCGGAAACCCGCGCGAAGCATTCCCGGAATTTGAATCACTGCATGCAGGAAGCTTCCTAGCGCTACTCCGTAACTCAAACCCACTACTCCATATTCTCTACCCCACACTAGCGCGCCAAAAATAATTCCTGCGTTATATAAAATCGGCGCGAGTGAATACCAAACGAATTTGTGAAAGTGTTGTGCGAGCCCGCCCATCACCGCGGAGATGGTGAAGAAGATTGGCGCGAGAAGTTGAATCCGTAGCAGTAGCGCGGTTTGAGTGGTTGCTTCCGCATCGAATCCTGGAGTGATGAGATGGATGAAGGGTTTCGCGAAAACGAAGAGGATTCCGCAAAAAATTAGCACGAAAATGAAAAGAACATTAAGTGTGTTACTCGCGAAACGATTCACTTCCGCCTCGGTTTTTTTCTCTGCGATGAGTGGAATGAAGGCTGCGGAGAGAGTGCCAAAAATTAGCAACGAGTAAACCAAGTCTGGTAAGCGAAACGCTGCAAAATAAGTATCGAGATTGAAAACCCCTACCCCGCCCGTTGCGCCAAAAACATGCGCGAAAGTGGAATCACGCAACACTCCGAGAATGCGCGAAAGCAGCTGAGAAACTGCCAGAATCAGAGTGGCGGGAAGGAGGATTTTTTTCACCCGATTAGTTTAAGAGTTTCCTTCTTGCTGGTAAACTCGGTAGGTAATTTCCTAATTTTTTTCCCATGGCCAACTCACTCAACAAAGCGCAAATCATCGGGAACCTCACCCGAGATCCAGAAGTCAGGCAAACACCAAATGGCCAAACCGTTGCTACTCTCGGCGTAGCCAGTAATCGCAAATGGAAAAACCAAGCAGGCGAAACTCAAGAAGAGGTGGAGTTTCACTCTGTCGTTGCTTGGGGAAGATTGGCAGAAATCTGCCAGCAGTATCTCCACAAAGGCAGCAAAGTTTATTTCGAAGGCAGACTTAAAACTCGCAACTGGGAAGACCCAGATGGTAAGAAAAACTACCGCACAGAAATCATCGCCGAGAATATGATTATGTTGGATTCCAAGGGTGGTGGCGCTGGTGGTGCATCTCCAGCTTATTCCAAACCAGCTGCGGCAGAAGATGCTGGTGATGATCAAACTCCTCCTCCACATGAGGAAGAGGTGAAGATCGATGATTTACCTTTCTAGGAGGATTCACATTACTACAAAAGAAAAGCCCCGAGATGGGGCTTTTCTTATATTTCAGTTAAGAATTTTTATTTGCGGATTCGAATCCAGTTGAGAGTTTTTTCTTTGCGGCGGAAGAAGTAACCACCTGCGATAGCGATGATGCCTGTGATAGCGAGTAGCGCTGCTGGGCCAACTTCTACTTTTGTGATGTTGGAGAAAGCGGCTGCTTCGTGGTCGGTATAGATGGCTTTTACTGCGAAGTAATAATCTTCATTTGCCATCAATCCTTCTGGGCGGAAGTAAGGAGTGGTTACTGTTACTGTTGGTAAATCGAAAAGGTTTGGGGTTGTGCCAGCAAAAACTTTGTAACCGATTGCACCACTCACCGGATTCCACACGAGAGTAGTTTGGTCTTTTTCATCTTTGCGGATTTGCAGCTGAATCGGTTGATCTACTGCTGCGCTGTGGCAAGCGCCTGCGGTTGGAGTTGCGCTGATTTCTTCTTGTGGATCAAACACTACATTCCCTGTTGCATCGACTCCGCGTAGGGTGATGAAATATTCCACTCCGTTGATAAGATCGCGCATTTCCCATTCACTTCTATTTTTTCCATCAGGAAGAATTTGAGATTCAGTGTATTCTCTAGTTTTGATTCCATAATTAAGTTGATAAGAAACAATCGCTTCATTCGCTTGAGGCTTCCAAGTAAGCGCGAGTTTCGTATCGCAACCAGAAGCAGTGAATCCTAGTTGGCTAGTTGGAGTTGCAGCAAAAGGATTGCTGTAACCATTCGCTTCACCATTGTTATCCAGAGAAGCGATTTGGAAAGTGTATTCCGTATCGTTATTCAATTCTCCGATATACCAAGCAGTGCGATTATCTGTAGTTTCAAAAGCCTGACTGAGATTTTCAGGATTGGTTCCGTAGAAGATTGCATAGTGATTTACTTCTGCTTGATTAGCTGGTGCCTCCCAGCTGATATCCACACGCTTATCTTTTGGGGTAGCAGTTACTGTTTCGATGGTAACCGCGAGAGCCTTACTTGCAACTTTGAGAGTTGCAGCATTGTTGAGTTGCGCAGTGTTGCCAGCTGCATCAGTGACAGTTACTGCGATGGGATAATCACCCTCTGGTAAAACCCCAACTTTCGCTTGGTAAAATCCATCGCCTTCATTCGAGCAAACGATGTTTTTTCCATTGATATTTACACTAGCTGCGCTGAGATCGGTTTCGCTTTGGATGATCACGGAAATATTATCTTCAGTAGTTGCAGCTTCCCCTGGATCCAAAACAATCTGAGTTAATTCTGGTGGAGTGGTGTCGATAGTTACGCTTACCGCATCTGACATTGCGCCAACAGAATCTGTATTTATTACAACTCCAGCAGTTAGAGAATATTCTCCATCGGGTAAATCCAGATCAATATCGAAATTTCCAGAAGCATCGGAACTGCCTTGCGCGTAATACTGGCTATTTACAAAAGCAGCGAGATTGGAATTCGCAGGCGCTAAACCCTGGAGAGTAATTGCGCTGTTTATTACACTTCCATCGGTTGGATTGAGAATCACGGGTTTCTCTACCTCCTCTGCTTCTCCTACCACCACCACATTGATAGTGAGTGGAGCCACCGCTACATTGGTAGAATTAATCGTAAAGCTCTTGCTACCAGCCGCGCGGAAAGTTACTGCGTTGGCAAAAGTGTGAGTGCCTTTATCTACTTCTTTGAAGATGTAATCCTTCGGTAAGATTGCATCGGTATCAGAAGTGGTGAAAGTAACTCCATCACTGAAATCTGTTACGGTGTTTCCACTGAGGTCAGTAATTTTCACCGTGATATCAGAAGGAGTATTCACCGCTACGGAAGCAGGGAAATCCGCTACGATTTTTCCTTGGTAGGCGACAGCTGAAGTTGTGCTTGTGTCTGCAGTCAGGGCATCAGCTTTGAGGTAGTTGCCTCCGATTCCGTTAGCTGGTTTGAGGAAAACTACACGAGGTCTTTCAGTTACAGTTACTCCACTGTTTTGATCGATAGCAGTAAAAGAGCTGATTCCTTCTTTCGTAGCATTCACACTAAAAATCGCTTCACCATTTGCATCAGTAGTTGCTTGAATTGCGCGGATAGAATCAGTTGCGCGGCTACTAATGAGGTTTATTGCGCGATTACTCGCCGGTTGATTTTCAGTATCGCGCAGAGTGGCAACCACCTGAAAAGCTTCTCCAAGATAACCAATCTCATCACCTGCGCGCAGCGCTGAATTACTCGGGGAAATCGTTACATTCGCGCTACCGAGGCTACCGAAATTATGGCCTGTCAGCGCAGAAATTGGCACCAAAGCGTAGCCCGCCGGAATCTCCGCAAAAGCGGAAGCGTTGCTCGCTAGAAGAGTGAGTAATCCGAGCAACCCTGAAAGTATTTTTTTAGGCATAATTTGTTTTTGAAATCCGATTATTCTAGCATTTTTAAGCGATTTGAGCAATCTACCAGAGTTGCCAAAAACCATGAAATGTTTCAGAAAATAACCAGCAAAACCCACTTTTCTCCGCTAAAATGCCAGGCATGCGCTCGTAGCTCAGCTGGATAGAGCACCGGTCTTCGGAACCGGGTGTCGCAGGTTCAAATCCTGCCGAGCGCACCAGCCTTCGCCCTTCGGGCTACGGCCGGCAGGCCAGCATCTTTTCACTTCGCGAGGCTACGGCTGGCGCAGCCAGTAGGTTTTAATCCACTCGGAAATGCGCGCCTAAGCTTTTTTTGCGCCGCAAGGCTGCTGCTACCACTAGCTTCCCTACGGTTACTGCATTCTTACTTACGAAACTGCGCGGCTTCAATTTCTGCAAAGTTTTCTGCGCAGCCATCAATCCTCGTTTCTCTCTTATGATTCCGACATTCTTCCACATTAGATTTCTCACGAGTGGGAGAATTTTCAAATCTTCTTGTAAATCAAAAACATAGTTAGGAATTTTTGCTTCCGCTGTTTTTATTTCAATCACTTTCCCAGCTTTCCCTACTGCTAATCCAAAAACTACTGCCTCGGCGAGAGAGTTACTGGCCAGGCGGTTGCCTCCGTGGATTCCAGTGTCGGCGACTTCCCCCACTGCAAAAAGATTTTTCAAATTGGTTTCACTGCGGAGATTGGTAACCACTCCACCACATGCGTAATGCGCTACCGGGAAAATCGGAATCAAATCTTTCGCGAGATTGAATCCCGCTTTTTTCACTTCTTTCCAAATCAGTGGGAAGCGCGCTTCGAGAAATTTCGCATCTGCGCGCGTGAAATCTAGATAAACTTTTCCATTTTTCATTTCCTCAAAAATCGCGCGAGAAACAATATCACGCGGCGCTAATTCTGCAGCGGGGTGATAAGCAGGAAGAAATCTTTCTCCACGAGAATTCCGCAAAACCGCACCTTCACCCCTTAGTGATTCGCTTAGCAAAGTTAAGCGGGTTTGTTTTCCTACTAGCGCAGTAGGGTGAAATTGCACGAATTCTAAATCCCGCAGTTTCGCGCCAGCGCGGTAAGCCGCCGCGATTCCATCACCAACCGAAACTTTTGGATTGGTAGTCTTGGCATAGAGTTGCCCGAAGCCACCAGTAGCAAGAATCGTTTGACCAGAAGCTAAAACAAAAATCTTCTTACCAGTTTTGAGAATCCCACCTACGCAAACTTTTTTCTCCATCGCGAGATCCAGCAGAGTGGCATTAGTCAGTATCCGAATATTTTTTCTTTTCTTCACTTCCGCCGCCAAAACTTTTTCAATCGATTCACCCGTAGAATCGCGTGTATTCCAAACACGCGAATGTGAATGCGCAGCTTCACGGGTTGGATTTTTCCGGAAAGGCACTCCGAGTTTCGTAAGCCAATCCACTGCTTTCGGCGCATTCTCTACGAGAAATTTCACCGCCGCTTTATTATTAATTCCGCAACCAGCAGTGAGAGTATCTGCAAAATGCTCCGCGAAACTATCCCAGCGAAAATTTCTTACCGCAGCGATGCCAGCCTGCGCATAGCGCGAAGAAGATTCCAGCAAGTTAGATTTCGTTGCAATCACAACGCTGCCTTTTTCGCTCAACTTCAAAGCCGCGGTTAGCCCCGCGATACCGCTGCCGATAATGAGGAAGTTAGTTTGATTCAATTTTTAAGCTTAAATCCAAAGCTTTCGCGGAGTGGGTGAGGTAACCCATCGAAATATAATCTACTCCTGCAGCGAGGAATTTCCGCGCGTGTTTTGGGGTAATTCCACCGCTTCCCTCCAGCGTGATTTGCGGATTAATTTTCCGTAACTTCGGAATGAGTTTCTTCAATTGCTTCGGAGAAAAATTATCCAGCAAGAGAATTAGATTTTTTTGTTTTCCAAAAAATTCTGCAATCTTGATTGCCAACTTCTCACTATCCGCTTCGATTTCGAAAGACTTCGTAGTTTTAATTTTCTGCCAACAATTTTTATCTGCTCGAATGTGATTTTCTTTCACCAGAATCAGATCAGCGAGATTCAATCTGTGTGGTAATCCTCCGCCCACCACCACTGCTTTCGAATCCAGCAAGCCCCAAGGAGTTTTGCGCGTGGCGGCAAATTTTCTCACACCGATTTTCTTCGCAACATGGTGAGCTGCTGTTGCAATACCACTCATGCGTTGCAGCAAATTCAACACCACTCTTTCCACCGTGAGAATATTTTTTGCGCTTCCGCTTAATTCCAAAAATACTTTTCCTTTTTTCACCTTCCCACCATCTTTCACCAGCGCTTTCACTTTCACTCCATGCTTCGTGAGAAACCAAACCGCTTCTTCTACTCCTGTGAGGATCCCATTTTCTTTCGCAGTGATTTTTGCTTCCATCTTCCTCGCAGAATTTCCAAGCAATGCTGTGGTGATATCTCCACTACCCACATCTGCTTTGTATAAAACTTCTAACAACTCACTCACAAATTTTCGATAAGCAGGTTGCTTCATACTGAGATGCGCGATTTGAGAAGCAAAGAGTTTTTTCACGCAGTTATTTTAGCGCGTTTAGAGATTAGTTGGATTTTTTGCAGTCAAAAATTTTCTGGATTCCCGCTTTCGCGGGAATGACAATTTGGGAATTTGAGGTGAATTGAAGTTAACTGCTTCGAATAAATCTAAGAAAGAAATCCAAAAACTTAATCCTTAATCCTTTTCAGAGTTTTTTCTCCATATAAATTTTTTCCCTATCTAGCGAGTAGCCGAGCTTCCGATAGTATTCTCTCACTCCCACTCCGGAGATAATTTTAAGTTTTTTGTAGCCACTTTGCTTCGCAATTTTCTCTGCTTCCGCAATCAGCTTTTTTCCAAATCCGCGATGCTGGCTATCACCTCTGCCGCCGATTCCCAACTCTTCTCCGTAGGTGTGCAGCTCTCGCACAAACGCGAAATCTTTCACTGCTTGTAAACGCAGGCGTGTCAGCGCAATCAGCTTTTCGTCTTCTTCAAAACTCAGGAAAATTTCCAAACCGCCACTCGCAGCATATTCTCTGCGCACAAGTTTTATTTTTTTCTCATCGATTTTCCCGCCACGGATTTCTCGGCAGCGGATGCAATTACACTTCGCACCTTGTTGTTGGAGGATTTGTCTGAGGTTGGTGATTTTACTGCCAGCGAGAATGGATTCTGCGGGGATATCGCGAATCACGCGCGAAAGGCGAATCCACTCTGGCGTGATTCCTTTAATTTTCGCGAGGAGTTTCGTCAGCGTGGCATCGTTGTAAGGTTTCCACTTTCCCTGCTTCCACCATTTCACCAATTCCGTATTCGCAATCAAAGCGCAGGGATAAATTTTTAACTGATCTGGAGAATAATCTTCGCTGCCATAAACTTCCTGAAACATCGCGAAATCACTCGCGGGAGTTGCGCCAGGGAGGTTTGGCATGAAGTGTAATCCCACTTTCAACCCCGCATCTTTCAGTAATTTAATCGCGTTTTTCGTAGAGGCTGTATCGTGGCCGCGTTTTGTTTTTCGCAAGACTTCATCGCTGGTAGATTGCGCGCCTAATTCCACTCTGGTTGCGCCAAGCTGCAAAAATCTTTTTACTTCGGCTGGCGTGATGCAATCGGGCCGAGTTTCGAGAGTGAGGCCTACCATGCGATGCTTTGCTTTTTCATTCGCTTTTTTCAGTGATTCCAAATCTTTCTTGCCTTTGCTTTTTTCATTCAATGCTTCCAAACATCTACTGATAAACCAAGTTTGATAGCGCTTCGGTAGCGCAGAAAAAGTGCCACCCATCACAATCAATTCCACTTTGGTAGTTTCGTGGCCGCAAGCAGTCAGCGCCTCCAGTCGAGTTTTTACTTGGAGATAAGGATCGAATTTCACACGATTCGCGCGCATCACCGCTGGTTCATTACTTAAATAACTTTTGGGCATGCCTTTTTCTGTGGGGCAGTAAATGCATTTGCCTGGGCAGCCCCACTCTTTCGTCAGCACCGCCACAGGAGAAACTCCCGAGAGAGTGCGAATCCGCGCTTTCTTCAAAATTCTTTCCAAGCTCGGTTGTGGCTGGATTTTCCCTTCGCTGAGTAATTCCGTATAAGCGGCAATCAAATCTGAGTTGCGGAAAAGATTTCCGCTGATTCCAGCCGCTTCGATTTTGAGCTTGCGCAAATCGGCTTCCACCGCGCAATTTTTCTTAATCGCTTCTAGAATAAGCTGGCTAGCATCCATAGATACAATGAGTTTACGCGAAAATCTTATCGGCTACGATTCAATTGCTGCGCAGTGGGATGCCACACGCAAATCTCCATGGGGAGAATTTGATTTTGCCAAACATCTTTTCAGCGCGAAAAGCATTCTCGATGCTGGTTGTGGCAATGGAAGATTGGTGAGTTGGCTACGAGAAGGAGGCTTCACTGGAAAATATCTCGGAGTGGATTCCTCTGGTGAATTAATCCAGAAAGCTCAGCAAAATTTCCCAGCAGAAAAATTTCTCCACGCAGATTTACTCAGCTTCATTTCCAAGGAAAAATTCTCCGCAGTGTTTTGCGTCGCAGTTTTGCATCACTTACCTGATGCAGCTTCCCGCCTCCAAGTTTTACAAAATCTTTACGCGAATCTCGAAGCTGGTGGAGAATTATTTCTCACCACTTGGAATCTCTGGCAGCCGCGCTATTACAAATATATTCTCAAAAGTTTTTTCACCAGAAATTACCGCAACTGCTATCTGCCTTTATTCGGCAAAGGAGGGAGGTTGATTCATGCCTTCACTGCGGGGGAATTGCTTCGCTTACTTGAAAAAGCCGGTTTCCACAACATCCAAGTTTTCCCTGCTAATCAGGGTAAACGCGCAAGAGTTTGGCAAGCGCGCAATCTTGTTGTTTTAGCTAAGCGATAAAAATGGAAAATAAAGATTCTGAAATTCTCGAAGGTGAAGTGGTGAGTGAGATTCCTCATGCTCAACATGAAAAAAAATCTTCACGCAACTATTCTCCACTACTAAAGCTTGTTAAACTAAAATCCAACTGCGCTATCGGATGCTTCACTTCTCTCGCCTTGACGGTAATTGCTATCGCAACTGGAAGTTGGTTGGTTTTCTTACTCGCGCTTTTGTTGCCAGCTTGGTTAGCTGCGCAGCAACGCTAGTTATTATTACCTCAGCCTCCGCTGCGAATTTTCCTGATGTAGCCTCCTCTCACCCCAACGCAACAGCGATTGATTACCTTACTAAGGCAGGAATTATCTCTGGCTATCCCGATGGTAGTTTCCAACCAGACAATCCTGTGAATCGCGCAGAGGCTTTGAAAATTTTACTACTGGCTACGGGAGAATTTACTTCTCTGCCTGCCGCAAAAACTTTTCCCGATGTGGCGGCGAGTGACTGGTTTGCGCCTTTTGTAAATACTGCAAATGCGCGGAGTGTGGCAGCAGGCTATCCCGATGGATTTTTTCGGCCAGCGCAAACTGTGAATTTAGTTGAGGCTCTGAAAATGCTTTTGCAGGCTGCTTCGATTGATTCCGCGAATTACAAAACTGATCAGAAGCTATTTACGGACACACAGGAAAACGCTTGGTATAACCAATTTATCGCTTATGCGAATACTTTCGATTTGATTTCTCCCAATCGCGGAAATCAGATTCTCCCTGCTACTCCACTTACTCGCGCGAAGCTTTCTGAAATCGTTTACCGCTTCATTATTCGCGTAGAAAAAGTTTGCCCAGAGTTACTTACGAAAAATAAAAACACGCCTGCGAATTATTTCCAAGGGATTACGCTTACCAGCGAATTACCGAGTTTGTTTTACGAGAATGAAGTTTATCCGTTGCAAGGCAGCGTGGCTTTCAGTGTAAACAACGTAACTGCTTTTTACGCGAATTCGTTTGGTAGACAAACGGCTTTTGTCGCCAAACCAGCGAGTGGCGTTTTCTCTGAGGGAATTTATTTCACCACTCCTGGCCACTACAATTTCTCGGTGATTCCAGATCTTTCGGGCAAAAGTTATGCAGTGGGAATCGATGTTTTACCACGCGAATGCAATCCAGCCACCACTGATACTGCTAGCCAGATTCAAACTGGCTTGAGTTTTATTCTCCAAAACAATATTCCCACACTGCGCTGGGATGCTTCCACCAACAATATCACGCGAGTGGTTTTGCGTCAGGGAGAAAAAACGCATGAGTATCTCGTAACTGCTGGGCAAAATCAGGTGGAGTTGCAACCCAAAGATTTTGCCGATTGGGAGGCAGGCGAAGCCACCGCACAGATTTTTGGTGCGGCTTCTGCGCATGGTTGGGGGTTTGAAGCGCGCAGCGCTTGGTCGAGCAGCGTGGTTTTGTCACTCAATCTCGCGCAACACTATTTCTCGGATTACAACCCTGAGGCAATCACCATCAACGATTTACCTATCTGGCGCAACAATCAGGTAGCGCTTTTCGTGCTTACCAAAAAAGAGTTGGAGCCTAGCGCTTATCTCATCAACCCAGCAGGTTTAGTCGAAGAAGTGCCGATTCTAAAAAATGTAGAAGCGATTCCAGCCGGCTCAAGCTTTAGCCTCAATCTCGCAACTCAAAACACTGGCACCTACATCCTCGAGTTAAACGATACTGCGGGATTACCAGTCCTCAATCACCCACTTTACGAACCGAATACGAATCCGCTGCTACCTGATTACGCGGATTTGCGCGAAGCACCACCCGCACAAAGGACGATTTCAGTTGCGCGTGAAAGAGCGATTTGGCTGCGCCTCGTAAATGATTTCCGCGCGCAGTATAAGCTGCCAGCTTTGATTCTCGATGATGAGCTTACCAACTTCTCTCAGACCTACGCAGAGAGAATGGCAAATGAAGGATTCTTTGGGCATGCCGATCCACAAGGCCGCAATCCTGAAGCGCGGAGAATCGCAGCTGGTTTGGAATTGCCTGTAGGAGAGAATCTCGCGCGTGATAGCCAAACACTTTACGCGCATGAAGGCTTACTCCGCTCCGCTACGCATCGCGCAAATATTCTCGGAGCGGATTGGACTCTGGTTGGATTAGGAGTTGCTTTGGATTCCAACAACAACATACTTTTCGTGCAGAATTTTTCTACCTCTCGGCTAACTACAGTTAATCTTACTGAAACGAGGCAAAGTATCCTTGCGCTTATCAATGCAGCGCGCGGAGAAAAGGGCTTAAGTAATCTCTCATTAGACTTGAGTTTGGAAGCTACAGCGCAAAGCTGGAGCAACAAAATGCTGAATGGAAATTTCTTTGATTTCACTTCAGGTAGCGAAAGCCTCCAAGCGGATATTCGCCAAGCGGGTTTCGCTGGATCTTTTGCCAGCTTCCTTGCTTCCTCGAGTAGGATTTCAGGCTTGGTAAAAAGTCTTCAGCAAGAAGATTCTTGGCAGGCTGCGAGTAAAACTAAAGTAGCAGTTGGGTTAACTCAGAAGATCGACGGGATGCTGCTAGCAACATTTATCTTCCGTTAGTTCTCGACTTTCACCACAAACCAAAATCTCCCCGAAGGAAGATTCTGTTTTATTTAGTAGGGAATTGCCATGGTAATTCCCTACATTTTTGAAATTAAAACAAATTTAATGCGCGCTTCAGTGCTTCATCAATATTGGTGGTAGCCGTATCATCTACCGCCGCGATATCGGGAGTGATTCCCTTGCCTTCGATTGGTTGCTCTTTTGGTGAAAGCCAATGCGCAACAGTGAGTTTCAGCGCGGTGCCATCTCCGAAGAAATTGATTTCTTGCATCACACCTTTCCCAAAAGAAGTTTCTCCCACCACAGTAGCAACTCCTTGATCTTGCAGCGCGGCAGCTACGATTTCACTTGCGCTAGCGCTACCTTTGTTTATCAGCACTGCTACCTTGTAACCAGTGAAAGAAGGCGCGTGAGTTGTGCGTTGCGTTGCGTTGAATTGTGAAAGTTCTTCGCGGTATTGGGTTTTGGTTACCACAGAATTTTCTGGCAGGAAGTAGCTGGCTACATCTACCGCAGCGGTTACGAGGCCGCCTCCATTATTTCGCAAATCCAAAACGATTCCTTTTGGATGTTGCGCGATGATTTCTTTCACAGCTGCTGCGAATTCTGCTGGCACAGCTGAGCTGAATTGCGTAAGTTTCAAAACCGCTACACCATCAACGAATTTCAAATTCACGGCTTTGATTTCAATCGCTGCGCGTTTAATCGAAACAATCAGCTGGCTACCATTCCTTCTGATGGTGAGAGAAACCGTAGTGCCAGCGATTCCACGGATTTGCGCGCTAACTGCTTCAACCGAAACCCCACCCACGCTTTTTCCATCTACTGCGATGATTACATCACCAGATTGGATGCCAGCAGCCTGCGCTGGTGATCCATCGATCGGTGCAACCACTACTACTTCCCTTGCTTCATTCTCAGAGAGATAAGCACCGATACCTTCGGTTTTGCCAGAAAGATCTTGATTAATCGCAGTGGTTTTACTTGGCAACAAATAAGCGCTGTAAGGATCTCCTAGCGCATTCACCGCGCCTTCGATTGCGCGCTGCATCATTTCGGTTTTATCAATCTTATCTTTCCACAGAAAACGGTTTACGGTTTCGTCCCAAACACTTTGAAACATTTGCCAGCCCGGCACATCACTACCTCCATTCTGAATAATGATTGTGCCACCACCTTCCGTATCTGAATTGGCAAGATTGTAAAGCAACTCAGCTGCTTCTCCACGCGTGAAGCGTTGGCTGACTCCGAATTCTGTATTGGAAATTGGATCAATCACTCCAAGTTTCAAAGCGCGGAAAATATAACGCGCGAGGCGATGGGTGTTTTTTACATCAGTGAAACCAAAATTTTCATTTGGAAGAGTTAGCGACACTCCTACTCCAAAAATTTTCAATCCCAGCTTCACTGCTTCGCCTTTGGTTAGCGCGCGGTTAGGTAGTAGATTTTCTCCTTTGAAATCTTCTAGCAAACTCAGAGAATCAGCTTTCGCTACATAAGGAGTAAACCAAGCATTCTGCGCATCACTGAAACGCGTGGTGGCGTTTTGTGGTAAATCGTTTACATCCGCAGCTTGCAATCCCATCGCGAGAAATTCAGCCAGAGTAATCGGGCGCTTGGGGAAAAAGTTGGCAGCGCCTTCACCTACTCCTTTATTCAACAAAAATTCGATAGCTTTACCCTGCGGAGTATCTGGATTTACATCACTGAATACTCCAGCGAAAGCAGTGGTGTTACCCAATACCAAAACGATACAAATCGTTGTAAAGATTTTTTTCAGAATACGCATACAAAAAGATTAAATACCGCGAGAGTTTAGCTTTTTCAAAGCCTGATACAAATTCTTATAATCCCTCTACCGCTTGTTGCACTTCTGCTTCTTCGATAGAGTTATCAGTTTTCTTCAATTCAGCCTGCAATTCATCGATAGTTTTTTGTAATTCAGCTTCTTTTTCAGTTAATTCTTCCGTGGTTACTTCAGCATCTTTTTCTCCCATCAATTTATCCATCGCGGCTTTTGCTTCATTTACTTTTGTAATCATATCTTCGAGCTGCTGTTTCTTTTCCTGCAAAGCAGCGTAAGCATCTTTCGCTTGCGTGGTTACATTTTCTACATTCGTTTTTATCTCATTAAACTTTGCTAATACTTCACTCTGGAGATTTTCTGCGGAGGTGAGTGTCTCGGCTGGAGTCTGGCAGCCACCAACTAGGAGACTGGTAGGGAGAATCAATAATACTAGGAATTTTTTCAACATAGATAGCGCTTAAATCACGCGTATATCTTAAGTGGGTTGTGGGGTTTTGGCAAAACCACTAAACTCGGAATGCTTAAAACACTCTACTAATGCTTCTCTCCTGCGATCAAAAAGACTTACTTGCTGCGCTTGCTACTGTCAGCAAAGCGGTAAATCTCAACTCTACTTTACCCGTGTTAAACAACATTCTTCTCAAGGCGGAGAATAAGCGTTTGACTTTCGCGGCTACGAATCTAGAGATTGCGATTACCGCTTCCATCAAAGCTGAAATCAAGAATGAAGGTGCGCTTACTGTGCCAGCTAGATTATTCACCAACTATGTAGGTTTACTTCCAGCAGGCAAAGTAGAATTACAAAACAAAGAAGGCTTGGATCTGCAAATCAAAGCTGCTAAATCTCAAACTCGCATCAAAGGAATTTCTTCCGATGAATTCCCTCTCATTCCACAAGTAAAGAAGGATATTAGTCTTACACTTTCCGCTTCCGATCTTCTCGCTGCTATCAATCAAGTAGCTTTCTCCGCAGCGCGAGACATGGTTAGGCCAGTTTTGGCTGGAGTGCATCTTCGCGCAAATAAAAAAGAAATTCGCCTCGCTGCTACCGATAGTTATCGTCTCAGCGAAAAGATTCTCATTCCTGCTACTGCGCTAAGCAAAGATGTTTCGATTATTATCCCAGCCCGCACTGTGCAAGAACTTGCGCGCATTCTCGAGAAAGGGAAAGAGCCAGTGGAGTTGGATGTTTCCTCCAATCAGGTTTTATTTACTTACAAAGGAATTGAATTAGCTTCTCGTTTGATTGAGGGTAGTTATCCAGATTACGAGCAAATCATTCCTCGTAAGCATATCACCACGATTTCTGCCAAAACTGAAGAGTTGGCAACTGCTGTGAAGCGCGTGAATTTATTTACGAAAGATTCTCACTCCGTGAAGCTGATCATTACCAAAGATAAGGAATTGAAAATCCTTTCCGACTCCACTCAAATCGGTGAAGAGGAAGCGGAAGTTTCCGCTACGATTGCCGGTGTGGAGAATTCCATCACCCTCAACGCAAACTACTTGCTAGAAGCACTTACAGCAGTTGGAGGCGCAGATGTTACTCTCGAGTTGGGCGAGAAGATGGTGCCAGCAGTTTTGCGCCCAGCGAAATCCAAAGATTATCTGCATCTCATTATGCCACTAAAAACTTAGTTGGAATAAAGAATATGGAATAAGGCATCCGTTGTCTTCTCCGCGAAAGCGGGGATCCAGAAATCGGGGCGAAGTGTTATTTTTTTCTGGATTCCCAATCAAGTTGGGAATGACAAAGGGCGGGGATATTTGGAGAAAGTTTTTTATATTTACAACGGATTTTGGGGTGATGCTAGAATGAAAACCGATGAATGCTCCCAAGCTAAAATCCCAACCACTCTACTTCCAAGTAATCTTGATTGGGGGATTCATCTTCATCTCTTTCATGCTGCTTGCTTTGGGCCGATCGATTTACCGAGATTTATTTCAAATCGGGAAATATGTGCAAACTTCCGTGCTTGCGATCGAAGATCAAAAAGAAGTGCTGGCAGAGAAACCTTCCGAGTTAGCTTATGCGCAATCCCCTCACTTCCAAGAAAAAATTGCGAAAGAATTGCTTGGCAAAAAACTTCCTGGTGAAGAGGTGATTGTGATTTCTAACGAAGCGCAAAATTTCGAAGATTTATTCCCCAGCAAAAAGAAAACAGATGATAGCTTAGCTTTGCTTACTACGCAGCAGCGCTGGTTGAGATATCTTTTTGGCATCTAGGTTGAGTAACTCAACTACCCAAGCAATTTTGCTTCAGGAAAAAGAAGAGTGTATCTTTCGCATAATTTCTTAACTTTTGAATCATGACTGGAAGTGCTGAAGGTGGCCCCGATGCTATCGATGAAGGTGGCGGAGTTGATGAAGCAGTTGCTGTTTCAGGCGCAGAAGGCCCAGAAGCAGCGATGGGATTAAAGCCACCCGATGTAAAACCAATTAAGTTTGTAAGCGTTGCGGAAGTTATGAGAGGAGGGAATCCAAATGGAGATTCAGATAAATCTAAACAAGATTGGGATAAATGGAGGGATGAAGCCAGAGATAAACGGTTGAGGGAGCTATTAGTAGGCGCTCCTGTGCATCCAAAAAGACTTCGAAGTATGGTTAATTCAGCATTGCTTAGGCCTGCGAATATTGATAAAGCACTTGAGAGGGCTGGTAGCAATAGAAATCTAGACTCCTCTGAGAGAGCTGCGCGAGAAATGAGAGGAAGGGCAAGAAGGCAATATCACGGTTTGGGGATAGCACCTTCCACTGGCAGATCAAGATAAGCTTTTTCCTTCCTCATAATTTCGCTAAACTTGGGTTATGTTGAAATTACCCAAAGCTTCTTTCCAGATTACCCAAAAGATTTGGATGAATGGAAAACTCGTAGATTGGAATAAGGCTGCGATTCATGTATTGGCGCATGGTTTGCATTATGGCAGCGCGGTTTTCGAAGGAATCCGTTTTTACGATACGGGTAAATCCCCTGCGATTTTTCAACTTGCGGCGCATACGAAGCGATTATTTTACTCAGCGAAAGCGATTGGGATGAAGATTCCTTTCTCCGAAGCAGAAGTGAATGCAGCGATTCTACAAGTAGTGAAAGTAAATAAAGTGAAGAGTGGTTATATCCGCCCTCTCGCTTTTTACGACTACGGCAAGATGGGGTTGAATCCTGTCGGCGCGCCAGTCTCGCTTGCGATTGCTTGCTGGCCTTGGGGAAGTTATCTGGGTGGGAAACCCATCAGCGTAAAAACTTCTCGCTTTATTCGTATTCATCCAAAGTCTCTCGTGGCTGATGCGAAGGTGGCTGGCCACTATGTGAATAGCATTCTTGCTTCTCTCGATATCCAAAAATCCAAAGCCGATGAAGCTTTATTCCTAGACTACAAAGGAAATCTCGCCGAAGGCCCTGGTGAAAATCTTTTCTTTATGAAGAAAGGCATTCTTCACACACCGAAGCTAGGCAGTATTCTCGCGGGGATTACGCGCAACTCTGTGATGCAAATCGCGCGTGATCTCAAGATTCCTGTGAAAGAAGGTAGCTACAAGTTGCGCGATTTGGCTACTGCTGATGAAGCTTTTTTCTCTGGCACCGCTGCGGAAATCCAACCGATTGGGATTCTCGATGGTAAGAAAATTCATGACGGTAAAACTGGAAAAGTTACTGCGCAAATTCTGGAGATTTACATGGATGCAGTAGCTGGTAAAGTTCCGCGTTACCAAAAATGGCTAACAAAGGTAAACTAAAGCCATGAATTTACGCTTATTCACCTCAAAGACATTCCTAGTTTTTGGTTTAACTCTAGCTGTTGCGGGAGTTGCGTTTGCGGATACTCCACAAGCGGTGATTTCTGCGAGTGATACAGTGAAGGTTGGTGAGGTAGCAGAATTTGAATCCACGCATTCCTACAATCCTTCTCCTGAATTGCCAGTTTTTTACAGCTGGGATTTCGGAGATGGCTGGCAGGAAACAGGAGAAGCCGTAAAACACACTTACGCGAAGGCTGGAGTTTTCCCTTTGAATCTCACGATGAAGGTTGGTGGTGAGGTTGCGAAGCAAAGTTTCGAATTGTTTGCTTACGAGAAATCTATTCTGCTGCTTACCGATAATCGCGAGCTTGAAACGCAAGTTCAAACTCTCGCCGAAACTGCGCGGAAACAAAATCTCTTTCTCGATACCGCTTGGGGAATCGAAGCGCGTGAAGGTTTTTTTGCGAATGAAGGCTTGATTACTGCTTCGCTGCAGGATAAGTTTTCCACGCTAAAAGAAACCGATTTAGTAGTTTTGTGGTTGGGTGATAGTGAAGGACTCAACAGCCTCACACGCTATGCAAAAGAATTAAACCCACCGCTAGATTTCTCTCAGAAGCGCATCGTAGTGGTGAGTGGTGGAGATTTAGATAAGCTGGCGCGAATCGCGCGCGGTGCTTTTGCTTCGCTGCAACCGAAAGAAATTATCCTCACGCGGCAGGATGCGCTGCGAGATTCCATCCTGCTGCCTGCTTCTGAAAATCTCGCGCAGAAATTGGAAACTCAAGCAATTCCTTATCGCTTGATTGATTCTGGAGTAGAGAAATTTAGCATCTTTGCGCCTCTCGCTTTCTGTGTGAATTATCTGATTGCGCAAGGAATTCCTGCTTCTGTGATTCTTCTTGTGTTGCTGCTTCCGATTATTGCTACCTTCGTGGCTTTCATGAAGCAGGTGGTGGGTATCAATACTTTCGGAGTTTATACACCTTCAGTTTTAACTCTCTCTTTTCTCGCGGTTGGTTTGAAACTAGGTTTAACAATTCTCGCGGTGGTGGTTTTTGCGAGTATTCTTGCGCGCAAAATTCTCCGTAGAAAACGCTTAGCTTATACTCCCCGCCTCGCGATTATCCTCTCGGTTGTTTCTCTCGCGATTCTCATCGCGATGGTTTTACTGGTATGGTTGGCGCCTTTTGGTAATTACCAAAACATCGCTAGCCTTATCGCTACTTCGATTTTCCCTGTGTTGATTATGAGCACTTTGGCAGAAGAATTTGTTTCTATCCAAAGTGAAAAAGGCAGTAGTAGTGCAGTGAGACTCACTCTCGAAGTGATTCTTGTTTCCGTGATTTGTTATTTCATCGTGGGAGAATGGAGTTATCTTCATACACTAGTTTTATCTACCCCAGAAGTTATTTTCCTTTTCCTTGTGGCAGATGTGATTCTCGGAAGATTCACAGGTTTGCGCGTTACGGAATACATTCGCTTCCGCGAAGTTATCAATAAAGATGAAGGGGAAGAATAAAAAAGAATTAAGGATTAAGAAAACAGGATTAAGTTTCTCATCCAACTTTTATTTTTGAGTGAGGCGCGTAATCGAGAAATTAAGAAAGAATCCTTATTCTCCCTTTGGTAACGGGAGTGGTTTAGCGAAGCGAGACCGAGGGATTTAGTATTTGAATCCTCCTACAATCTTTCCCTAAATCTCCCCTAACCCCTCTTTACGAAAGAGGGGAATTTCTGGATCCCCGCCTTCGCGGGAATGACAAAAATCTATAGTTGGCTACTCATGATTCCCAGCGCCACCGCAGCAGCTGCTAGCCCCATCGCGAGGCCAATGAATACTCTTGCTTTGAGTTTCTCCGTATTCAGATTTCCTTTCAGTGTGTGATTCTCTTGCTGGAGAATTTCTTCTTTCTGTTTCCACTCAAGTAGTGGCACGGAATTCTTAAGCTGCGCTTCCAGCTGCCCCACACGAAAACTCGCAGCTTCGAGTTTCTCTTGCTTCCCTTTCAGCTCCACTGCCGCTTCATGGTAAAGCTTCTCATAAATTTTTTCTTCTGGGCGATTCTCAACCTGATTCACTGGCTCAGCGGTGGCTTTCTCCGCATTTACTTTTGCTGCTTTGGGTTTCTGCTTCTCAGCTTTCTTGAGTTTCTCTGCCAAAACTTTGGCAAACTCACTTACTTCTTTCGGATCAAAAAAAACATTCCTGCCATCGGTGCGGTTTTTGATTTTGCCGCGCTTCACATAGCGATCCAGCGTGCGAGTGGAAATCCCTAGTTTTTCAGCAGCTTCATCGCGAGTGATTGTGTATGAGTTTTTTTGAGTGGACATTTTGAGTAGACAGCGAGTAGACAATTCAGATGTGTCTACTCAAAGAATACCACTCGCGGAGGGTGGTAAACAAGCAGAGATTGCTGAGGCTTTATTTTCTTAGATCTTTCAAAGTATCTTCAAGAATTTTTTTCTGGGATCCAGCAAGTTTGTGCATCAATTCGTCTTCCCAATGATGTTTATCTTCTGGTTTTGCAAGCAACTTAGTTGCCTCATGTAATTCTTTTGCTACGGCCTTGACTGTGTCTGCATTGCTATCAGCGCTAAGCTTGCCTGCCAGTTGACTTAAGTCATGTGTAGTAGTTCCACTTACAATCACACGGTTGGTGCCGTCAGCGTAAACTTTCACAGTATCATTTATGCCAGCGCCTGCAACTGGTGTGCCCGTAGGAGTTGCTGGAGGTGTTGTTGGTGCTGTGGTTGAAGCGCTTGTTGAGGCTTCATCTTTTTCTTCTATTCTTTTTATAAGGTCTTTAATTTCATTTTTCTTAGAGCCTTCGATGACTCTCGATCTTTCAGCAATTTCTTTCAGTGCTGCCAAATATGTTTGATTCGCGTTTACCGGAACACCATATGCTTTGCTGAGTTTGCTTGCTAGATCAGATCCGATAGATCCATTTTCCATAGTGTTTCGGTTGTTTCCATTAGCGATATCTTTTAGCTTTTCAATCATTATTGAGCCTTTTTTGCTTGCATCTTTTTCTGCAGCATCACTTGTGGCTGCATCTTTGAGCCTGCTATCAATACCATCTTTGCTTAGCGGGGCTCCTGCAGTCCAACCTTTAGGAAGAAGGTGAGCCATACCCTCTCCCATAGCCTCCTTGCGGCTTTCGGAAGCAGATTTAATTTTATTGATTGCTGCCATCGGAGCCCCCATCAATTCATTTACGCTACCACCAAAACCAGGAATGATTGGTGCATATTTCGCGGTGCTAGCTACTGCACTTACTGCTCCATTTACTTTGCTATGAATGCCTTCAGTGACTTTTCCTGCTATCTCATTTCCCATCTTGATCGCTTCATTTGTTCCATACCAAACCACTCCGATACTCGCAGCCCACCAGAGAATCACAGTGAAGTGTTTTGTAAACGTATCCATGGAAACAATCGAAACACCATCGAGAGTAGAGATGGAGTTATTCCCAAAAATCATTATCATCCCAATCGAAAGGGGGAAAGCTACGAAAACTGGCATAAACGCTGTTTTGATAAAACCCGTTAAGCTGAAAGTTCCGCTGCCACCATCTGGCATTCCAGGAATCACATCTTTCATCACCATCGCCAAAACTCCGATAGGCATCAGCGGAATCATAATCCACAAAACTACCACGCGAATCAAAAAGGCAATAAATAGCATGAAGTAAACCACTCCCACTGCTCCAGCCATGATAACCGAACCGATGCTTCCTACGATGAAAGTTTGAAAATCTCCAGTAACGGATTTTAGCCACAGTAAATCATCCAACCGTAAGATATTCATCAATAACACCAAAGCAAAGTTTTCCTTAGCTAGTAAGCTCTGAATTTTTACATTTACACTCGTGGCATTCGATACATTTTTTATCATATTTCCAAATTCACCTACTGCCTTATCTGCAAGTTTTTTATCACTTGCGCCATTCAGCATTACTTTTTGCACTTCTTTGCTGCATTTTTCTGCTTCCCAAATTCTGCTAGTTTGGAATTCTTTGTAGGTATCCGGGCATGGCACCCCACGAACCATCTTCTCTCCTACTACACTCTTCGGAAGCGCGAAAACCGCAGTAGCCAAAACATCTGCAGTGCCAATTATAAATCGCGCGCCAAAGAAGGTGAGATTCACTGCTATCAGTGCGATGATGAATTTCGGCAAAATTTTCTTGAGGAAACCTGTGCCGCCACTCTCTCCAATTCCAAAAATTACTCTTACTGCGATTATCAGCAGCGCAATAATGAAAACAACATTCACAAAGTTGCGCATGATTTCCCAAACTAGATGGAGAGTATCTCCCATTCCAGTATCGAAGATATAGGTGCTGGTCATGAGATCTCCCAGCAAAACTGCGATGATAATCGAAAGCAGCGCAATCAAGATGAGGATTATCGAGAATAATCCAGCGAGAGGAGTAAGCCAATTAATCTTGCTGGCTTCACCTGCAATAGTGGGCTCAACCGCAAAAGCTGGATGCGCTAAAACCAAACACACGATTACTGCTACTAGCAGTATCGGTAGGATTCGGAATTTGCGGATAAGTTTAAGCATTTTATTCTTCAGAATTATCTTCGGTTTCTTTATCCTCCTCGAGAATATCCTTAGGGTCCAATTCTAGTTTTTTGCATTTTATGAGTAATTCAAAGAGTTTTTTAGATTTTTCATTTTTGATTCCACCCTCGATCTTGTTAAATTTTTGCTTGGGTAAACCAAGCGCTGCTCTGATCTCTTCGGAATCAATCCAATAAGTAGCATCGCGACTTTTTTGTTCTATTAATTTTCTCAAAGGTTTTTCTGATTTCAAATTTTCGCTGCTTACCAATCCCAACCAATTTGCTACCTCAGGATTTTCTGCAGGCAACCCTTTAATTTTTTCCGTGAGGGTTTCTTTTTCATTTTGAAGTGCCTCATCTGTAGGCTTAAGGATATCTGGATTGTTGTAAGCATAAATTCCAGCCCCTGCTGCTGCTAATCCCAGAAATGCTGGATTTTTGAGAGTATCTGTTCCATTAAGTACTAAGTTTAAACCGAGAGTAGCGTAAATCCATTTCTCTGCTGCGAATAAAGCTACCCACTTCAATTCTCCATATTTACGAGTGAAGAGATCAAGAGGATTTCCTTTTGTTGCCTCGATTTGCATGTTTTGCGCAACTATTCTCATCTCTGCGTGTTTCTCGATGAGAAATTTCTCCGGGTTTTTTTCCTCTCCAGCTTTTCTTAGCAACTCCTCAAAATCTGTGAGCTTTCCAGGATTTTCTTTCTCAAATATATTTCCATATTTTGTACGGATTTCTTCAAATTTAGCGAGCGAAAGTTTTCCATCTCCTACTGTATCATTCAATACAGTTTGCATGATGTCTACCATGCTATTCGCGCTTCCAGGAGGATTCCCAGCCTCTTGAATATTTTTGGCAACGCTATCTAGATATTCCTCTGTTAGTTGTGCAACTACCGCTTCTTTTTGTTCTTTCACTTCCGCTGAATCTTTTTCATTTACAGCTGGAGATTTTTTCAATCTCTCATACAGTTTTTCTCCTTTAGTAAAATTTTCAACTGCAGCTTTTCCGGCTGGAGTGAGATTTAACTCTGCAGCAGAATCATCTCCCAAACTTTCCAATTCGCTTAATCCGATAGAAGTTGGGTTACCGTCTTTTGCAGCGATTTCCCTCAGGTTGTCTACTACGCCTTTGCTGCTAACTCCTTTCGCGAAAGCTGTTAGAAAAACAATTTTCAGCCGACCGAAGCGCGTATCGTATTGCTTTTGTGCCTGTTCGTTTTTTGGTGTTTTATCTTCGAAGTTATCGATACTTCCAGCCAGATTTTCTAGCTCTTGCTTCATTACTTCATCACTCAAAGTCTCACGCTCTTTTGCAGCGTTTTTTTCTACCTGCTTATACATCTCATTCTTGCCAGGTTTTAGCTCAACGGGATTTAGGGTTTCAGGTATAGACATTTAGAGTTTCAAGCTTCTTACGAGTAAATCTGTAAACTCTTCATCGCGTTTCACTTCCTTGATTTTCTCTCCGATGATTGCGCGAAGATTCTCTGGAGTTTGCCCGAAGATGTGGATAGTAATTACTGAGTTAAATTTGCGGTGAATCTTTAGCTTCAAATCTGCCACGAAAGGTGGTTTGTAAATAAACCAATAATTCTCGATTTCATCGAATGGATAAAATTCATTTCCGTAGCGAATGCCATTCTCGCTGATCGAAGTCTCAATCAGCTTCGCTTCCTCGTGATGCAGCAACCAATACACTGCAAGGAAAAGCACAAAGGCGATTGTGAGAGTGATGGTATGCGTGAGGATTCCGAGGAGAATTATTCCCAGTGAAACAATGCCAGCGCCGAGATACCACATGGCGCTGCGCTGATAATTCACAAATTCTGCAGAAGGAAAGCTATAACGAATCATCCCGCTACGCAGCTGCAGAGTAGTTTCTTTTTCGTGGTGTGGTTGGTTTTTGGCTTCCAAGTTTATTTTTAAATCCGAGAATTTTAGCAGAATTTGGCTTTTTAATCAATAAATAAGGGTATTTCGTGCAATTTAGATGTTATTTTGTCAAGCAGTGGTTTTTCTTCCGAGAAGTCGCTAGAATCCCGCAGATGCCGATGAAGTCGCTGCCAAAAAAAGTTCTCGTCTTAGGTTCTGGAGCCCTCAAAATTGGGGAGGCTGGGGAATTCGATTACTCTGGCAGCCAAGCGATTAAGGCGCTGAAAGAAGAGGGAATCAAAACGATTCTCGTGAATCCGAATATTGCCACCAACCAAACCTCCCGCGGAATCGCGGATAAGGTTTATTTCTTGCCGGTGACTCCCCGCTTCGTCGAGAGAATCATCGAAAAAGAAAAACCCGACGGAGTATTACTCGCTTTTGGTGGGCAAACTGCACTCAATTGCGGAGTGGAATTGGAAAAGCTGGGAGTTTTCAAGAAGCATGGAGTTACCGTGCTAGGCACTCAAGTCTCAGCGATTCGCGCTACCGAAGATCGAGAATTATTTGTAAAAGAATTAAATAAAATCGGAGTGATTACTGCGCGCGCAGTCGCAGTGGAAAACATCGAGAAAGGAATTGCTGCTGCGAAGAAGGTAGGTTTCCCAGTTATCGTGAGGGCTGCTTACGCTTTGGGTGGTAAAGGCAGCGGCTTCGCGCATAACGATGAAGAGTTGGTGCAATTGATGGAGATAGCCTTCTCGGCTTCACCACAAGTTTTGATTGAAGAAGATTTACGCGGTTGGAAAGAGATTGAGTATGAGGTGGTGAGAGATAAAGCGAATACCTGCCTCACAGTTTGTAACATGGAGAATTTCGATCCACTCGGAATTCACACTGGCGAATCTATCGTGGTGGCGCCAAGCCAGACTCTGAATAATTTTGAATATCACAAGCTGCGTGAGATTGGTATTAAAGTGATTCAGCATCTCGGAATCGTAGGTGAATGCAATATTCAATATGCGCTGAATCCAAATCCTGCAGATCCAAATTCGCTCGATTATCGTGTAATTGAGGTGAATGCGCGTTTATCACGCAGTAGCGCTTTAGCAAGTAAAGCCACAGGTTATCCACTCGCACATGTGGCGGCGAAACTCGCTTTGGGTTACCGCCTCGATGAAGTTCCGAATGCAGTAACTGGCAAAACCACTGCGTGTTTTGAGCCAGCGCTGGATTATCTCGTGCTAAAAGTTCCACGCTGGGATCTTCAAAAATTCCGCAAAGTTACTTCTCACATCGGTAGCGAGATGAAGAGTGTGGGAGAAGTGATGAGTATCGGCCGCAGCTTCGAAGAAGTTTTGCAGAAAGCTCTGCGCATGTTGCAGGTGGGAGCTTATGGATTCACACACGCGGGCTACAAATTTGAAAATCTCGAAAAAGAAATTCGCAATCCATCACCCAATCGCATCTTCGCGCTGGCGCGCGCTTTGCGAGAGGGTTACACAGTGGAGAAGCTCAATCAGATTTCCGGAATCGATAAATGGTTTCTCGAGAAGTGTAAGAATATTGTCGACTTCGAGCAAAAAGTTCTCAAAGTAAAGAAGGATAAAGTTGGTAAAGAGGAGATAGCTGCTGCGAAGAAGCTTGGTTTCTCAGATGCGCAGATTGGTTGGAAGATGGGAAAACACGAGTTGGAAGTTCGCAAGTTGCGCAAGCAATTCAAAATCCTTCCTGCGATAAAGAAGATCGATACTTTTGCTGCGGAGTTTCCAGCCAGAACCAATTACCTTTACCTCACTTACCACGGAGATGTTTCCGACGAAGTTATTACCACGAAGAAACCGAAAGCGATTGTGCTCGGTAGCGGTGCTTACTGTATCGGTAGCAGCGTGGAATTCGATTGGTGCTGTGTAAGCGCAGTAAACACACTTGCGCGCAACGGTTATGAAACCGTGATGATCAACTATAATCCAGAAACAGTTTCCACGGATTACGATAGCTGCGATCAACTTTACTTCGATGAGCTGAGCGTGGAGAGAGTTTTGGATATTATCGATTTCGTGAAACCAGAAGGTGTGGTGGTTTCTACTGGTGGGCAGATTCCCAATAATCTCGTCGGAAAATTAGCCAAGGAAAAAGTAAAAATCTTCGGCACTTCTCCAGTGGATATCGACCGCGCGGAATCCCGCCAGAAATTTTCTGCGCTACTAGATTCACTCGGTATCGATCAACCACTCTGGAAAGAATTCGTGCAAGAAGCCGAAGCGCTCAAATTCGCTGAAAAAGTTGGTTACCCTGTTTTAGTCAGGCCGAGTTACGTATTGTCTGGAGCAGCCATGAGTGTAGCTTTTACCCCAGCGCAGCTACGCAACTATCTCGAGAAAGCTACAAATGTTTCCACGGAAGCTCCAGTGGTGATTACCAAATTCGAAGAAGGTGCGAAGGAAATCGATTTCGATGGAGTGGCTTACAAAGGTAAGCTCACTATCTTCGCAGTCAGTGAGCATGTGGAAAATGCGGGAGTGCATTCAGGTGATGCCACTCTTGTCTTGCCTCCACAAAAAACTTACTTCGAAACAATCAAGCGTGTGAAGAAGATTGCGAAGCAACTCGCGGAAGCGCTACATATCACTGGCCCTTTTAATATCCAATTTCTCGCGAAGAATAATCGTGTGGCCGTTATCGAATTAAACTTACGCGCTTCACGCAGCTTCCCATTTGTTTCCAAAACTTCCGGCCACAACTTCATCGAGATTGCTATCGAAGGTATGCTCGGCAAAGTGAAATCTCCAGAGTGGCGCAAGCAGCATTACCAAACGCTCGATATCGATCATGTAGGCGTGAAGGCTGCGCAATTCTCTTTCTCACGATTGAAAGGTGCAGATCCAACTGTAGGTGTGGAGATGGCCTCCACTGGTGAAGTAGCTTGCTTCGGCATGGATTTATATGAGGCTTTCCTCAAGGCGCAGATTGCAGTGGGTTTCCGTATTCCGAAGAAAGGAATTCTCATCTCCACTGGTCCGCTTACTTCCAAGGTTGGTTTCCTTTCATCCGCGAAGCGTTTGATTCGCATGGGTTACAAACTTTTCGCAACTCCTGGCACTTCTGCTTTCCTCACCGAAAACAAAGTGAAGAATGAGATGGCTTACTTCCCTGCTGATGGTAAATCTCCTAGTATCGCAGAGTTGATTAGCAAGAAGCAGATTGATTTAGTTATCAATATTCCCAAGAATTACCAAGCAGAGGAGCTTACCAACGGTTATCTTATTCGCCGCCAAGCTACCGACTTTGGAGTGCCGCTGATTGTGAATCTCCAGATTGCGAAACTGATGACTGAAACTTTGGAAAAATGGAAAGATAAAGAGTTGCCGATTCAAGAGTGGGGCGAGTATGTGAAATAAATTTTAGGAATATGGAATAAGGCAATTAGCTTTTTCTTCGAGTAAAGCGAAGCGGAATCGAGAAGCTAGGAAGAGAAAACTTTCCAATTTGTTGATGAGTATAGATTTTAGAGAAACATGAAGATGGAGGTAGAGACACCCCGCCACTAGGTGGCCCCTTTGGGGCCGGGGTGTCTCTACGCGCAGGATTAAAATTTTTCTAGATTTTAATTTCGGTGAAACTAAAAATATTATTGCAGAGATTTCTGGATTTCCAATCCAGTTGGGAATAAAAAATGGATAGCAAAAACCCCAGCGAATTAGCTAGGGTTGATGATGATATCCTTCGTGCCGGCGCCTCCGAAGCAGCAATCCTGTAAGCAAGGTGAGATTCCTTCCCGTTTTTTGTTACCACAACCGCAAGTGCAGGGTGGGGGGAATATACGGAGTCTCTATTTGTATGTGAGCGATTTGGCCTCATGCCAGGCTAGCGCACACGAAAGATCACTAACAATCTAGCGAGTGAAAAGGGAAGCGTCTAGAAACTCGAATTGACGGCTTCTTTGAAACTGTGCAACATTTGTGTTCAACGAAAACTACCCGCCAAATCTTGTGGCGAGATTCACAACTGCCCACACGATATCGATAGCCGGCCCGAGGATTTTCCACAAAATCCCTATATTAAAGATGTATTCCAATCCGATGAGTGAAAAAAGCAAAATTGGCCCGTAGTAGTTGTAATTCTCCGCAGCGTGCGGAGGCAGCAAAGCGGTGACTACTCCTCCACCATCGAGTGGGGGAATCGGTAATAGGTTGAAAACCATGATTACGATATTCACATAAATCACTGTTTGCAGGAAAAGCGAAGCAGAGGAATTTGGCGCAAGCAAGAAATTATACGGAATCGCTAAGACTAGCGCAGCAGCGAGATTACTCAGCGGCCCAGCCAGCGAAGTAAGTAGATTTCCCGCGCGAGGATTCGCAAAGTTATTTGGACTCACTGGCACCGGTTTCCCCCAGCCGAATCCCGCAAGCAGCAGGAAAATCGTGCCAGCTGGATCGAGATGATGCAGCGGATTCAGCGAAAGTCTGCCAGCAAATTTCGCAGTGGGATCTCCCAGATAATTCGCAACTGCTGCATGCGCAGCTTCGTGAATCGTAAAAGCCACGAGGAATCCCACCACCCAGGCGGCTGCATCTAGTGCGGAAAGATTGAATAGAAACATTTGAATAAACTGATATTCTCGCGTAAACTCCCCCAGCTTTAAATGATTTTAACATGAGTAGAGTCTGTGAACTTTGCGGAAAACATCCTGTCTCTGGCCACAATGTCAGTCACAGTAAACGCCGCACAAAACGTGTTTTCAACCCAAACTTAGTGAATCGCCGCTTCAACGGTGTGAAGAAAGTGATTTGCACAGCATGTCTGCGCACTCTCGCGAAACCACCACGCAACAAATCTTTCGAGAAGGTTTCTGATTCTTCCTCCTCCGCAGCGTAAACACTCCCTCAAGAAATTGAGTGGGGTGTGATTCCCCACTTTTTGAGATTACGGCTAGATTATTTTTCGGGAAATCCTTACATCGCGAATTCAAAAAATACGGAGAGGTCGCATAGCCCCAAAGGGGTCCCCTAGGGATGGCCGAGTGCCTCGAAAAAATATATAAAATAAAAAAATCTAAACGCACGGAGAGGTCGCATAGTGGCCGAGTGCGCTCGCTTGGAAAGCGAGTAGGCGGGCAACCGTCTCGGGGGTTCGAATCCCCCCCTCTCCGCCAGAATTTTGCTAACGCAAAATTAGAATTAAGAAATAAGATTGAGGAGAAGAATTAGGGCTTCAAGAAGCACTGCAAAATTTTCCTTAATTCTTAATCTTTTCCTTATCCTTAATTCTAGTAGATGGAGGTTATTTTTGAAAGGAGAATGGGTGGGCGAAAACTTCCGCGGAGTAGGAATTTTAATTTAGCTCGAAATTTCCCAGGCGATTGGTAGCGAGTGAAACGAGCGATAATAAATTTTGCTTTAGCAAAAACTAACAGCTACCTTCGAATCCCCCCCTCTCCGCCAGTAATCAAGTTTTGACCGAAGTAAAACAAGGGATTTTAATGATTGAAAAGTTGGTATTTGAACAAGATGCCGTTTTCTTGATCCTTATTAATATTAAAAAACTGATATAATAAAGTCATGAACAGAAATCAAGAACATCTAAATTATATAGACACGGTTAACCTTGGTTCTTATTATACGCCGGAGATTATCGTTGATTTGGCCTACTCTATTTTACAAAAAAATGTTCCGAGCATTAAAGATTTTACAATTTTAGATTCGTCTTGTGGTTATGGTTCATTTTTAGCAAAAAAAAATATTGCAAAAAGACTAGTTGGTGCTGATATCGACGAAAAAGCTATTTTTGAAGCAAAAAAAAGAATCAATGGTGTGGATTTTACCTGCCAAAATTCACTTGTAAATGTTTGCCGCAAAAATCTGGTTATTAAAAATGATGAAAAGCTTATAGCTATAGGCAATCCGCCATACAACGATACAACCTCCATAATCCGTAATTCTATAAAAGATGTTTCTGTCCAGGATAAAATTGATTCTGATATAAAAACCAGAGATTTAGGAATGTCGTTTTTGCTTTCTTATAACAAGGTTCAAGCGGATTATGTTTGCGTTTTGCATCCACTGTCTTATCTAATCAAGAAAGCAAATTTTGCCCTGCTCTCAAGATTTGCCAAAAACTATAAATTAATTGACGGAATAATTATAAGCAGTCATGAATTTTCTAATACCTCTCGTGGAATGGCCTTCCCAATTTTAGTAGCTCTTTACAGGAGAGACCAAAATGGAATGACTTACGATTATGTTCAAAATTATCAATTTAAAGTAAAAGATGATGGATTTTTTCGTTTAAAAGATTTTGATACAATAATTAATCATGTTCAAAAGTATCCAAATAAAAAATATTTAAATGGAAATGATAAACCGGTCGCGAGATTCTGGACATTGAGAGACATAAATGCGCTTAAGCGAAACCAGACTTTTATTAATTCTGATACTTACAATACGGTTTATGTGTTGATGGAGAATCTTCCCTATTATTGTTATATTGATGTATTCAAACAATATGCAGATAAAATGCCGTATTTTATCGGAAACTGTGATGTAATAATTGATAATGAAAAATTTAATGAAATAAAAGAATGTTTTGTCGCTCATAGTGTCCACACAAATCCGATTTTAAAAAACAAGTTTAAGTTTAGAGAAATTCCTGACGCTAAACTAAAAATAGATAATTATTTTAAAGAATTGTTAGGATCTAAATTAGGAGAAAAATATGCCAAAAATTTTAATTAAAGAACGAGAACATAAAATTGAAGTACCAATTTTATTAACTGCTACTAATGGGAAAATTCGCGTTAAGAATCGCTCGATTGTAAATGAATATGGAACGCCGGTTGCAGTTAGGCGAGATGGGTTTGCTTTAAGTAATTATGTTGAATGGCAGATCGGTTACGATGTTGTTAAGAGGGAAATTGAAAAACTCGCTGAGTCATCATTGCCAGAGACCGAATTCACTGGCACAAATGGGAAAGTTAAGGCACTTTATGAATTGTCAGAGTATATTTGGTATTTTTATAAATGGGACATTATATCCAGAGAAGAGCTGGAAAGCGTTATCACTTATCTTAATTCGATACAAGACTGTAATTTGATTGGTAATAATTCTGAATTGCAAATTGATCGTAGTCACCCAATAGCAAAAAATATAAATGGGTTTGATTTTGAATATACTCAAGTTAAATATCCGCTTTTGATTCACAAATTTAAGGGATACGAGATAGTTACTGAAATAAAAATTACTGAAAAACAATATGCAGTCGGCACGCAACCGATGTTATATTTATGTTTCCCAATCACAGAATTAAAAGCAAAAACCAGTTTAGTTGGACGAACTGCCGAAACAAAAGAAATCGCCCATTTTGAAATCGCGGAAAATAACATTAAAGTATTTTTAGAAATGCTAAAAATGTTTGGCACTCTATCTAATAGCCATAAGCATGATATCTTGCAAATTATAAATACAATCTTGGCATAATCTAATCAACTTTAATAGAATAATTAGGGCTTTGGTAGCACTGCAAAATTTTCCTTAATTCTCGCGGGTGGGAATTTTTTTGATAGAAAATTTATTTCAGCTCAGATGCTAAGATTCTGCCGATGGATTTCACCCCAAAAGTTTTCGAGAATCAGGTGTTTCAAAATGTTGCTGAGCCTAAGCAAGATTTAAGCTATCGCGAATTCACTGGCTGCACTTTCAAGAAGTGTGATTTTAGTGAGTGTAAATTTTCTGGCAGCGCTTTCATCGATTGTGCTTTCCTCGATTCCAATCTCTCGAATATCAAAATCAATAGTTGTAGTTTTCAAAATGTGAAATTCGAAGGCTGCAAAATCGTGGGTGTAGCTTTCGCTGCACTCAAAACTTTTTTGATCGAATGGAGATTCACCAGTTGCATCATCGAGCTTTGCGATTTTGGAAATCTCAAAATGCCAAAAACGAAATTCTCCAAATGCAAAATTCGCAATACGGATTTCGTAAATACCGATCTCACCGAGGCGGATTTCGCTGAATCAGATTTGCATGGGAGTAGATTCCAGAATGCGATTCTCACCAAAGCAGATTTTTCCACCGCGAGTAATTACTCTCTCAATCCCGCGCAAAACAAAATCAAAAATGCGATTTTTTCCTATCCAGATATTATAGGCTTGCTAGATCCGTTTGAGATTGTGGTGAAATAAATTGGTTGTAAAATAACAGCATGACTTTAATCGATTATACAAAGATAGAAATTCGAGAAAATGGTGAGGAAATGGTGGATTTGGCAACGCTGGGTTTTTTGCTTCAACCTACTTATTTCGAGCAAGGGCTTGCGCCTGATCCGAGAATTTTCCTGCGCAAAGCTACTGCAGAAAAATTACTCGCAGCGCAGGCTTCCCTACCAGCTGGTTTGCGTTTCAAAGTCTGGGATGCTTATCGCTCACGTGATGTGCAAAATAATGTTTACCAAAGATATTGGCAGGATCTTCAAGCTCAACATCCTGACTGGGATGAAGAGAAAATAAAATTAGAAGTTGGGAAGTTTGTAACTCCACCGTATCTCAAAGAAAAAGTTCCACCACATGCCACTGGCGGCACAGTAGATCTCACCATCGTAGATGCAGATGGAGTCGAATTGGATATGGGAACCGAGTATGATTTTTTTGGGGCAGAGGCTGCGCCATTTTTTTACGAAATATATAAAACTAAACCAGCGGTTACTACCAATCGCAGAATTCTGCGCAGCGTGATGGAGGCGCAAGGCTTCACACTCGAGCAAGACGAGTGGTGGCATTTCGATTATGGCAATCAGATTTGGGCGCTAAAGAGTGGGAAGCCTTTTGCAATTTATGGAGAAGCAAAAATAACTTAGTTTTTACTTCTTCCAAACAAACACTTCTTCCAGCCCAGCCTTAAATTCTTTTGCAATCCGAAAAGCTAATTCCAGCGAGGGATTGTATTTTCCTTTTTCTAAAAAAACGATGGTTTCTCTTCTCACTCCCACCTTCTCTGCTAAATCATTCTGCGTGAGATTGTGTTTTGCGCGAAGTTCTTTGATGCGATTTTTCATTCACCTTTGTGATTGAAGAAATAAAACAAAACCGAATAACCCACCAAGCCAACCCACACAATTCCAGAAAAAATGTAGGCGGGAATTTGGTAAACCTGCGCATCTTTTGCTAGCGCAGTCAAAACTAAACTTGCAATTGCGCTTCCTAGCATTAGGAAAGAAAAAATATAGCGCGCAGCTTTTCCTCCAATTTTTTCTACTCTTTCATCGGTTTGTTTCACATCTACTTTGCGATTTAGTAGCAGAATAATTACACCTGCAATTACGAAAGCAATCAATGGAATTATCCAATTTCCGTTACTTACAAAGCTGCTGATGGTTGCAGCCAAAACCATTACAACCCCTATTTTTATAGCGCGATATTGTTTGGATTTCATGATAGAAAAGTTAGAATGTGTGGTAATTCTAACTCAATGTTAGAAATATGCAACATATTTCTTAAACTCCCACCGCTTTATCAAACCTCTGCGGTTTCACTTCCGCATTTTCTAGATTCACGATTGCGTAGATTCCACTCTCGAAAAGTGCGCCGGGATTGATTTTCCAGGTGTTTCCTTCTCGGCAAATCTCTGGCCGATGTGTGTGGCCGAAGAAATAAAAATCACACGGAGGCGGAGTGAGGGGTCTATGACTCATTACGATTTTCTTTCCCGCGATTTCGGTTTCGATTAGATCTTCCGCGATTACATTCGGAAGCGGCTTTACTTTCCCCCACTCTTCTTCTCCCACATCACAATTACCTCGCGCGATAAAAATTTTTAAGCTGGGAAATTTTCCGAGTAACTCACTCATTCCATCCGCGAGGAAATCTCCCGCGTGAAAAACATTTGTGATTTCGGAATTCGCGAGATTACTCAGCGCAGTTTCCAGCCTATCTAGCCCTCCATGCGAATCTGAGAGTAAAGCAATGCGCATTTATTTTTTCAAATAAAATTTATAAACAATGATTCCATCAATCACCAATCCGATTATTCCAATCAATAGCAAAATAATAATCGCCCACTGTGGCAAAACGATTCCACTTAGTAGCAACCCAGCAATTGCCACGATATAGATAAAACCGAGGAAGCCGAAGATATCGAAGAATTGAGGTGTAGGCTTAAGCATTTTTTTGGGTGAAGATTATTTTTTCAATTCTAGTTTACGAAGCAATGGCTTGCCGGCCGTAGCCCAAAGGGCGAAGGCTGGTGGCCCCTGCAGGAATCGAACCTGCATCCCTTCCTTAGGACGGAATTATTCTATCCATTGAACTAAGGGGCCTTTTATCTAATTCTAAACTACCGCCTCCTCTGAGGCAGTTGGAAAAACCAAAAACCTCAGGAGATTATTTTGGCCTGATTACTTCGAAATTCATTCTATCTACTGGCAAATCACTTTTCTTTACCTTCCAAGTATCTTTTGGTTCTAATTCTCCGAAACCAAGGAGTTTACCGAAATCGATTTCCTCTCCCGCTGCATAATTCATTGGCACAACTGCGCGAGGCTCAATCGCTTCAATCATTTGTTTGATTTGTTTATCATTTAGCGCAGCATTTTTCCCCACACTCACGAAGAGAATATCTACATTACCAATCTTCTCTTCCTCAGATTCCAGCAGCATCTCACCTACTCCATCGAGATGCGCCAGAGAGATATCTTCGGCAATCACTTTTACCACACGGCTTTTCTTTTCTTTTCCTACTGGGATAATCATCACACTCACGCCTTTGGCTTCGTATTCTCCTGGCCAGCTAAAAACCACTTGAGATTTATTTACCTTCAAGGATTTCTCATCTGCTTCCGCAGCGGTGATGATGATATCTTCACCATCGACTTTTTCCGGCGGGAGGCAAAGCGCGATATTCGCTTCACCAGCTTTCACTACGAAACCGATTCCAGTCTTATAATTAATTTGCATCGCGGAAGAGTTTAGCGTTTTGGAGAAGTTTTCTCAACCAGTTAGGGGATTCTTGCAGCAATTTTGGCTACAACTGCCTCAGCCTTTCTCCTACTCTCTGAGATGCTAAAATCTTCTGGTAGCTAATAATTGTTTATGAAAAAAATCTTTTGGGTGAGGCTTGCCAAGTGGAATAAATCTTTTGTCGCTGCAGCGCTGGAGGCTGGCGCGGATGCGATAGTTTTACCAAAAGGTTTTAGCGCCAAAGCCAAAGAGTTGGGTTTAATCACCACCATCGCAGTCGATGGAGATTTGAAACTTGGCAAAGATGTAAAAGAATTCACGATTACCTCCAAAGAAGTTGAAAATGATGTGGTGAAAGAGAAAGGCAAGATTCCGGTGATTATCAAAAATAAAGATTGGAGTATCATCCCGCTGGAGAATTTAATTTCCAAAACTTCCAATTTAATTCAAACCGTGGCGGATGCGAAGAAAGCGAAGCTCGCGCTGACTACGATGGAGGTTGGTAGTGATGGTGTGTGTTTAGAAGCTACCAGTGAGGCGGAGATTGCTGCCACGGGGAAAGTTATCCGTGAAGCCAACAACGAGAAGCTGCAGCTTGTAAACGCCAAAATTGAAGCGATTGAAGAAGTAGGTGTGGCGGATAGAGTTTGTGTTGATACCACAGCGCTGCTAAAACCAGGCGAGGGGATTCTCGCGGGTGATTCTTCTTCCGCGATGTTTCTCGTTTTCAATGAAAATGTTTTGAGTCCTTACTGCGATCCGCGGCCTTTCCGCGTGAATGTCGGCGCGGTGCATGCATACATTCGCTTACCAGAAAATAAAACTGGCTACCTCAGTGAAATCAAAGCGGGGAAACAGATTCTCATCGTAGATCAAAAAGGCAATACCTTCCCTCTCGCAGTCGGCAGAGTGAAAATCGAAAAGCGCCCGATGCTGCATATCACTGGAAAAGTAGGGGATAAAAACATTTCTCTCGTGATGCAAAATGCCGAAACAATTCGCCTCACGCTGCCAAACGGGAAACCGATTTCCGTTACGAAACTGAAGAAAGGCGATGAAGTTCTCGCTTTCACAGAAGATGCTGGTAGGCATTTCGGGGTGAAGGTGAAGGAAACGATAACGGAAAGATAGGAAGGAATAAAGAATATGGAATAAAGCAAAACTTTCCTAGCTGTCATCCCCGCGCAGGCGGGGATCCAGAGAAGAGAGAAATTTGCTAAAATCATTGTGATGAAAAAACTTGTTTTAATTCTCGCAACAGTTTTGCTTCTTGGCTGTGAAGCGAATGTGGGAGAAGAGCTGAAGCCTGAAGAAAATAAAAATGAAGCAATAGCGGATAATTTTGAGAAAAATCAAGAATGCGCAAAATTGGCTCCAGCAATAGAAAAAAGATTAAAAGATTTCAGAGAGGAAAAGTTAAAAAGCGGGGAATCACTTGTTTGGCTACCAACTTTTCAGGAAATTTTTTATAGCCCAAAAACAAACTCCTGTTTGTATATAGATAATGTGCAAATGGGAAAAGAAGATCCTTTCACAATGAAGCGATTAGTTGATGTTTCAGATGGTGTTGCAGTTGATCCAGTTGACGATATGAGCTGTATGTATATTTCTAACCGATTTAAATACAATGAAATTGTTGGGGATGAGAAATTTAATAGTGATTGCGAAGAGTTTGATAGAAAAATTGAAGAAGAATACAAGCGCTAGCCAACCGAATGTTTTGCATTCAAATGCTTCAACTCAAATCTCCCCTCTTTCACGCTGCTGATTTTGGGTGGGTTCCACTCCCCTACTTTTTCTCCCAGCATTTCGAGGATGTGGATTGTAAGCAGTGGTAATTCCCCTGCTTGCGCTTGCAGTTTCGTGATGAAACCGAGGTTACTCAGCATGCGTGGATTACATTCAATCAAATAAAGTTTTCCGCTTCTCTCATCTACGAGTAAATCGATTCCCGCGATTCCGCGGTAACCGCTTCCGCGCAAAGCTTCACCGATTTTTTCTCCCAAAGCAGCAATTGCTTTTAGAATTGGAGGAGAAAGTTTCTGCGCAATTCCCAAATCAATTCCACCAGTGCCACCCGGCAGTGGATTCAACCGCGCATCACCAGTGATTTGGTAAAACGGTTGGGTTTGGTAAGTTTGTTTTTCGCCCACGCAGAGATCCAGCGAGAAAGTTGGAAGCTTCATCAGTGGAGTGATTTTCACTACCCACTTCCCTATCAGCTTCTTCAAGCCTTCCAATTCCTTCGCGCTTCTCACGAAGAAAGTGGATTCTCCAGCGTGGCCTCGGCGGGTTTGGATTACAACTGGCTGAGTGAAAATCAGCGTATTCAATTCCATCACTCGAGTTGGCAGTAGCGGCAGCTGATGTTTCTCACAAAATTTTACGAAGTGAATCTTATCCTCGATTTCATTCACGAAGCGCGCTTCTGGCATCAGAAGTTTCCAGCCTTTCGTTTTGGCTAGCTTCTCTACCTTGGGAAGATTCTTAAAAACTAGTAGGCGACTTCCCCGCTTCAGCAGGTTTATAACCAGTGGGGACTCGAGTAGTTCAGAAGTTTTCTTCGCCTTTGGTAGCTTCACAAAAGTGATATCTATTCCCCGCTTCTGCGCTTTGCGCAAGTATGGAGTGGGTTTATTCGTAATAATTTTCAGATTCTCCCAAGCGAATTCTAACCCCTCAATCTTCGCTGAGTCTGGAGAAACGAGGTAAACGGTTTTGCGAGGAAGTTTAGGCATATTGCGCTACTATTCTATCAACATCCGCGAAAATTTCCGCTCTTTCGAACTTAGTTAGATCCACTTCCCTGTCTTCCCAGAGTTTCCCCGTGGAGACAACCACGCTTTCGCCAGCGGGTTTTATTTTGAGATAAGCGGCGATGCTGGCAACACTCTCATTACTGATTTGAGTAGACAACTGAGTAGACAAACTATGTTGTCGAGTGGACAAAATTTCAGCATCTGTCGAGTGGACAATCTCAAAACTGTCTACTGGATTGTCTACTGGGTGTCCACTCAACTCCCCTGCTAGTTTTCCATCATTTACCACCGCATAGAAGCGTGGTAGCTGCTTGATCTCACCCATATCGAGAAGTTTTTTATAAGCCTTCCTCATTCCTTGGAGGCTGGAGAAGCTGGTGGCAAAAGAGAAAATGTTTTGAATCGCGGGGTTTTGCTCGAATAATTCAAAGCCGAGAGTCTCGAATCCGATAACAGCTGCTGGATCTTGTGATGGCCGGAGGTCGGGGAGTCCGAAATGCTTAATCGCGTATTTAGCTAATCTAAGCGGTTTACTTGAAATAATTGGAATGATGTTTTTTGTCTGAATCGCTGCGAGTTTTTCTGCTGGAGTTTTGTCTGAAAGAAAAGTGAAAAGCTTCACTCTGGCTGCTTTTGCATAATATGAGGCTGAAATGGCTGCATTTCCACTACTGCTTAAAACAGCTTTGTCTATTCCTTTACTTTTCAAAAAGCTTAATTGGTAGATAAGGCTGCGGAATTTATGCGAGTGAGTTGGAGATAAATCCTCTCGCTTAAGCCAAAAATCCCCAACTTTTTCTAACGGAGTGGGTTTTATTTGTAAACTCTCGATTTGGCAATCTGGAGAAATGTTTCCTAGTAACTTCTCATAGCGCCAAAAGCCCTGTTTTTGTAGGCTGACGCGATTTTGGAAACTGGCTGTTGACATTGCATTTTAGATGCCTATAATCCCAGCTATGTTAACGATTACCTGCCCAGATTGCCAACACAAAATCGAGCATGAGCCAAACGAAGCTGGCGAAGTGGTTGAATGCGAAAATTGTGGTTGTGAGATCTTAATCACGAGTCTCGATCCGCTCAAATTTGAGCCTGTAGAAGAGGAAAAGTAATGGGTTCCCCATTGTTGCCTGCGTCGCTCGGTTAATAGCAGCAAGCTGCTCTTACCTCGCTATCCTCGGCAATAACTAATAACTTAAGTAAGTTTTCTAACAAACAACTCAAAACCTTTCCCACCGAGTGGGATTTTTCCATTGAAGTAACAAAACCAAGCAGCAGCAGGAGAAAGTAAAACATACTCCCCTTTCTGCGCATTTTTTGCAGCTTTTATTACTGCTTGCTGGAGATTATCTATCATCTCGAAGCCAAGTTTTAGCTTTCGCAACTCCCCTGCGATTGCTTCTCCAGCTGGAGATTTAAGTAAAATTACCTTAGCTTTTTGCTGCTGAATCTCTCTTGCTAGCAGATTGAATTGCATTCCTTTTGGGTCTCCTCCTGCGATGAGGTGGATGCTACCGACTGGGAAGCTACGCAATGCTGCGATAGCGGAATCAGGAGAAGTGGAGGCAGAATCATTGATAAACTTCACTCCCCGCTTCTGCGCCACTAATTCCAAGCGCTGTGGGATTCCTTTGAAGTTAGTGATAACTTTTTTGATTATCTCGAAACTGACTCCAGCTGCATGGGTAGCAGCGACTGCGGCCAACACATTAGACAGATTGTGGACACCGAGGAGCTGGATTTTGTCCACTGGACACACTACTTTGTCTACTCGCTGTCCACTCGCTGTCCACTCAGTTGAGTAGACAATGTTTCCGCTGTCTACTCGAACTCCTGTCTCGAGCTGTTTGTCTACTGAATAGGGTAGGGGAGTCGCTTTCGTCTGTTTCAGAAAGCTAAGTGTGGCTTGGTTGTCAGCATTTAGCACGGCGATATCTCCTTTCTGCTGCTTCGCGATGAGGCTATATTTTCCAGCTTTATAACCTTTCATCCCATCAGAATATTCGTTGAGATGGTTGTCAGTTACATTGGTTATCACTCCTATGTTTGGCGCGCGGCCAAGATCGAATTTCAGCTGCCGATTGGACACTTCTATCACCAGCCAGTCACTTTTGCGCCATTTGGAGAGACAATCTAGGATTTGGACATTACGCCTGTCGTTGCCAGTAAACCAGACTTTGTCTACTCGCTGTCCACTCGATTTGTCATGTTGTCTACTAGCTGTCGACATGATTTCGGAGATGAGTTTCGTAGTTGTCGACTTGCCATTTGTGCCAGTCACTGCGAGGATTTTTCCAGGGAAGAGATTGAAGTAGAGTTGGGTGATGGTGGCGAAGCGCTTCGGATGAGTGGCAAAAATTTCGCGCAGCTTCTCATTCGGAGAGTAAGCTTCCCAGTTTTGGGAGACAAAAATCAAATCGGCTGCCTCAATTCCCGCTAGATAATTTTTGCCAAAGTTGGTTTTGTTTTCAAATGCTTGGAGTTTTTTCAGCATTTTTTCCCGCTTGGCAGGGGATAATCCCATATGCGCGGAAGCAAAATTCTTTGCAAAACGAGGCTTCTCAGCGAAATCATGCGCGGTAAAAGGGATTTTTTTGCCTGCCAAAAACAGCGTAACCGCAGCGCCTTCCGTGCCGCTAAGACCAACGATGTGGATATTGCGCGCTTTGGTTATTTTTTCTAGCATTTTTTCTTGTCAGTAGGGGAGTGAAATAATCTTCTACTTCCAGTGAAACGATAGCGTTTTTTCAGGTTTTCTAAACTCTCGTGTGTCAGCCCGAGATTGTCTAGACAGAAGTGCCAAACCTCATTTTCAAACCAAATACCCGTGTGAGATTTACCACTTTTCTTGTGGACAAAAAAGAGGGTGTCGAGTGGACAAAATGCGTTTTTCTTGACTGCGATGCCGCATTTTTTTTGATCTTTGGAATTGCGTGGAAGGAGAATTCCTAAAACCATCAGCATAATTCCTTGAGTAAACGCGGAGCAATCCATTCCTTTCTCTGTATTTCCTCCCCATATATAAGGAATAGATTTTTGTGATTGTAGAATCTTCTTAATCTTGCCGGAAGAGGGGAGTTTCGCGCTTATCGTTTTCCCTCGCAGGAAATACTTCACGCCTTTCCAATAATCCGCTGTTTTTATAGGCTTCGCATCTTCTTTTCTTACCCAACCAAAGGTGTCGTCCACCATCCTTATAAGGTAGTAGCCATTTTTTTCTTCCAAAAGCTGGAAAGGATAATAATACTTACTGGTTTGGGTTTGGCGGTTGCGGGTAATCGCTGCGCTGCTAAGCTTCCCATTTACCACGATTGGCTTCCGCAAAACTTCCACCACTACCTTATTACCAACACCCCACCTTATAGTTGCGCGATTTTTTTGAGTAGACAACTCCTTATATATAGCAAAGATGATTCGCTACATTTTAGCTGTC
>JAQVAZ010000025.1 GCA_028690585.1 Candidatus Altimarinota bacterium
TCCACGCAATCTCATTTATCACCACACTCATTGTTGGTGCTTCATCAGCAAAAACTCCCCTCGGGAAAAGGCAGAAAATCAAGATGCAGAAAAGGGTAAGCTTCCGCATAAGAGAGGAAATATCTTTGTTTGTTATCTTTCATCAATCTCAGCCTTTTTGCAAAGCTAAGATGAATTTGAAATTAAATCCATTTAAGCTTAATTTCTCTCGCGTTTTCCGCTACACTCACCTTCGTGCTTAATCTCAATACTCGACCGCGCTTCGAATTCGATCATGTTTTGGCGATTACCACCTTTCTCCTGGCGGTTTTTGGATTGGTAATGATTAGTAGTGTAAGTGTGTATGAGAGTTATCAAGTATATGTAAAACAAGGAATTGATTGTGGTGCGATTAGCGCCAACTGCAACGATTTTTACTTTTGGAGGCAAGCGCGCAACATCGCAGTAGCTTTACCATTTTGGATAATTGCCTCTTCGATTCCTTATCTCTTCTGGAGGAAACTCGCACCTCCACTTTTTGTAGGTAGTATTGTTTTGCTGATAATGCTTTTTATTCCTGGACTTTCTACTAGTTACGGAACTTCCCAAAGTTGGCTGGCGATTCCGATTTTGAATTCGATTCAACCAGTGGAATTAGCAAAGCTCGGTTTGATTTTTTACCTTGCGCGCTGGATGGAAGGGAGAAGAGATGCGATTGCCACTCTGGAAAATGGTTTTACTCCGTTTGCTGTTATCCTCGGAATTATTGCTATTTTGCTGATTTTACAGCCAGATTTTGGAGGCACCCTCGTGGTAACTCTCATCGCTACAGGAATTTATTACGCTGCTGGCGCGCGACCAAAACATATCTTGGTAGGAGGTTTGATAGCTGCGATTCTCGCAGTTTTGGCAGTGAATGTTTTAGGGTTGGATTATGTGAAGAATCGTTTCACTGCGTTTTTGGATCCTTCACTCGATCCAGAAGGAATCGGTTTTCAAGTGAAGCAAAGTTTAATCGCGGTTGGCAAAGGTGGTTTCTTTGGAGCAGGAATGGAAGGCGCCACGCAGAGATTCGGTTATCTGCCTGAAGCGCAAAGTGATGCGATTTATGCTGCTACCGCGGAAGCATTTGGATTCTTTGGAAGCGTAATCCTAGCAGGTTTGTTTCTCCTTGTTGCTTACCGCGGATTCAAAATTGCGAGTAAAGCACCTGATAGATTCGGACAACTCGCAGCAGTGGGATTATCCTGCGCGATTGCCGGCCAAGCTTTTATCCATATCGGAGTGAATATCGCGATGCTTCCCTACACGGGAATCACTTTACCGCTGGTGAGTTATGGAGGCAGCAGTATGGTAGCTTCCTTCATCAGCGCAGGGATTTTGCTAAATATCTCCAAGTATTCCAATACGAATTCTTCTAGCTTTTATCGGGAAAATAATCCTCGGAGAAGAATTTAGTTTTGGGGATTTAGACGGTAAACTAAAAGAAGCCTAACTATCAGCTTGTGAATATCTACGATGATTTACACACGGGAGAATTTATAGTCTTGGAAATCCGCAAACACTGGAATGCTTATTTCAGGTTATTTTTAAAAACGGTTTTGCTACGCATTGTTTTGGTTGCAGCAGTGGTGATTTATTTCTCGAAGCTATTAGTTAGCAGTGGCACTTTTTTTCAAATTCTACTACTCGCTTCTGTTTTATACATACTCGGAATGTGGTGGTGGGCTTATTCGCAGTGGATTGATGAAGAGTTTGATTGCTTTATTCTCACCGACGAGAGGTTGATTGATGTTACGCAAAACGGTTTATTTTCGATTTCCCAATCTGAGACGAATCTCGACCACATCCAAGATGTGAAAGGCAGAATTAACGGATTCTGGAATAACATCTTCAAAACTGGTGATGTAGAAATCCAGACTGCTGCGCATAATGTTATTTTCCAGATGAATTATATTTATAATCCGAAGGAAGTCGCGCATTTGATTCTGCAGCAAAGAGATATTCGCCTCGCAAAACTCGGGCTAGAGTTACCCACACATCCAGCTAATTCGGATAATGTTTAGAGAAACTGAATGATGCCAAAATATTTTTTACGCATTTTCGGTTGCAGCATGAATTACGCAGATGCAGCGAGAATCGCGGCAGTTTTGGAAAAAAATGGCTGGGAAAAAACAGATAAACCTGAGGAGGCTAATGCTTATTTTCTGATTACCTGCGCAGTGAAGCAAAAAGCGGAAGATAAAGTGTTTGGTTATCTCAAAGATTTAGCGAAGTGGAAAAAAGAAAAGCCTGGCAGAATCCTCGGAATCACAGGTTGTATGGTGCGGAAAACTTCGAATCAAAGTAGTGATAAGCGTGATAGATTATTGAATCGTAGCCCGATGCTAGATTCAGTTTGGAAAATCGAAGATACCGCGCAACTACCAGCATTGATGGGATTGCAGCAGAAAAGCTCTGCGGAAAATATTGCGGATTACTTTCACATCACTCCCAGCTTCGAAGGAAAATCCGCTGCGCTGATACCAATCATGACTGGCTGCGATAATTTTTGCACTTACTGCGTGGTGCCATTTGCGCGTGGCAGAGAAGTTTCGCGTAGCGAGAAAGCAATCCTCACTGAATGCAAAAATGCTATAAAACAAGGAGTGAAAGAGATTACGCTACTTGGGCAAAATGTAGATAGCTACCAGAAGCAAACTGGAAAATTTGCGCAGCTACTCGAGAAAGTTGCGCAAGTGAAAGGGTTACAACGCTTGCGTTTTACTTCTTCACATCCGAAGGATTTCAACGCTGGTGTGATAGAAGTGATGCGCAAATATCCGAATATCGAGAAGCATCTCCACCTCCCTGCGCAGCATGGTGATAATGAAATTTTGCGGAGAATGAATCGCGGCTACACGAGTGAAGAATTCCTAGAAAAAATAAAACTCTTGAGAAAAAAAATTCCTAGCATCAGCATCACCACAGATTTGATTGTGGGATTCCCAGGAGAAAGTGAAGCGCAATTTAAACGCTTGCTGAAGTTTTACCGCGAAGCGAATTTTGATTTTTGTTTCTTCTCGAAATACTCTCCCCGCCCGGAAACTCCCGCCGCCAAATTTCCGAATCAAATCCCCGAGAAAGTGAAAGCAGAAAGGTGGAGGAAATTGAATTCTTTGGTTGTAAAAATTACGAAGCAGAAATACGTGAAACTCAAAGGTAAAACGCTAGAAGTATTAGTGGAGAAATGCCGAGAAGGAATCTGTGAAGGCAGAAGCAGTGAAGCTTATCTGGTGAAATTCACTGGAGATGCGCAGCTAATTAGAGAAATCGTGAAAGTAAAAATCACCCAACCACGAGAGGTAGAGTTGTGGGGAGAGAGAAAATTTGTATTTTAGGTTATAGAATCATTTACTTTTTTTGATAGCATTCACAATCAAATCGATCGAATAACCATAAAAAATACCTGAATTCTCTCCCGTTTTATTATCATTACGGTAACCGCTAATAACTGAAATAATTTGTATATCGTTAGAATTACCTTTTTTAATAACAATCGGACCGCCAGAAAAACCAGGATTATTGTGTCCATCACACCAAACAACATCTCCATTAATTGCAGAGACAATTCCTTTTTTCACCAAAGGTAAAGCGAATCCATCTGATGAATGATAATCATGCTTAATCCCGTATGGATATCCGAGAAAATATATATCCTGAGAGAGACCTGTTTGATCTAAAGTAAGAGTTATTGGTAGTTTCCGCGTTGTTGTTAGATCTTTATCTAGTTCAAAAGCAATAATATCAATCCAATGATTCTCGCAAAAAATTGGCTTCACATTTATTGTCTGCCAAACACCACCCTTTAATATTTCTATCTTGGATTCCTTAGATAAATCTTTAAAAATATGTTTTGCAGAAATTAAATACTGTTTTTCATCTATTTCAACAGTAAAAGCTGTGCCAATTTGTTCTCCATACTTCACCATTAAAACACGCTGGATAATATTTGCTGTAATCATTTAGTAATATTTGAAGATACAAAATACCTTTTGATTTTCTATATTTGGTCGGGGTGCCCGGACTCGAACCGGGGGCCTTCTGGTCCCAAACCAGACGCGATAGCCAACTTCGCCACACCCCGAGGATATTTGAAGCTGGCTAACTTTAGCGAAAACCTTGGTTTTTGGCAACGCTACTTGGGTGATTTGGGCTTCACTACCCCTTACTTGACTTATATAATCTTTATTGTTATAATAACCATAGCCAAAATAAATGCAAAACCAAAAAACCTCCAGCCTCGGTCAATACCTCTCAAGGATTTTCAATGTAGCTCCTCACGAAATTCCGCGTATTTTGCTGGCTTGGAGTGTGAAGTTTCTTTTCATGATTGGTTTTACGATTGGCTGGACGATGCTGACTGCGATGCTGGTCGGCAGACTGGGGATTGGTTATCTTCCCCTACTCTATATCGCCAATGCTGGTTTAGTGATTTTCTCTACCATCTTCTTTTCAGAGTTGATTCACCGCGTAGGCAAAAGAATTCTCACTTATCTCACAATTATATGTGGAGTGATTTTGCTAGCTTCTGCAGTAATCGCTTTCCATGCTACTGGAGACGTAAGAGTGTTTTTGCTTCTCGCTTTGGTAGCAGAATCAGTTTTCTTCGCGCAGCTAAATATCCTTCTCAGTTTATTTATCGAAGATTTATTTTCTCCACTCGAAAGCGCGAGGGCTTTCCCACTCGTGGAAACCAGCGAATACATCGGCGGTATCGTTGGTGGTTTACTGATTTTGGGAGGTTTGAGTTTCTTCCACATGGAAGCATTTGAATTGAGTTTTATCTGGCTAGCAGCGATTACGTTGATTTTCCCACTCTTGCTGCTAGCAAAAAGAATCAGCCATAAACTTCCTACTTTTGAATCTCACACAATTTCTATCAAGGGTTTGCGGAGTTTTCAGAAATTCCGCGAAGGCGGAAACCAAGTAAAGAAAATTCCTTTTCTCGCCAGCCTCGCAGCGGTAGTGATGTTGCAGTGGATGTTTCTCACGATGCTGAATTTCCAATATACAGAAGCGCTAGATACTCGAGTAACACAAAGTGAGGAAGCTAGCGCAGCAACTCACGCAGCTGCCCCAGCCGCCAACAACCATGAGGAATTACTCACGCATGGTTTGAGTTTGCTGCATATCGCTTTTTACACACTCGCTTTATTTACTCAGCTTTTCCTCACTAGCAGAGTGATTGGCAAACTTGGAATTGTAAAAACGCTACGTTTGCACCCAATGATTGCTTCCGCTGCTACGGTAGTGATGACTTTGAAATTTAGTTTTGGTAGCGCGGTGGCAACAAAAGGATTATTTGAAGCTACTACGGGAATCTATAACTCTGCTTATCACTCTAGTTTCTACGCTTTGAAAGAAAGCGTGAGAGAGCATGCCAAAGAATTCTTGGAAGGTTTAATCCGCCCGCTGGGTGTAGCACTCGGCACAGGCGCGTTGCTTGCCCTGCAGCGCGCCTTTGCTGGTGAAACACTCTCACTCTCCATCAACCTCACTCTGCTAACAGCAGCGGTTGCGATGAGTTATTTACTCACGCGTGGAAAGCAACAATTCACAGCGGTTTCAGAGGATAATCTAAAACTCGCAGGCAATCATCCAGCAAAATTTAATTCTGTGGAAATCCTCTCTCGACCTGGCCACGAAAAAGCTGCGGAAATCCTCACTGTAAAACTCTTTGAAGAAAATGAATCTGAGTTACTCCGTGTGAAGATTCTCACTACGCTAGGAAAAATGAGTAATCCTGAAACTATTCCAGCAATTTTGGAATGTTTCCGTAGCGGAAATGAAAATGTAAAACTCGCAGCCGTAGAAGCTTTGGGAGATTTCAGGAAATTGGAAGCTACGGGAATCACACAAGTTTTCACCCATCACCAAGTAATTGATGCGCTGAAAGATTTATTTCAGCAAGAAAACTCTCCAGAGTTACGCAGCGCAATTACTCGAGTTTTCGCGAAGATTGGAAAGAATGAAATCGCAGATTTTCTCCTCGTAACTCTAGAAGCTGGTGACAATAATATTCGCGCAGATATTTTGAAAGTTTGCGCGATGTTTGAAGATCCAGGTTGCGCACATTATATCGAGCCTTATCTCACATCGGAAAATCCAGCGGTGAAAGCGAATGCGATTGTTGCGCTGTGGAAGTTTCCTCACTATCGCTTGAAGCTAACTCCCCTACTCGCAGAATTACTCGCAGCAGTAGATAAACCTACACAGAAAGCTGCGATTTATACACTGGGAGAAATCCAAGTGAAAGCCGAAGAGCAACGCTTGCTAAATTATCTTGCGCAGCCTGAAGATGCAGAATTGCGTTTGCTGGCAGCGCTAGCGTTAGCGAAGATGCGTCACAGCGCTACCCCGAGAATTCTCGCAAACTACATTCTGCAAGGAGATGAAACTCTCAGTAGTGAAGTGAAAAAGCAGTTGGTAAATCTTCCGCGTGAAATCCAAAAAGAAATAGAAAAAATTATCCACTATCGCCTCAGCCACCAACTCCACCGCTTGCTGGTAAGAAGTGAAGTGAGGAATATCACTGAATTACCACGCGAGAAGCTGGAAGAATATCACAAGATTTACGCTACGGCTGCCGACTGGGAAGAGGTAGCCAAAGTAGATGCGCTGCTGACTGGTGTTTCCCTTGATTAGTTTTTAAAACTTTTATTTATGGTAAATCTAAAACAAAAAGATCCCAGCCTCCGTAACTTCACACCACCATAGCTACGGTAGCTAAAACAAAAAAATTTAATTTCTTAAAACAAATACTCATGCCAACCACTCTCATAGCCAAACAACCAACGCAAACTCTTCTCTCCGCTTCGGAATTTATTCCACAGCGCAAAAGCAGTATTCGCAATTCCCAAGCGCTAGAAATACTAAATGCTACACGCAATCAAAACCTCCAACGCAACATGCAAGCTTTAGTCGATACTCGGCGTGAAATCCGCAAAACAGAGGTAAAAACGCAGAATACTACCCCCACTTAATTATTTGATTCTTCTTTCTAAAAAATTCCTTAAACCCCAAAACAAATATGCCAAACATCCTTCAAATCAGACCGCAGACTAAAACTATCGATAATCTTCAGTATGTTTTAATTCCTCTCGGTGGTCATCTGGATGATGCAGCTTTACCAGAATTTGAGATGACAGTGGAGCCTCTCATGCAAGGGCAACACGCTTATCTCGTTTTCGATCTTGGTGATTTAAGTTTTCTCAATACGCGAGTTATCGGTTACCTCACCACGATTCACAACCGCAGCCAAAAAGCGGAAAAGCAAATCGCTTTCGTGAATAGCAATGAGATTATCTTCGATATCCTCGAAATGGCTGGGCTAAATGAATTAGTGCCAACCTACGATGAAGAAGCTGCTTTCGTAGCAGCAGTGCGCAATCAAATGCTTAATACACCCGTGGGATAAATCTCCACTTCACTTTCACTTTGTAAGCGCGATAATCCTTATCCAAACTCAAATGCCTTTCCTCAGTAACCGCCCGGAAGAAATAAATCACTCCCCAACCAATCAAAGCTAGGAAAAGTTTGATATTCAGATAGGGTAAAAATTCTAACCACCACGCAAAATTCTTCGCGATATAAGCGGGGTGACGCACAAAACGATACGGGCCACGCGCTACAATTCCTCGATTTGTCAGATTGCTAGCTTTGAATCCGAGAGAAAGCGTAGCCCACACATACACTCCAAACGCTAGCAGAATCAAAATTTTCGTAACATCTAGCAAGTAATCGTTTGTAATCCAAGCGGTTACTTTGCTGAGAGGAATAAAGTTATCCGCTACACTCGAGAAAGGCGGATAGCATAGCAACGCGATTACCCAGCCAGAAAGAAAAGGCTCCACTGACCGAATGCGATTGTGGAGAAAACGAAACTCAAAAGCATAGCCAATCGCAAATACCACCGTATCGATAAGGAAAATAAATTGGTAAATCAGCTGGTAACCCGAATCCCAAAAAAACTGAATGAAAGATTGGTGGAAGCTGGCTTCTTTCCAAGCGTTCATCACTCCGTGGAAATGCCCGAAGAAAAAATTTAGCATCAACGGGAGAAAGAAAAACTTCACAAGGTAAGAAAGCAGCGCAGTTTTCACTTCGGGAGTGAAGCGCATTTTCTTGTGGAAAAACCACTCGCGGAAAAATTTACCGAGAATCACTAACTTATCCTGCGCATACTCCGCGCGCGAAGTGAAGAAATGGAAACGCAGCAAATAGTAAGGTAAACCCAAACCTAGATAAGCAAGGAGAAGTATTTTCAAAACTCCCAGCGCTTCGCTTTGGATAAACTCCTGATAGTAAGGATGGTAATAGTAAATCACAAAGAGGCTGCTGAAAATCAGCGCGTTTACCGTGTAATGCAGCAGCGTTTTGCGGAGTAACTCACGCATTACAATCCGATTTCACTGTGGAAGATAGAGGAAAGCACTTCGAATCCAGGAGGAGGATTGGAGTTAATTCTGCCATCGTATTTGATAACCACAGCAGATTTGCTGTTTGAGCCGACAGCAGTTTCTTCTCCTGGTAACTCATCGTAAACGATTTCATTGAGAGTATCGCAGTTTGGGATTTTCCAGCTAGCAGAAGTGTAATTACTCAAAGCGTTGGTAGTGTTGCCACAGAAATAGTATTCTCGCAGATATGCTAAATCTTTCTTCACGGCCTCACTCCAAGCGCAAGCTACAAACTTATCAGTAATACTCGATGGGCAGCGTGAAGTGCCAAAGAGTGGCCAGTTTGGATCTACTGCTCCACCAATCGTGTTGTGAGAAATGATTGTGCCTTCCCAGAGAAGCTGGTTGCGGAAAGTGCGATACCAAATTGTATCGTTACGGTTGTTTGGAACTTTCCAATTTACATCGGTGGAATAAACACTACCCTCGAGATAATAAGCACCTACAAGATTGGTTGGATCTGGGTTGATGAAAGCATCACCTCCATAAATAACACCACACACATCGTTTTGTAGCAAAATCACTCCAAGACTAGCCTTCCTGCCATCACGGTATTTGAGATTATCCGCTATGCGCAAATCCGCGCCTCTCACGATAAGTGTAATCGGATAATCTGGTAAATAAAAAGTATCACCCGGCGCATCAAGCGTAACTGAACCACCACTCACTGGATCGAAGAAAACCACATCACCAATCGCACAGTTGGAGAGTAAGGGGGTTTTCTTATTCTGATGATCTGTATAGCGCAAGGTAGGATCTAGCGCATCGAGAGAAGTAAGCGTAACTCCCAATCCAGTTGCATCACAACCACACAATTCCACCATCGTGCCATTCGCACATCTCACTGATTGGCAGAAATGCTTCTCGTAAAAAGGTTGTAGCATTTGGGCAATCCTAGGATTCATAAGGCTACGCGCTTCTGGGTAAAAGCTATCTCCCCTATCTTTATTATCAGAGCTACAACCAAGCGCTTGGCTACGAGTAGTGCCACGAATATCAATCGGCTTTACGCGAGTATCAAAGTAGCAAGTTTCACTGAAAAGCGTAGATGATTTCAAACCAATGCGCGCCTTGTAAAAACCTTTTTCCTGCGCGGCAATCTTCACATTTTTGCCTACGATTTCGTAGTCGGTAGTCGGTAAACAATCTGACCAAAGCGTGTTACGAATATCGTAACTCCAGTCTGCAACAATTGGCTGATCCGCTACTTTCAAACAAACTTTGTTTTTGTCGAAACAATCACCTGTGCTGCTAGTGGTAAGCGGAATGGTAACCATTCCCGCAGAATCAATCTGAAGAGTTGGAGCTCCATCACAAGCACCACCGAAATCACCTGCGTGACAATCTAAGGCAAATTCACAACCACCTCCACCTCCACTGGAGGAAGACGATGAAGAGCTACCTCCAGAACTACTACCACCCGATGAAGAAGAGCTTCCGCCAGAAGAAGATGAGCTGCCTCCTTCTATTCCACAAGTTGCGGAGCAGCCATCACCTGAAACTTTATTTCCATCATCGCAACCTTCTCCTGGCTCAAGCGATCCATTTCCACAAGTCGGGCCGCCAGATGAAGATCCACCACTAGATGATGAAGAGCTGCTGCTTGAAGATGAGGAAGAGCTGCTGCTTTCGGTTGTGCAAGTTGAGGAGCAACCATCACCATTAATTAAGTTTCCATCATCGCAAGATTCACCAGGCTCTACAACACCATTTCCGCAGTAACCGATAATATTATTCTGCAGCTGATAAGTAACAAGATTCGAGCCGCCACACAAGCGCTGCGCCAAACCCCAAACAATATCGGAAGAGGCTTGCGCGCTCAAAACTGAAGAATCTGTATAGAAGTTCAAGTGAGAGTAAATCGTTTCTCCTGGATGTAACACATAATTCAAAGAATAGGAGTGTGAGCCAGTCTGCGCCGTAGAGGTATAAGGATTTGAGCCTGGAAACTCCACTCTAACCAAGGCGTTATTAGTAACATCCCAAGATTTAGTAATACGATTGATAGTTACATCACAATTACTCCCATTGTAAAGATAGTAGGTATGGTGAAAAGTTTGCCCAGGCGCAAACATCACGGCAGAAGCTTCTTGGATAAAGAAACCAAAACAAAACAAGCTGAGTGTTAACAACAAATACCTCGTTTTTGATTTAAACAAAGTTTTCATAAGTGTAAAATAACAGAGTTTTGTGGATTTTACAAGCCTCCCTCGGCTGCGCCCAAACCTGCTTCTGGGGCATACATCTGAGTAGCAGCTGGCTCTTCAGCAGAATTCGATGCATCACCATTTAAAAAAACCGCAAAGTAAACCGCCGCCGCCAGCAGAAGTAAAGCAACAGCCAAAGCAATCACTGGAAGATGGTGTTTCTTGTGGCGCATACAAAAGGATTATTCGTAAACGCGCTTATTGTAACACTTTGGTATTAAGCTCCACCACCAGCTCCGCCGCCACCAACATTACCACCAGCAGAAACAGTTGGGCAGCTTTCACTAGGTCCACTACTACCAACAAATTTTGAAAGCATATTTAGCCCTGGGAGCAGCAAACGCACTTCATTCACTGGAATACTAATCACATTATTACCGCAACCTACTTCTCCAGTGCGAATAAATCTCGCAAATTCCTCGAAAGCAGGCACACCATCTTTTCCAAAAATAGATTTCACATCACCACCATTGGCTTCAATCATCTTCCTATATTTCTCTACCAAATCACTTGGAATTCCAGTGCCAGTCTTGAGATAAAGCGGAGTCGGCAGCAAGAAGCTAGAGACTGCTAGCGCTAATTGGACCATATGCCCAAGCGGAGAATTCACATTTGCTAATTCTTTCGCAAGCTCAGGCTCAAGCTGATACATATTCAGCTTGTCGGCTTTTTGTGGAAGAATCACCATCACATCTCCCACAGCTATTGGAGGATGCTTAGTATTTAGATACTCTTTTTTATAAAGCACTTCTTCGATAACTTCGTTTACTTTCCTTGTGCCAAGCAATGTAAAGTTCTCTTCTGGTAACCCAGTTGCCTTTTCTAAAGCAGTAATCAGCTGACTATAAGCTTGAGGCAATTCTTTTTTAAACTCAGCAAAAGTCAAAGCGCCTCTATCTTTATTTGCCTCCCTTCTCTCTCCAGCAAGTGTTTCTTTCCAGCTTTCTCTGAATTTGATAAGCGAGAAAGCTTTGCTTTCAGTATCGATATTATTTTGCAGCTTTTTAGAATCAAAATTTTCTTGATACATAAACTCTACCAATTGAATCAGTTTAGAGCTATATCCCTGCTTTTTAGCAGCTTCTTTCCATTCTTTCAACGCAGCAGCTTTGAGAGTAAAAGCTTCTATCTCAGATTTATCTTTACCAGCAGCTTCGACTTTGGCTGCTAAATCTTTTACGAGTTTCCCTGCTGTTACCTCATTGGTGTCTTCGCTACCATCAATATTAGTTTTTTGCGCGAGGAATTCTGCCCGAATATCATCAGCACTTCTTACCTTTTTACCCATCATCTTATCGAAGCTACTTAGAGAATCCGCAGATTCACCTCTACCAAGAATATCAGCCATTCCATCATTGAGGCGTTTCTTAGCATGAGGAGTGAGGCGCTTACTTGTATTGAGATATTCACTCTCGCGCAACACTTTACCCTTCATATCGAGAATCGCTGGGTCAGCCAGCATATTTTTCTCAGCATCAGTAGCAAACCAATCTAGTGGGCGGAAAACTAAACTAAGGCCACCTGGCACATTTTTGTAAGCTTTCACAAGACTCAAAGCCTCCTCGCAATCCATATCTTCTAGTGCAGCAACTGGAGGTGGAATCAGTTTTTCTTTGAAATTTGGTTTTACTACGATAGCTGGATTTTCACAGTTTGGGATTTCCACTTGAGCAACCTTGAAAGATTGTCTAATTTGCTCTTGGTTTAAGCCTTCGCAAGCTTTTTCCCATTCTTTGTGATTCTCGCGATACTTAGCAATAGCTTTATCCACAGATTCACCTGAAATTTCTGCATATTTATAAACATAAGCGCTATCTCCTCTCACGGCTTGAGGCACATCTAAGCTATTTTTGAAAGCTGCGCCAGGCATCCTGTCGATAAAAGCTTCAAATTGCTTACCACCATGAGTTTTCCTATCGACACGCAACATTTGCACCTCACCACCATCAAGAATGCTGGCAAGCTTACCTTTATTTGCATCATTAACTTCAGCATTTTCTGCTTTAGAATTCTTGTTATAAAACTCCTGCCAATCAGTATTTACACCCACACCTTTTTCTACATCTGCAAAAAGTTTTTGTGCGTTGAAACCTTTCAATCCTGGAAGTTTATTCACGCCATCCTCCATAGTAGTTAAGCGCTTCTCCAAGGAATCACCCCTACTGACATTTCCGTAAGTGATATCCATCACCTTGAAAGCGGCCAAAACTCTTTCAAAAGACTGAAAGTCAGCTGAGTTTGGATCTAAACCATTTTGCGCTTCTCGCACTTTAGCTTGAAATTCATTTGTGCTTCCCATGCGGAAAACACTTCCAAATGTCTCTTTCACATACTTAGGATCTGTTTTCAATCTTGCGACATCAACCTCTTTAGAAAGATTGAAAACGCGAGAAATTTCTGCTGGCACTTTACCCTTACCGTAAAGCTTAACTAGCGCATGGTTATAACTTATATTTTCTGCTGAGAGAATCTCAGTCGGTGAAGCAACTTCTGGCTGCTTATTTAGACCAGCTTTGATTGCTTCAAGATCTTTGTTATAAGTTTTATTTGCGGTTGCTTCTGGTGAATCTACAGCTTTCCCAGCGATATCTCCCTTTTTCATCTTGGAAATTGGCTTTACTGTTGGGATTTTATCTTTGGTGTAATGGTCTTTATCATATGCGATCTTCATTTCATCTAATGCTTTTTTTAGATCTTCTGGAGATTTGTCTTTATGCTCCTCCATAATCAGCTGAAAATCTTCCTGTGATGTATGCACCAAGAGATACTCATTTTTACCAACTTCAACTGCAACACCCACTTTGCTTTTATGCCACTCATTAAGTTCTTGAATTCTTTCTGCCATTTTTTCATAACTTTGCTCTTTTGTTGCTTCAGATAATATTTTCAACTCTTCCTTAGACTTAGACCGAAGCTCAATCTCAAGCTTTGTTTTCTTCTTAGTATCCAAATCTTTTCTGCGCGCTTCGAGAGTTTCTCCTTCTGGTTTCCCAACTCTAGCATCTTGTGGCGCATCAAGCCTCTCAGTAAAATCTCTAGCTTCGAGATACACACTACGAGTTGGCATCTCTGTATCGCTATAGATTGCTTGGAAAAGTTTTAGGTTATTCATAAGAATAGTTTTTATTATTGATTTTTAGTTTTGAAATCGTATGATTCTACCATTTTTTAGCCCTAAACTCAAGCTAGCGGTAGAGTAAACCGTGCACGAACGTAACGATGATATAAGCGAGTAGCGCAACCGCTAACCCGATAATCGCGTAGGTAATCATCTGCTTCGCGTTTTGCAC
>JAQVAZ010000003.1 GCA_028690585.1 Candidatus Altimarinota bacterium
GAAACCCTAGCAAACTAAAAGATCTTCTCGCGAAAATTCAAAACCCAACTCTAAAAAAAGCTTTGGAGGAATACGCTGCTCTAAGCATAAATTACGCAGCAGAATTGGATTTTGTGAAATCTATCGGAAGATACAGTGAAAACTGGAAAAATCCTAGGTGGGCTTTGGATATTCCAGAATAACTACGCGATAATCACCTCCGCAATCTGCACAGCATTCAGCGCTGCGCCTTTGAGGATTTGATCTCCACACACGAAGAAATCCAAACCGTTTTCACCGAAAACTAAACTCTGGCGAATTCTCCCCGCCTCCACATCGTATTGCTTGGTGGCATTGATTGGCATCGGGTATTCTTGTTTCTCTGGATTATCGACTAACTTCACACCAGGAGTTCTGGAGAGAATCTCTTGCGCTTCCGCTGGAGTAATTGGTTTCTCAGTTTCGATGGTAATCGCTTCGGAATGCGCGCGGAAAGTTGGAATCCTCACCGCAGTGCAACTAATCGCGAGATTCGGATTGCCGAAAATCTTGCGCGTTTCCCAAGTAACTTTCATCTCTTCCTTGGTGTAACCATTCTCTTGGAATTTATCAATTTGTGGGATGAGATTAAAAGGAATCGGATAGGAAAAAATTTTGTTACTGACTTTTTCACCAGCAAGGTAATGCGCAGTTTCTGTTTTCAATTCTTCCATTCCCTCTGCGCCAGCGCCACTCGTCGCTTGGTAAGTAGAAACAATTACACGCTTCAATCCGAATTTTTTATAAAGTGGATACAGCGCCACCGCGAGAATCGCTGTTGTGCAGTTTGGATTCGCAATCAGTTTGGAATCACCAATCGCTTCTGGATTGATTTCTGGCACCACTAGCGGAATCGCATCATCGTAACGGAAAGCAGAAGAGTTATCGATCACAATCGCACCACCCTCTGCTGAAATCTGCGGTGCAAACTCTTTGGCAAAATCTCCACTCACCGCGAGGAAAACAAAATCCATCTCACGCGCAGACTCCACGGAAAATAACTCCACGGTTTTCCCACCGTAAGGAGTGATGAGAGTTTTACCCGCGCTGCGCTCGGAAGCGAAGAGGTGTAATTCTGCCACGGGAAATTTCCTATCATGAAGCACTTGAATCATCGCTGCACCGACTGCGCCAGTCGCGCCGATTATTCCAACTTTGTAAGATTTATCCATAGGAATTATTTTTTATAAATCACCAGCGCCGCCATGAGAAGCAAAACACCAGCGAAGAAATAGCGGAAGAATTTTTCGTTGATATGCGGCTGAAGAAAAGTCACTGCGAGATACACTCCCACGATTGAGCCAACTCCGAGAAGTAAACCCGTTTTCCAATCCACCTGGCCTTTCACTCCGTAGAAGAATAAAGAAGTCGCTACTACGAAAACCATATTGAAGAAGCTAGTCGCCACCGCAGCATCTTTGGATAAACCCCACCAGAGGAGAAAAGGCACCACGACGATTCCCCCGCCGACTCCAGCTAACGCTGTAAATACTCCGATGAGTAAACCGACAGGGATAAGAATTAAATTCATTTAGATTTTGGTAAGTAACCATTTTCAAAAAATTTCGCATGGAGAATCATCACTGCTTTATCTGCTTCGGCTTCATCCACTACGAAAGTGATATTGATTTCACTCGCGCCTTGCGAAATCATTTCTACGCTGATGCCAGCCTTGCCGAGGGTCGAGAAAACTTCTCCTGCGACGCCATGTTGATTTTTCATACCGAGACTGACTAAGCAAACAATCGCTTTCTTTGGAATAATTGTAATCTTGGAAATCGGCCGCAACTCTTCTTTTACTTCTTCTAAATATTTCGTGTTTGAAACTGTGAGTGAAATAGAAACCTCGGAAGTGGTTACTACATCTACGGGGATTTCGTATTTTGCGAAAGTGTTGAAAACTTTTGCCATGAAACCATGCTGCAACAGCATGCGGTAACTCGCGATATTCACGATGGTAACTCCCTTCTGGCAGGTGATGGAAGTCATCAGCCTCTCTGGATTTTTTACTTCTGGAATAATCTTCGTGCCATACGCTGCTGGCTCGAAAGTATTTTTAATCCACACTGGAATCCGCGCGCGAGTAGCAGGATGCACCGATTGTGGGTGGAGAACTTTTGCGCCGAAATGCGCTAGCTCGGCAGCTGCTTCATTGGAAATCGTTTTGATTACGAAAGCTTTCTTCACTTTGCGTGGGTCGGCTGTGTAGATACCAGAAACATCTGTCCAAATTTCTAAGTTAGTGGCTTTGAGTCCAGCTGCGACTAAAGCTGCGCAAAAATCGGAATAGCCTCTACCTACCGCTGGCAACATTCCGCCTGGCACTCTGCCGAAATAACCCGTAATGATTGGAACTTTTTTACGCGCAATCACTTTCTTCACACGTTGCGCGAAAATCTTTTCACTCTTGAGATAAAAATCATGATCCGCTTTTTCCGCTAAATTCGCTGGTAGCGCTTTCTCAAAATCGAGTTGCTCGGAAGGTAAACCTTGATCGGATAGAATCCCCGCCAGCAGATAAGCACTCAACCTCTCGCCTACCGCGAGAATCGTATCTTCACTGCGATGCGATAATTCTCCGATTTCCCCCAACGCTTTGAGGAAACCTCCCAGACTTTTCACTACACACTCGGTGTAATGCGCAACTTTCGCTTGAATTGATTCATCCTGGATAGTCACTCCGATAATCGCAATATGTTTCTCCTGAAGCTTCGCGAGAATATCTTTTACAAGCAGCTGCTTACCTGCCAGAGTTGCCTCAGTAGCAGCAATCAAATCACTCGTAACTCCACTCATGGCGCTGACTACCACCGCCTGCTTCCCTTTGTAGGCTTTGATAATCTTCGCTACTGCGAAAAGGCTTTCACGAGAGCCCATCGAGGTGCCGCCGAATTTTCTGACAAGCATTGGGGAAAAAATTAGAAGCCGTTTTAAGTTACCGCTAATGCAAGCTAAAATCAACCCCGTGTTTGAGAGAGGTAAGATTCCGTTAAGCTTCCTAGTGTTGGGAATTGCCACCGCTGCAGTGTTTCACCCTGTGGAAGTTTTGCTAATCACTGGAATAGCGACTTTCCTCGCGGTTTGCTATCAGTATCCACTGTTTGGAATCTTCGCGGCGATTCTCGCGACTCTGCCAGAAGAATTCGGGAGAATCGAGATAATGGGGAATTCTCTCCTACTCCTCGATGTCATCACGCCAGTAGTGATGTTGGTATGGCTTGCGCGCAAACTGATTCGCAAAGAAACCTTCCACTTTACGAAAGTGAATGCTTCGCTAATCGCTTTCCTCTCAATCGCGATTTTAAGTTTATTGACTGGCGCAGCAGGCTTGAATGCCGCCGATTTTAAATTCGCTTTGCTTTATCTCGTAAGATTCGTAGCAGTAGGAAGTTTCTTCTTTATCGCGCAAGACAGCGCGAAGCAAAAATCCAAAGTGATGAATTGGCTACTCCTCGCAGGCGGAATCCTCGCGCTACTTGGTTTCTATTTATTTAAAGTAATTCCTGATTTTGCCGAAGCAGGGTTAGCAGATTTGGGTTGGGATCCCCATATCGGCAGACTCACTTCCACTTGGTTAGACCCGAATTTCGCAGCAGGCGGTTTCGCTTTCCTGCTTGCGTTACTCGGTGGGAAGATTCTCAAAACACGAGAATTTCTGAAGCAAGCTTGGTTAGTGTTATTAGCAGGAGTGATGCTAATAGCTTTACTGCTCACCTATTCGCGAAGCGGATTAGTGTCGCTGGGAGTCAGTGGTTTAGTTTTGGGATTTGTGGGTAATCGCAAACTGCTGATTGCGATGCTGATTGTGGGGATAATTGGAATGGGAGTTTCTTCACGCCTCAGTGAAAGAATCGGCGAGTTGGCGCAAAGCGCAGCTTCACTCGGAGGCAATAGTCAGCAGGTTTTGGATCCGACTGCGCAGCTACGAGTCAGCAGTTGGCAGGAAGGTTTGCGCATCTGGAAAGAAAATCCGATTCTCGGAGTCGGTTACGGTAGCTACAAATTCCACCAAACTTTTTCAAGTGAAACTTCGCATGCTGCGAGTGGTAGCGATGCTTCGCTGCTAAATATCGGAGCCACTACTGGAACTTTGGGTTTAGCTGCTTTCTTATTCTTCTTAGGAAATCTCTTACTACTGGCTTGGCAGAAAAGAAAAACTGCTTTGGGTTTAGGTTTCCTCGCAGCACTATGTGGATTACTGATTCACTCCATCTTTGTGAATTCGCTTTTCTTCCCTGCCATCCTGCTGTATCTCATGGTGAGTGGAGGATTACTCGCGGCGCAGGAGAAATAGAAAACTTGGGAGAAACCACCACAGCAGTAAAAAGAAAAAGGGAATATAAAACCAATTTTCCTTAAAAAAATATTTCAAGTTTTTACTTTTAACTGCTTGTATGAATGAGCTAACTCCAACAAAAGCCATGATTCCTAAAATTGCTAATTTGATAATAATCCAAATCGAATCCCAAACATCTGCGAAAGAAGCACTAAAGCCAAAGATATGAATTACCACCAATATTATCAAGGATAAAATTGTAAGTATAAGAAAGAATATAAAAAAATAACTAGCAAGACCAATCGCTAGTGGAGTCGCTATAAAAAGCACTGCCAAACCCCCGATTATCGAACCATCTTTAAATAACATAATCGCCCATCCAAGTGTTGATAAACCCACACAAGCGATATATACAAAGCGCAATATAAAAAAGGCAATAGACAGAAAACCACCACCTATCATCAAACCACCAATTCCTATTTTTTTAAGTATTTTCGCAAAACCACTCTTGTTTATGTCTTCGTTGTTTAATTTTGAGTAAACCTCATAATTTCTCTCTGTCATAGATTTATGATTAGAAAATTTATTATTCACTTCTCTAAAGTACGCATTTTCATCTTATCACTTTATAAAATATAGCGAAGATATGTTTTTAATCTAAATTAAATGTTTCTATTGAGATTACAAATCATTCACCCCTCCACGCAAAACCTCCTACCTACGGGAGGAGAACTTGCGATATGCTCGGGAGAGGATTGAAGTTAGCTTTGAATTTGAAGTAATTCAAAATTTCTTCACCAGTCGCCGGAAGTATTTTACTTTGATTAAAGTTTTTTCTCTACAGGGAAATTCCACCACCTCCAGATCTCCACGCAAAACCTCCCCGCCTTCGGCGGGAAGAACTTGCGTGGTGCTCGGGAGAGGACTTGAACCTCCACCCCTTGCGGGATACGCACCTCAAGCGTACGTGTATACCAATTTCACCACCCGAGCATTTCAAAAGAGCCGAGGGATTTTAGGGGTTTGTAGTAGTTTTTTCAACCTCGCCAGTCAGCAGATACTTAGCCGCTGCATTGAGTTGAGTATCGTTGCCTGCGAAGAAATCTTTCGCGCTAAGCTCCACTTCGAAATCAGGGTGAATTCCTTCCGCAGTTACATCGGTGCCAGCAGGTGTAAACCACTTAGCGACAGTAACGCGGAGAATTGAGCCATCAGCGAAATCCTGAATCAACTCTTGGACTGTGCCTTTGCCAAAAGATTTCTTGCCGAAGATTTTGGCCCTACCATTATCACGCAAAGCGCCAGCCAGAATCTCACTCGAAGAAGCGCTGCCTTCATTTATCAAAACCACCAGCGGAGTTTGCGGAAGAATGGAGTAACCCGTGACTCCGACAATCTTATCCGCTTTGCCTCTCTCGTGAATTTTTACGACTGGGCCTTCAGTCATCAGGTCACTAGCCATTTCGATAGCAGCATCGAGGAAACCACCACCATTGAAACGCAAATCGAGAATCACACCTTTAGGTTTTTCCGCAGCAAGAGTTACCAAAGCTTTTTTAAATTCCGCCGCCGTATCCTCCGCAAAAGTAGAGACTGTCGCTATCGCAATTCCATCTTCACGCTTGGTGACTACCACACTGTCGATATCGATAAATGCGCGAGTGATGATGACATCGCGTGATTCCACTTCTCCCTGACGGAAAATCGTCAGCGTAACTTTTGTATTAGCTTCTCCACGAATTTTTTGCACCGCTTCAGTGATGGAAAGATTGGAAGTAATTTCTCCATCGATTTTGAAAATGTTGTCACCAGGCAGCAACCCTGCTTTTTCCGCTGGGCTACCACGCAGTGGAGAAACAATCACTAGCATCCCATCGCGCATTCCTACTTCCGCGCCGATACCAGTGAGGCTGCCTTCGAGAGAGTTGAGGAATTCTTTGCTTTCCTCTGGATCCATAAATTCTGAATGTGGATCTCCAAGGCTTTCTACAATTCCCCGCATCGCACCATACATCATTTTTTCTGCATCTAATTTCTCCACATCTACATATTTTTCTTTTACTTTTTCCCACACCTGCCAAAACATTTTCAAATCTTCTGGCGAAGCTGCTTCTGTTACTTCCGCTACCGCAGGAGAAGAGGTGGAGGTAATTAATTCTTTAGAGGCAATTTCAAATCCGAGGAGAAACGCGAGAATCGGCAAAACGATGATAAGCGTGATGAAGATTTTCTTTTGGAGATTTTTTTGCATGGTGAGAAAAATTTGAATTAGTAATCATCTCCATCGAAGAGATTTTCTGCCTCTTGCGCGAGTGAAGATTTTTTTGGAATGCTGGCTTGTGGTTTGGAAACCTCGGGTGTTGTGGAAGCAATTTCTATTTCTACGCGTTTCACTTTGATACCGACAGGCTTACCCAGCGCTTCGGAAAAAAGAATTGCCAACTCTCCGAGAGATTCTGCATTATCTATTTTCGCGAGAAGGAAATCACTCCCGACTCCGATTACCACTTCACCATTTGCAGTGAGGATTGAAGATTCACGCAAAGCCATTTTCAGCGCTGGCTTTTTGATTTTTCCCAACACAGTAAGTAAAGCTTGCTTCGCATCCTCCGTTGGTTGAGAAGCTTTTGGGATTGCAGGAGTATCAACTTTTTCTACAGGAGTTGGAGCTGGAGCTGGAGAAGCTGCTGGTGAAATTTTCTCAGCTGGCGCAATGGAAGCAACCATCGCTTTCGGAGTTACTGATGGAGTGGAAGCTTTGGGAATTTCTACATCGCTAGCGCAAACAGCAATCACTGCCATCTCAAGTGGAAGCTGAGGAATCACCGCGTTTTTCAACCCATCACCCGCGCGCGTGAATTCTTCGATAATCGTGAGAACATTTTTCGCTTCCCCGATTTTATTTTGCGAAACTTTTTCCAACATGATTTCGCGCAAGCGGCTGAGAATCGCTTTATTGAATTGGAGAAGATTCACACCCTCACCTACTAGATTGATAATTGTTTCGAGCGCTTCTGGCATCTTGTGAAACAGCAAAGCAAAAACGAAATCCTCTACTGCCGCTGGCCGAGTAAGCCCGAGATTTTCTGCCACGATGGCGCTGGTGACTTCTCCACTGCTGCTGAGTTGCTCCAGCATTCCCAGCGCATCACGCATACCACCGAGAGATTGCTTTGCGATGAGTTGCAACGCTGCTGCTTCGAATTTAATTTCTTCGCGAGTAGCAATATCTTCGAGATGCTTCGCGATTGCTTCAGTGCTAATGCGATGGAAATCAAAACGCTGGCAGCGCGAGAGAATTGTTTCTGGCACTTTATGCGCCTCGGTTGTGGCGAGGATGAAGTAAGCATGCGCTGGTGGTTCTTCCAGAGTTTTCAGCAAAGCGTTGAATGCTTCCTTCGTAAGCATATGCACTTCATCGATCACATAGATTTTGAATTTCGCGCGTGAAGGCGTGAAGTTAATTTTTTCTTTCAGATCGCGCATCTCATCGATACCACGATTACTCGCTGCATCAATCTCGATCAGATCTACCAGTCTTCCAGCCAAAGCATCTTTGCAAATCTCACACTCGTTGCAAGGTTCTCCATCTTCCGCAGGATTGAGACAGTTGATGGCGCGCGCAATAATTCGCGCTGCAGAAGTTTTGCCAGTGCCGCGTGGCCCAGCGAAAAGATACGCGTGATTCAGCGCGTGTTTGCGTAAAGCATTGTGAAAAGTCTGAGTAATGTGGTTTTGATCCACAATCTCAGATAACTTTTGCGGGCGGTATTTTCGGTAAAAAGACAAAGGCAGCTTTAACGGAATTCGATTTTAGCCTTTGCGCGGAGCTGAGTAAACTAAGCAGCTTGCGATACCTCAAGCGGAATACTGGCAGCGATTGCTGCATCTCTAATTTGTCGATGTAAATCTCTTATCGAATCTGGTTGGATTGCGATCAAATAATCAAATCGCTCTTCCCTTGAAAGTTCTTTGGAATTTATTCTACTTATTCTATAGAGAGAATGTATATACAACATACCTAATTCTCTAGGAGTAATTTTTAAATCTGCCAAATTAATATCATTCCAAGATTCCTCGCCAACACCAAGCGCATGCACATCACCACTTTCATCATCTTCCATAGAAGGCTTAAACGTGATTTCTAACTCTATTCCTTCTAATTTCGGCGGTAGTGACTCAGCGAATCTTGGCTCAAATGCAATAATCTCATCTGGACTAGATTTCAAAGCTTTTCTATCATTACCATCAGCTTCAAGGCGACTCCTTAAATAACCTGGTGGATTCGCCAACAATGCTGCAGCAATTCTTCCTCTAAAATCCGATAATTCTTCCCAAGCCACCTCTCCGATATTTTTAATATCATTCTTAGTAAGAATAAAATCACTTTTTGCAACAACTGCTTCTTTCATAACTAATTTGATAAAAAGTAAGGAGATTAACTTACCATACCAAAATTCTCCTTTGCAACCAACCCACGCTTCTCTAGAATACATTTGTTATGCAAATCCGGCTGAATAAATATCTCGCAGAAAAAGGCATTGCTTCGCGGCGCAAAGCGGATGAGTTGATTGCTGCGGGTAAAGTAAAAGTGAATGGGAAAGTCGCGAGTGAATTGGGCGTGAAAGTAGATGAGGAGAAAGATAAAGTGGAAGTAGCCGATGAAGTTATCGAAGCGCAAAAGGATTTGGTATATCTGATGCTACATAAGCCAGCGGGCTACACCACCTCAGTGGTGAAGACGAAAACTGATCCACAAATTGTGATGGATCTCGTGCCAGAGAAGCCGAGGATTTTTCCCGTGGGCAGATTGGATAAGGAAACTACTGGCTTACTGATACTTACGAATGATGGAGTTTTAGCTTATCGACTCACCCACCCAAAATTCGAATGTGAAAAAGAATACGAAGTGGAATTGGATAGTCCTCTCACTGCGGAAAGAATCCGGAAAATCGAAGCAGGTGTGAAACTAGAGAAAGCAGCGACGAAACCTACGCAAGTAAAACAGATTGGAAGTTATACTGCGCGGGTAATTATCACGGAAGGCAAAAATCGGCAGGTGAGAAAAATCTTCGGGAAAGTTGGTTGCGAAGTGGTGAAGTTACAGAGAGTAAGAGTGAAGCAACTCACTCTCGGAGATCTTGCAATCGGAAAGTGGAGGAAACTAACCGAGAGTGAGGTTAAAATGTTGCGCGATGCTTAATGCAGTTTTCTCGCTTCTCGGTTTCTCCCAGCCAATCGCCACTCTCCCACCTGCGAGTGTTTTGGAAATCGTTGCGCCTCCACAATTACGCGGAGAAGAATTAGCACCAGTGGTAAAAGCCGAAGCAGCATTGGTAATGGATGTGAAAACAGGCAGCATTCTTTTTGAAAAAAATGCGCAAACGCAACTCCCGATTGCTTCCCTCACGAAGCTAGTAACTGCGCTTGTAGCCAAAGAAAATTATCAGCTGAATGATGTGGTAGTGGTGAGTGAAAACGCAGACAAGCAACCACCGGCGGAAGCGCATCTCCTCACGGGAGAAGAAATCACGGTGGAGAATTTGCTAAAAGCGCTGCTGATAAATTCTGCAAATGATGCAGCTACCGCGCTAGCGGAGAAAATGGGAGAAGAAGAATTCGTAGTGAAGATGAATGATAAAGTCAGCAAGCTCGGTTTGCTAAATACGCATTTCTCCAACGCAGTGGGTTACGATGAAGAGGGAAATTATTCCACTGCCTATGACCTTGCGCGCCTCGCTGGATATTTCTTGCGTGATGATTTGCTACGCGAAATCGTAGCAACACAAAACGCCACGGTTGCTTCGGTGAATGGTGGAATCCGCCACCAACTTTCTTCGACTAATAAACTTTACGGCACTTATCTCACGATGCGCGGGCTAAAAACTGGCACCACTGATGAAGCAGGAGAATGCTTCGCGGGAATCGCGGAAGGAGAAAATGGGCAGCAGGTTTTAGCTATCGTTTTGAATTCTCCCAGCCGCATGCAAGAAGATAAAGCGCTACTGACTTGGGCTCTCACAAATTTCCGCTGGTGAAGTGGAGCGCAGCTTATATGTAATGTCTGCTTTTAAGTTTTTGAGAAAAATATTAAAGACACTTAAGCGAAATCCGCCGAAGCAATATTTACAGACAAAACAACATTCGCATGATTCTCCTATCTCCATTCACAAATTTATCCCATAGTCTTTGACGAAGGCGGATGGTAAAATAAATCTACCCCAATGCTGCAAGACTTAGCCTTTATTCTCGGATTCGGAACTTTATCCTTCGCAGTTGCGATGCTTCTGGCTCCGGGTTTCATTCGTTTTTTGCATAAGAATAAAATCGGGAAACAAATTCGCGATACTGCTGTCGACGGAAAAGATTCTCCCATCTTCCGCGCTTTGCATTTGAAAAAAAGTGGCACTCCTACGATGGGAGGCATTTTGATTTGGGGCACTGTGATTGCGATGGTTTTGATTTCTCTAATTCCGAAAGAGTTGGGTTTCACGAATTACTCTCTCTGGAATCGCGCCGAAACTTATATTCCTCTCTTCACTTTGGTAACTGCGGGATTACTCGGAATGCTGGATGATTGGTTTAATATCACGGGAGTCGGTGGAGGCAAAGGTTTGCGTGTAAAACCAAAACTCATTTGGCTAACAATTTTTGCTTTAGCTGGCGCTTGGTGGTTTTACTCGAAACTCGGTTGTCTCGATGGCTTGGAAAATGCTTGTCTTATTCACATTCCCCGCCTCGGAGATTTTGATATCGGGTGGGGTTATATTCCACTCTTTGTGCTTGTAATTATCGCGAGTGCGAATGCAGTAAATATCACTGATGGTTTGGATGGATTAGCAGCAGGATTACTGATAATCGCTTTCGGCGCTTTCTCTGCCATCGCTTTTGCAAAAGGAATGTTTCTGCTGGCAACACTTTGCGCCACGATTGGTGGCGCTACCACTGCTTTCCTTTGGTGGAATATTCCTCCCGCAAAATTCTTCATGGGGGATACGGGTAGCTATGCGCTGGGTGCCACTCTCGGAGTGATTGCGATGCTGACTGATTCACTCGTGCCTTTTCTTTTTATCGGCTCGATTTTTATTTTGGAAACTCTCTCAGTGATTATCCAACTCGTCAGCAAAAAATTCTTCGGTAAAAAAGTTTTCCTGATTGCACCGATTCATCATCACTTCGAGAAACTCGGTTGGCCCGAATACCAAATCACGATGCGCTTCTGGTTGATTGGTGGAGTGATGGCTGGCCTCGGATTGGTGCTGGGAATAGTGGGAATGGGAATCAAGTAGTTGGTAGATTTTTGGAATTGGAAATTTAATTTTGTCATTCCTGCGAAAGCAGGAATCCAGAAAAAACACTTTCCTACTTCTTGACAAAGTAAGATATGTGCTTGTATAATACTTCCCTTTATATTTTTAATATAAATTTTATGGAACATGATGATCCGCTAGGGCATGAAAAAATTGCCACAGGCGTAAAAGAAAAACTTGCTAACCTGGAAAAATATATGCCAGATCAGCCAGATATTGTTTATGAGTTTGCCAGATTCCTATCTGAACGTGCATCTGATGAGCTTATCTTAGCAGGATTTTATATGACTGTATCACTTGCGCTAGGAGATTTGCAGAAAGGAGTTGATGGATTTGATGGAAAGCGAATTAATTCAAGACTTGTTGGCGCTCCTCCAATGGGATATAAGCTGCTAGGAAGTTGCGCACCTAAGATGGCAGAGGTTTTATTTGGCAAAGAATATATGGATCAAGTTAAGGAAGCTCGGTCGCAAGTTAAAGAAACATATTCTTAAATATAAAATTCCTATAATCCCTTCGCATCCTCCACTCTCTGCGCCAGCACTTCTTCTGGGTTGGTAGTTACAATCTTGTTTTCGTTGTAACTCGCGATGATTTGAATCGCTACATGCTTGTTGTCTGCGAAGAATAATCCTTGGCCGACTCCGGAATTGAGCAGTAAATATTTTTCACCATCCGTGAGATTGAAAGTCTTTTGCAAAACTTCCATCGAGGAAGGCGCCTGCTTCATGAGAATCGCCATCGAGGAGTTGGTAACCACTGGCTTACCATACGGACTGCGGAGGAAATCTTCCACATCCTGAGTAATCGTAGTGATGCCGAGATAATATTTTCTAGCGCGCTTCACGAGACCGTATAGGAATTTCGCAGCGTCTTCGTGTTGCATCATAGTCCACGCTTCATCCACTACGAGGATTCTCTTTTTCAATTCACTTCTGACTTTATTCCAAATATAATTGAGGATGATATACATCGCGATTGGGCGAAGTTGATCTTCGAGATCACGAATACAGAAAACTACTAAACCAGAGTTGAGATTCACATTGGTTTCCTGATTGAAAATTCCAGCGTAAGTTCCCGTAGTATATTTTTGTAAACGCTGAGAAATTTCTTCTGCGCCTTTCATGGAAGAAAGCACTGAATGGAAATCACCCATCGTTGGAGGAGGAATTCCCGTTGGATCTTCGCGACTCATCGTGATGCCTTTGATTGCGTAAGTATCGAGAAGTGCTTTATCTATTAAAGCTTCTTCTGAAGCTGTCATCGTGCCAAGCATCAACTTCAGTAAACCTGTGATGGTAATAATATTTTCACGTAGTAAATCTCCTGGCTTCACATCATTGCCTTCGAAAGCCGCTGGCAAATCAAATGGATTGATACGTTGCTGAGAGTTGAGAGAGATACGGAGATAAGTGCCACCGACAGTTTGCGCCAATTCTTCGTATTCGTTTTCTGGATCAATCACAATCACATCCGTGCCAAACATACTCTGGCGAAGAATTTCCAATTTCACTGCGTAAGATTTACCTGCGCCAGAAGTCGCAAACACTGTAGAGTTGGCATTTGGTAGTTGGAATCTATCGAAGATGATGAGGGAATTGTTGTGGCGATTTAATCCGTAGAGAATTCCATCATCAGTTGCGAGTGAAGAAGAAACAAATGGGAAAGTAGTAGAAAGCGGCGAAGTATTCATATTACGGAAAACTCCCAACTCATCCAAAGCGATTGGAATAGTAGAATTAAACGCATGCTCGTTTTGAATATCTGCGCGCTTAGTCAAAACTAATTTTCCGCCAAGCAAATTCTCAAGCAGCTTCGTGGAAGCTTCGAGTTTCTTTTCATCTTCCGCGTAAACCGTGAAGTAGAAACCAAACTGGAAAAATTTTTCTTGGCCGCGCTGAAGATCAGTGCGAAGTTGCTCAGCATCTTCGAGCGCAGTTTCAAGCACTGGATCTCTCACATTCCCCTTCTCGCGTTGCATCGTAATGGAAGATTGAATCTGCGCAACTTTCTTCTTCAGCGTATGCATGATTTCTGCTGAAGAAATCGGATAGATGAATTGCGCCATATCCACCGTAGCATCGAAATTCACCACTGGAGTCAGCCAGTTAGTTTCGAGATAACGCGGATAAGCGTAAACGAAAAAGCTGCGAGAAAACACTCCAGAAAGCTGGAGATGATCGTAATGCACTTCAAGTGAAGAAGGCGCGATGAGATCTCTCACACTCGCGAGACCTTGTTGATAAACCTTTTCAGCTTCCCGCAAAGAAATGGTATTTGCCGAAGCTTCTACTGCAGCAGGAATCCCACTTGCAGCGACTGGAGAAGCTACAGAAGTAATGGTTGGCGAAATAACTTCTTCTGGATTTTTTCTATCAAAAAAATTCCGGATAAAATTTCCTGTCACTTTGTTATTTTGCTGGAGAAATTGCTCACCTGTAGTTGTTGGCTGTGGAGCCTCATTCACAATCGGAGCTTCTGGAATCGCAGCGGCTGCTTGCGCTTCCGCAACTTGCTGCGCTGCTACCACTTCTTCTGGATTCGGAATCACTGGAGAATCTTCGGTAACCTGAGTTGGTTGAATTTCCACTGGCTGCTCAGATGAAACTTCAGCAACTTGAGAATTTTCTGGTTGTAAATTTTCCTCTGCTGGAATTTCTGCTACTTGGGAAACTTCTTCTGGAGAAGATTCAAAAGCTGCGACTTCTGGCTGAGTTTCTGGTTGGGAAATTTCTACTTCAGCAACTTGAGGATCTTCAGTAGTTAATTGAGCAGCAACCTCTTCGGTTGGTGCAACTTCTGATTGTGAAGTTTCTTCTGCAACTGGAGGAATAGAATCCTCTGTTGGTTGAGATTCTGCTATCGCTTGCTGTTGAATACTCTCGACTAAACTACCTGCCTCCACGGGTTTGGATTCTTCTACTACAGAATCTTGAGAATCTTCAGTAGCTACTTCTTCCGCTGGTGTAACTTCAGATTGTGAGATTTCCTCAACTGGAGGAGTAGTAATTTCCACTGGTTGTGAAACCATATCAGATTCAGCTTCAACAGCTGGATAATTTTCAGCCACTGGCTGAGTGATAATTTCTTCTTCTGCTGAGGAAGCTTCTGGTTGTGAAATTTCTTCTGCAACTGGAGAAATAGAATCCTCTGTAGGTTGAGTTTCTACCATCGCTTGCTGCTGGATATTTTCTACCAAACTACCTGCTTCGATAGGTTTAGGCTCTCCCACTGCAGAATCTTGATTGACTTCTGTCGCAACTGGTTGATTCGCAGCTACTGCCAACTCATCTGGAATCGGCTCAAAAGTAAAATCCATATCTGGAGTTTGGGCTTCTGGCTGCGCAACTGAGGTTTCAACTGGCTGCACCAAATTCTGCGCTACGGCAGGATCTTGAGTATTCGCGGTTGTTGCTTGGTTTTCCGCCATCTATTTTTGTGTATATTTTGAAATAATTTTCCTAGTATTTTAGCAGAAAAAGGCTGCGTTTACAAGACTTTTAGCTCAAGGATAAGGTAGAATCCAGCTACTCGATTATGGCTAAAAATATCTCAATTCGTTGGTTTTCCCGCGCTGGCCAAGGTGCCATTACGGCAGCTACCGCTTTAGCCCAGATTTTGGGGGAAAATGGGAAATTTGTGCAGGTTTTCCCTGATTTTGGCGCGGAAAAACGCGGAGCCGCTGTGGTAGTTTTTAACCGTATTTCAAGCGAAAAACTCACCAATGTTGCCCATCCTCGCGGGGTGGATATCGTGGTTTTACTCGATACTTCACTGGTTGCCAGTGGTGAGATTTCGAAGGAAAAACTCCTAGAAGGTTTGAACCCTAATGGAAAATTGCTGGTGAATACCGCGCAGAAAACTCTCAAAATAGCGCAAGATTTGAAGAATGTGTTTACGGTGAAAGCGAGTGAAATCGCAGTGGAAACCATCGGAAAAGATATTCCAAATGTGCCAATTTTGGGCGCTTTGGTAAAAATCGGAGAATTCCTTGATTTGGAAAAATTCCAAGCTGGCTTGAGAAATTTCCTTGGCAATCACCTCCCTCCTGAGATTTTGGAAGGAAATCTAAAAGCTTTCGAGAAAGGTTATAATGAAATCTCAAAACTATGAGTAAGGAAAAGAAATTACCGGGTTGGAAATCTCTCCCAATCGGAGGTGTTATTTTGAATCCTGGCAGCAGCCGAGAATACAACACTGGCAACTGGGTGAGAGAAACTTGTAAGTGGAATAAGGAAAGTTGTATCAACTGCAATCTCTGTTGGCCAGTTTGCCCAGAAAACGCAATCCTCGTAGATAAAGCCGGAAACATGATTGGAATCGATGAAGAGAAATGCACCGCTTGCGGATTGTGTATCACCGCTTGCCCTACCAATCCAAAATCTTTGAAATTGGAATCTAAAAAACTTGAAGAAATCTAATGCAAAAAATCCTCAATGGTAACGAAGCAGTGGCGCTAGCGCTGAAGCAAATCAATCCTGATGTATTTGCTGCTTATCCGATTACTCCCTCCACACACATTCCAGAAGTATTTAGTAGTTATGTAGCAAATGGTGAAGTGGATACGGAATTTGTGCCAGTGGAATCCGAGCATTCTGCGATGAGTGCTTGTATCGGTGCCGCTGCGAGTGGCGTGAGAGCTGTTACCGCTACCGCCAGCCAAGGCCTCGCCTACATGCATGAAGTTTTGTGGAATGCGAGTGGTATGCGACTTCCGATTCTGCTTGCGAATGCGAATCGCGCACTCAGCGCGCCACTTTCTATCCATGGAGATCACTCCGACTCTATGAGTCAGCGCGATACTGGCTGGATTCAACTCTATGCCGATTCTCCACAGGAAGCTTACGATCTCACACTGCAAGCTTATTTGATTGGAGAAAATGCAAAAGTAAGATTGCCAGTGATGGTTTGCTTCGATGGTTTCGAGACCTCACATCTTTCTACAAATGTGGAAGTGCTGGAAGATAAAGTCGCAAAAGATTTTGTAGGAGAAGTGAAAACTTTGAATCCGCTGCTTGATTTAGAAAACCCAGTGACTTATGGAAGCTATACCAATCCAGATTGGTTTTTTGAAATGCGTAGAAGCCAACACGAAGGAATGCAAAACGCGCAGAAAATAATTTCCGAAGTTGGAAAAAGTTTTGGAAAAATCAGCGGCAGAGATTATGCCGAGCCGATTGAAACTTTGGAAATCGAAGATGCCGAAAGTGTGATTGTGATTGTCGGCGCTAGCAGCGGCAGCGCTACCGAAGCAGTAGTGAAATTACGTAGCAAAGGAAAAAAAGTTGGGATGCTGCGCGTAAGAAGTTTCCGACCATTTCCATTTGAAGCAGTCGCAAACGCCTTAAAAAAAGCTAAACGCGTAGCAGTCTGTGACAAAACGATGCCAGCGGGTGGAGTCGGCGGCCCACTCTTTGCAGAAGTTTCTGCTGCACTACTTGCGAATAATCTCAACCCAAAAGTTGTGAACTTCATCTACGGAATCGGCCAGCGGCAATTCTCCCCAACTCATGCAGAAGAAATTTTTGCGAAGCTAGAAGAAAAAGATTGCGAGAGAATTAATTTTGTAAATCTCCGCGAATAATGAATTTATATTTTTTAATTTTCGGCAGCGCAGCGAGTTACATCCTCGGAGATTTTTGCGCGAAAAACTGGGGAGTAAAAGGTAACTGGTTTTATCTTGCAATCACTCTCATGCTTTATTTTATGGGTGGATTGCTAATGATTTTCGCGATTAAAAAAAGCTCTCTTTCGCTTGCAGTCAGCAGTGTGCCTCTCATCAGCATCATGGCTGGAATCACTTTTGGTTATTTTTACTTCGGAGAAAGATTATCCTCTACTCAATATCTCGGAATCGGAATCGGAATTTGCGCTTTGATTCTGATTCTCTTCCCTATCAAACTTTTGCAGTAAATGAATTTCATTCCCAATCTCAAAACCGTTTCTCAGAATCCGCAGCGCCTCGCTGCTGGCCATCGACTGTGCCCAGGCTGTGGCATAGGAGTGATTGTGAAGCAAATTCTCACCGTAACCGATCAACCAATCATCACGGTGAATGCTACAGGTTGCTTGGAAATTTGCACTTCCGCTTATCCGCAAACTAGCTGGCAGATTCCTTGGATTCATTCACTCTTTCAAAACTCTGCCGCAGTTGCGAGTGGAATTGATGCAGCGCTGAAAGCGCTGGAGCGAAAAGGTAAACTCAAGCAAAAGCCTAAGATTGTGGTGTTTGCTGGTGATGGTGGCACTTACGATATTGGCTTGCAGGCGCTGAGTGGATTAGCTGAGAGAAATCATGAAGTGGTTTATGTGTGCCTCGATAATGAGGGTTATATGAATACTGGCTACCAGCGCAGCAGCGCTTCCCCACTCGGAGCTGCCACTACTACCACTCCCGCTGGGAAAAAAATCCCCGGCAAACAAACCAACCGCAAAAATATCACCGCGATTCTGGCTGCGCATAATATTCCGTATGTGGCGCAGGCTTCACCACACAACCACGCTGATTTGATGTTGAAAGCGCATAAAGCTTTCAAAGCGAAAGGTGTAGCTTTTTTAAATGTTTTCTCTCCTTGCCCAACCAATTGGAAATCCGCGCCAGCGCTAGGAATGGAAGTAGCGAAAGCAGCGGTGGAAACAAATTTCTGGCCACTCTTCGAGGTGGAGAATGGAAAATATCGTTTGGATTACGAGCCGAAAGAAAGAAAACCGATCGATGAATTTCTCAAAGGTCAAAAACGCTTCAAGCATCTTTTCAAACCTGAAAATGCTGAGTTAAAAAACCGCCTGCAAGCTGAGGTAGATACTCGCTTCGCAGAGATTAAGCAGCTTTCGCAAATGTAGCAGCACCAGCAGCTACTGAAGTAATTTTCTCTAATAGCTGTGGTAAGAGTTTTCCATCTGCTTCGATTTTGGCGATCTCGGATTCCTCTACTCCCGCTTTGCGCGCTTTCGCGATAACTTCTTTTTTCTTTTCCTCAAACATACTCACCGACCACTCATTCGCTTTGAAAAAATAATCCATCACATCACCCACAACTGGCACCGCACCCACGAAAAAATCCGCTACCTGTAATCCGATAATTTTGATATACGCAGCTGCATCGAGATCAGAGCGTTGCGCTTCGAAGATGAGATAAAGCCCAGAAAACGCGGAGGAAGCTGCATCACCAACTTCAGGGAATAATCCGATAATCGCATCAACTCCATACTTGTCCATCACTTTCGCAAACGCTTTCACGCGCGCTTCGGAGCCTGCTACTTTCTTCAATTCCTCGATAACCTCTTGCTTGATTTTGGTTTTCTTATCGAGATATTCCACCTTCGCAGAAGGTTGCTTGGTAGCTTTTTCTGGTGAGATTAGATTCTGTTGTTTCTGATTCATGAGAAAGAATTAAGCTGCTAAATTTGCTACCGCTTCCCAAAGTGCAAGTAATTGCTTATCGCGCGCTTCTTGCGTGGTTTGCTCCGAAGCGCTCTCATGTAAATCCGCAATCTCTTTCCAGTGTTGAATTTTGGTTACATCAGCTACTTCTGTTTTACTCAGAGTTTCTGGTGGGATTTTCGGTAATGGAAATTTTTCTAGATTACTCATTTAGCTTTGGTAACTTTTTTATTGAGTTGACGGAGATTTTGGCGAATCAGGGTTTGAATCAAATCCGCGATAATCTCGCTGCTAAAAAATGGAATCACCGCTGCCATTTTCTTTTTCTCACCTGCGGAAAGAAAAGTAGACTTGCCAAGCAGCAACTCCAACTCACGCATCAGTTTCGCGCGACTGGGATCAGCTGCAGATTTTTTACTCGCAGCTAGATTCGAAAGCGCAGCTGCAAAAAGATCAGGCACTGGTTGCTTCGAGATAAATCTCCGTTAAACCATCTACTTCTTTCTTGAGAGATGCATGCAAGCGCGTAAGTTTATCTTCTTCCATCTCTGGAATCAGCATTGCCCACATCGCTTTCTCCTTTGCTTCCATACTGGAAAGTTGGAGATATTGCAGCGTTTCTTTGATAAGTTGAGAATTATTCATGGTAAAAAATTTAGGAAATTATTTTGTAAAAAGTGAGCTGAATGCTGATTCGAAAGAAACTTTGCCAGTAGCAAAAAGATCTTGATGCATCATGCGCAACGCATCAATCACATCATCTGGATCTTTTTTTGCACGAATTTTATCAGCCAACTCTTTTCCTCCCACTGGCCAATTTTCTAAAATCTTGAGGAAAGTTTCGGATTCCGCAAAAGGATCGGTGATATAGCGCAAGAGAAAATCTGGCACAAACATCGAGAAAGCTGTGAAAGCTTCAAATTCATTTTGCCAAGGCACTGTTTCTGGATCTTTATCGGTAATTCCAACTGAGGAAGCAACATCAATCAACTTGGAAATCCCAGGGAAATAGCGCACCAAGATAGATTCCCAAACTTCTCCGAAAATACCGCTTCTTTCTTTTTCTGCATCTCCGCGAATTTTTTCTGCTTTCTCCTTTTGCCCTGGATTAAGTTTTTCTGCGAGAGAACCAAGCAGTGGAACACGTGAAAGCCAGGATTCTTTTGCTTCTGGCTTATTTTCAGCCAGATAACCAGCACCGAGGCTGATAGCTGTATCTAAGAAACTCATAAGGATTGGTTTTTATTTGGTAAATTTGTTTTCATTATTATACCTAATTTTCAGCTTATTAGCAATGATAAGCTGCACTACCCCGCGAAACTAAAGGAAAACGAAAAATAAGAAAACGGTTGCAGGAGGAGGTGGCTTTCAGTAAACTTGCCCGAGTTTCTAACAACCTTTTAATTATGGCTGACGATAACAAAACCAACGAAGAACTCACTGAGGAGGATCTCGCGCTTGCGGGGCAATCTCGCTCTAGCAGCGGAGCCAACGATGATGATACCGATGAAGATGCTGAGATTGATGGTGAGGAAAGCGCAGAATCCGTAAAAGCAGGAGAAGAGGAAGAAGCAGCCTCCGATGGATCAGAGAGAGAAACTCTCGTAACCAAAGAAGGTTTAGCTGCGCTAAAAGATGAATTAATGCAGCTGGAGACTACAAAGCGCAAAGAAGTTGCAGCGAGATTGAAGGAAGCGATCAGCTTCGGAGACTTGAGTGAAAACAGCGAATACGAAGATGCCAAAAATGAGCAAGCGTTGGTAGAAGGCCGCATCAACGAGTTACAACGCATGATTAAAACCGCGAGAATCATCACTGAGAAAAAAGGTAGCGGCAAGATTGTAAAGATTGGCTCCACTGTAAAACTTCAGAATCTCACTGATAAAGATGAGCCTGAAACCTACACCATCGTAGGCTCTACAGAGACTAATCCTGCTGAAAAAAAGATTTCGAATGAAAGCCCTATCGGTGTTGCTATCGTAGACAAAGAGCAAGGTGATGAAGTAGTGGTAAAAGCTCCAGTGGGAGAATTACGCTACAAAATCATCAAGGTTAGCTAGCTGCAAAAGCAATCGCTAGCGCATCTGCTGCATCATCTGGCTGAGGAATTTTTTCTAGCGCGAAGATTTGCTTCACCATTTTTTGCACTTGCTTCTTATCTGCCTGCCCGTAACCAGTGATAGATTGCTTTACCTGCAGTGGAGTTAATTCCACGATGGGAATTCTTTCACGCGCGATGGTGTAGATAATCACTCCTCTAGCCTGCGCAACTGGGAAAACAGTTGTTTGGTTTTTGAAAAAGAAAAGTGATTCCACCGCAGCCAAATCAGGTTGATAAGTCTCGAGAATCTCCTGCAAGTCTGCAGATAACTCGAGTAATCTCTCGGGCAGAGTTAAGCGTGGAGGTGTAGTAATCACACCGTAATCCAACACAGCTAAGCCTGTGGGGGTTTTTTCAATCACCGCAAAACCCGTAGTAGCAGTGCCGGGATCAATTCCGAGAATTTTCACGCGAGAATTTTTTTAGCTAACACTTTAGGATTCCAGCGTTTTGTTTTAGGAGAAGCTTCAAGAATTGAATCAAACACAACTCCGAAGCGCGCAGCGCGCTTCTCAGGATTTTCTCCCAGGCAACCAAATTCACTCTGTGGATTCGCGATAAAAATCTTCTGCGCTTGCGCTTGAGTGAAAGCTTTTGAGAATCCAGTAACTACGAAATGTGGAAGTAAGCTTCCAAATAAACTGCCTGGCCCAACTACGATTTTATCTGCAGCAAGTAAAACTTTTTTTACCGCAGGATTGAGTTTGGCTTTGGGTGAAAGTTGAAGCTGCTTAATTCTTTTGCCAGAAAAATTCTTTGGAGGATTATCAAGATGGGATTCTCCGCGTAGTTTCCCACCGCCTTCGAATTCTACAATCAGAGTAGAAGCAGAAAAAGAAACTGGCAAAATCTGCACTTTGGGTTGAAGCATCTGGGTATAAGCTTCTATTGCTTTTTGAAAACCAAATTTTGCCGCAAGAGAAACAAGAATCAAGTTTCCAACTGCATGCTGATTTGGTAAACGCGCTTCGAGAAAATCCAAACCCGAAGCTGCGGAAAAACACTTACGCAAATCACCAACCGCAGGGATTTGGAAAGCTTGGCGCAATCTACCTGTGGATTTTCCATCATCAAAAACCGAAATCACTGCAGCCACTTCTACATTTTTTTTACAGAGTAACTCTGGAAGCAATTCGCTTACTCCACTACCGCCGCCGATTAAAACAATTTTCTGCATAGCAAAATACTTCTCTATTCTAACTCAGCTGAGGATTAAATCCTTAAGCGGAAGTATCTACCTTCTTGGTAAGCGCAACATTCTCACGCTTCACCGCAGCATTCAGCGCAGCAATAGTTTTTGGCCCGAAGCTACCAGCGCCAAAAGCAGTAGCAGAGTCGATAACTTTTTCGGCAACTTGGAAAGCGATTAGGGCTTTCTCAGTCGCTGCGTCAAAACTACCTGTGGTTTCTCCTGAAAAATAACCTAACTCTTTGAGAGAAGCTTGTAACTTCGTTACCTCATCCCCACTCTCACCGAGAGTAAGTTGCTTTGCAAAAGTCGGTGTGTAAGAAACATAAGTTGTCGCGCGTTTCCATTCTGGATTTTCTGGCAAAGCTGGTTGCGCGAGGCTGGCAGTCAAAGCAGTTTTCAAAGCAGTTTTAGTTTTTGGCCCGAAGAAACCAGCGCCAGAATCTGTTTTGGCGGAAAGCACTTTCGCTGCAATTTGGAAAGCAATCACTGCCTCCTCAGTAGCTGAATCATAACTACCTGTAACTGAGGAAAGATAACCAAGTTGCTGAAGATTGGTTTGGAGTTGAGAAACTTTATCACCAGTATCTCCTGGCTCAAGCGCATCGGAAGGTAAAGCTGCAGCTACCTGCGCAGCTTCTTCTGAGGCTTGCGCTACGATTGCAGAATCCAAAGCACTACGAGTTTTTTCTCCAAACACACCTGCGCCAGAATCAGTTTCTGCCGAAAGAATTCCCTGTGATTTTTGGAAATTGAAAACACAAGCTTTAGTTTGGCTATCGTAAATTCCATTGATTTCACATTCATAACTACCAACTTCTGTAAGCGCAGTTTGCATATCTCTCACTAAATCACCTTTATCTCCTTCAGAAAGAGTAGTGGAAAAAAGAGAAGCTACTGCAGTAGTTGTAGAAGAAGTTGAGTTAGAAGTTGTAGTTGTGGAATTACCATTCAGTTTTGCAACCGCAGCAGCTCCGCTACCAGAAGTTGCATTTGTTTTGGCGAGTAAGCTTTGTGGTAATTTCCAACTGCGTTGGAAAGCTTCTAGGTTGAAGCTAGCGCGAGTATCTCCACTCAGCACTCCTGCTTCTGCAGCATCAGTTGTAGCAACTAAACTGCGCGCCAGCTGATAAGCAGTCAGCGCTTGTTTGGTAGCAGCATCGAAACTACCTGTAACTTCTCCAGTGTAATAACCATAAGTTTTCAATTCTGCTTGAAGGGTTTTTACACTCTCGCCTGTATCACCCATTTTCAAATCCGCCACGAAAACATCGCTGAAGCCAGGAATCGAGAAACTCTCCGCGATTGCATAGGAAGCTGGATAAACTTTTACAGCTACAGTCCTGACTCCCCATTGCAAAGCGCGCGCTAAACCTGCTTCACCTTTTCCCATCCAAACATCCAACCTATCGTGTTTAAATCCATCGCTACTCGCAACCACAATCGCACCACCTCTATCATGAATCGCACCCACACCCATTCCTGGAATCGCAAGTTTAGTGCCGAAAGAATAAGTTTTTGGCGCAGCAATCATACCTGGATAAACCTGAGTGCCATCCGCGCCATTTGTGCCATTTCCATTGAGAAGCCTATCCGCATCATAACTCCCACGGAAATACACCCGTTGATTTGGGAGTGGAGAATAGTAAGCAGAGATAATGAAAGTATCATCGTAAGGCTCGAAATCCGTTTCTCCGAAAGTCATCGGAAAAGTCGGAAGTAAAACTGCGCAGACGAGGAAGCTGGCAAAAATTTGTTTGAGTTTTGGCATTTATGTTTGTTTTTAAATCGGATTATTCTAGCAGAAAAAAGCCTATTTCTCAAGCAGTCTCACCAGCTTTTCCTTATTTTTGCAACCTCTGAATATCCACCTCTGGATACTTAGAAAGTAACTCTGCGAATTCCCCAATCAAATTTTTCAATCTTGACTCACTCAACGCTTCAAAGCGCGCAGTAAAGCAAGGTGAAGTATTGCTGGCACGAATCAATCCCCAACTACCATCAGCGAAACTCACTCTCACCCCATCGAGAGTATTGGAGTCGGGAAACTTCGCCGAGAATTCAGTAACGATTTTTGCTAACACTTCGAATTTCACATCATCTGCAATCGGAAGTTTTATCTCAGGAGTAGTGAAAGTATTTGGAATATCAGATAATAATTCTGTAATCGTTTTATCGGAATTCGAAACGATGCTAATAATTTTCGCGGCTGCCAGCATCCCATCATCTACTCCGTAATAATTTTCTCCGAAGAAAAGGTGACCGGAAACTTCTCCAGCCAGCAGCGCTTTCTCTTCTTTCATTTTGCGCTTGATGAAGCTGTGGCCAGTTTTCCAGCGCAACGGTTTACCACCTGCTTTGAGAATTTCCGCTGGCAACACATCACTACACTTCACATCAAAAACAATTTGCGCCGCAGGATTGCGCGAAAGTAAATCCCGCGCGAGTAAGACAATCAATCTATCGGGAGAAATAATTTCTCCTGCCTCGGAAACAATCCCGACTCTGTCTCCATCTCCATCGAAAGCGATTCCGAGATGCGCTTTTTCTGCTTTAACTAAATTTTGTAAATCCACAAGTGAAGAAGCTTCCTCTGGATTTGGCATGTGGTTGGGGAAATTTCCATCTGGCTCGCAATACAACTCGACAACTTCACAACCAAGTTGTGTGAAAAAATCTTTCGCGAAAAAACCTGCTGTGCCATTTCCGCAATCAATCACCACCTTCAATTTCCGTGGAGTTGGCGCAAGCGAAATCAGTTTCGTGAAATACGCTGCGCGGAAATCCGCTGCTTCAGATTTACCTTCTAGTAAAGGAAGCTCTTGTGAAATTTTTTCACTAAGATTTTGGAGTTGCGCGGGAGTGAGAGGCAGCGCCTCTTTCCCCACAATTTTGAAACCGTTGTAAGCCGGCGGATTGTGGGAAGCAGTAATTTCGATTCCTCCATCGAGATTCTGATTACAGACTACGAAATAAAGATACGGAGAAGTTGCGTGGCCGATGTCAAAAACTTCTGCGCCAGCCTCTACTAATCCCGCAATCAGGGCTTCACTGAGCTTGCTACCAGTGAGACGATTATCTCTACCGACTGCTAACCGTGGTTTTTTTATTCCTAATTCCGCAACAAAAGCTTTGCCAAGGCTCCGCGCAAAATCTGGAGTAATCTCGAGAGAATCACCTACCGCGATTCCTCGGATATCGTAAGCGCGAAAAACATGTTTCGGAAAATTCATTTTCTAGAGAGTTTGGATTTCTTGCTGGAGGAATTCTTTCCAAGCTGCATCACCCAGCGCTTTCGCGTAAATAAAAATATCTTTGTCGCCACGGCCAGAAAGATTTACCACAATGATTTTTGACCTAGGAAGTTTTGGCGCAAGGCGGATTGCTTCAGCGACTGCGTGGGAAGATTCGAGCGCTGGAATAATTCCTTCATTCTCCATCAGCATTTTGGCTGCTGCCAAAACCTCGGTATCGCGCGCGAAAGTGTAAGTAGCTCTACCACTCGAAGCGAGGAAAGAATGCTCCGGCCCAACTCCTGGGTGATCTAAGCCCGCGCAAACAGAATGCGTTGGCGCGAGATTGCCAACACTATCCTGGAGAAACTGCCCGAGGAAGCCTTCGAAAACTCCTTTGCGCGCTTGCGGCTTACTCGCAATCCGAATCGCGTGAGATCCAAGTGAATCCGATTTACCACCAGCTTCTACTCCGATGAGTTGAACTTTTTTATCGCGAATAAATGGATGGAATAATCCAATCGCATTACTGCCTCCACCCACACACGCAATCAAATAATCTGGGAGTCTGGCTTCCTCTTTTTTCATCTGCACTTTTACTTCTTTCCCGATGATAGATTGGAAATCTCTCACGATAGTTGGGAAGGGATCTGGCCCCAAAGCGCTGCCGAGTAAGTAATGCGTGGAATCAATATTGCCAGCCCAATCACGCATCGCTTCTGCCACCGCATCTTTGAGTCGCGCAGTGCCAGCAGTCACTGGAATCACTTTCGCACCGAGTCTCTGCATCCAAAAAACATTCGGGCGCTGGCGCGCGACATCGACAGCCCCCATATAAATCACACACTCGAATCCGAAGCGCGCTGCAATCGTGGCAGTCGCCACTCCATGCTGCCCTGCGCCAGTCTCGGCAATCAAGCGCTTCTTTTTCATTCTCCGCGCAAGCAACGCTTGGCCTAAAACGTTGTTGAATTTATGCGCGCCGGTTTGATTGAGATCTTCGCGTTTCAAATAAATTTTTGCGCCACCTAATTTCTTGGAAAGATTCTCACAAAAATAAAGCGGGGTTGGCCGGCAAGAATAAGTAGAAGCAAGATGGTGAAACTCCGCCCAGAATTTTTTATCTTTCTTCGCCTTCGCATAAGTGGAAGCAATCTCATCCAGCGCCGGCTTCAAAACCTCGGAGATGAAACTCCCACCAAATTCACCGAAATATCCTTTCTTATTCATAAGATAATTTTAGCGGAAAAATGTTTGGAAATCCTATCCTGAAAACCAAATGCCTTAGAGTTTGCTAATAAACTCATCAAAGAGAAATCCTGTATCTGTCGGCCCTGGGCAAGCTTCTGGATGGAATTGCACAGAGAAGAAAGGTTTGGTTTTGTGACGCAAACCTTCCACTGATTTATCATTGATATTTTCGTAGGAAACTTCGAAACCGTTTTTCATTTTCCGATCACTCGCGTATCCGTGATTCTGGCTGGTTATAAAACATTTACCTGTAGAGATTTCTCTCACAGGTTGATTTTGACTGCGATGGCCATACGGTAATTTGTAAGTTTTCATGCCAGCCGCCAACGCAAGGATTTGATGGCCTAAGCAAATTCCGAAAATCGGTTTGTTGCCAGCAAGCGCCTTGCGTGTGGTTTCGATAGTGCCTTTCGCTTGCGCTGGATCTCCTGGCCCATTGGAGATAAATAATCCATCGTATTCAATGCCTTCGAGATCGTGGTTGTGAGGCAAATGCCAAACTGAGATTCCTCTATCCAAAAAATTGCGGAGAATATTCAGCTTCATGCCACAATCGAGAATCGCCACAGTTTTCTTCCCACGCTTATAGAAAGTCGGTTTATCTGGATCGACTTTATCGACAATATTTTCTGCGCTTGGGTCGTAAAACTTTTTATCCAATCTTTTCTTAGAATCCAGCGCGCCAAGAATCGTGCCAAACTCTCGCAACTTCTGAGTCAGCGCGCGAGTATCTACTCCTGTAATCGCTGGGATGCCTTCACGCTTCAACCAAGCCGCGAGAGATTCTTTTGCTGCATGGTGAGAATACTTTTCGGAATACTCACTCACAACCAAACTGGCGATATGCATTTTGCTAGATTCGAAATTTTTTTCTACTCCTGCTTCGGAAATTTTTGGAGGCACTCCGTAGTTGCCAACCAGTGGATAAGTCAGCACGAGAATCTGCCCAGCAAAACTCGGGTCAGTAAAACTCTCTGGGTAACCCACCATGCCAGTAACGAAAACAACCTCACCTTCCGCAGCTGTATCAGCTCCGAAACTTTCTCCAGAAACCACCGTGCCATCCGCGAGAGTAAGGAAGAGTTGTTTTCCCATCTGGAGGATTTTAGCAAACTTCGTAGCATGATAAAATCTCCCGGCTATGAGTAAAGATTATTACGAAATTCTCGGAGTAAAACGCGATGCTGACAGCGATGAAGTAAAAAAAGCTTTCCGCCGTAAAGCGCGAGAATACCATCCCGACCAAGCCCGTGGCGATAAAAAAGAAGCTGAGAAAAAATTTAAGGAAATCTCCGAAGCTTACGAAGTTTTGGGCGATAAACAAAAACGCCAGCAGTATGACCAATTTGGCGCGAGTGGCCAAAACTTTGGTGGTGGGCAAGGCCCAGGTGGTTTTGATTTCAGTGGTGGTGGTTTCAATTTTGGCGGTGATGCTGGTGGCTTCGGAGATATTTTCGAAACTTTCTTCGGTGGTGGCGGCGGCAGAAAAACTGCGAAAGGTGGTGCAATGCGTGGCAATGATTTGGAAGCGCAACTCGGAATTAAGTTTGAAGATTCAATCTTTGGCACTACGGCGGAATTCAATCTCACTCGCGCTTTGAAATGTAGCCACTGTGGAGGCAACGGCGCAGAGCCAGGCAGTAAAATCGAAACCTGCAAAACCTGCAAAGGCACTGGAGAAGTCACTACCACGCGTCAAACCGTTTTCGGCGCGATGCGCCACACTGCAGTTTGCGGAGACTGCGAAGGTAGTGGAAAAACTTACGAAAAAAAATGTAGTGTTTGCCACGGCACTGGCAGAGAAAGAAAAGCGGAAAAAGTAAAAGTAAAAATCCCCGCTGGAGTAAATGATGGTGCAGTAATTAAGCTCGCTGGCCAAGGTGAAGCTGGAACTCATGGTGGACCCAGCGGAGATTTATTTATTCATATCCGTGTGGAAGCTTCCAGAGAATTTGAGAGGAAAGGTAATGATATTTATTCCACACAAAAAACAAGCTACATCCAAGCAACTCTCGGCGATGAGATTCCAGTGAAAACTGTTTATGGTGATGTGAAGTTGCGCATCCCAGCTGGCACGCAATCGCATCAAATTTTTAAACTGAAGAATCATGGTGCGCCGAGATTAAACACCAGCGAAAAGGGTGATCATCTCGTGAAAATCCTCGTAGAGATTCCGAAAAAACTTTCGCGCAAAGAAAAAGATTTATTTGAGAAGCTTGCACAAGAAGCGGGAATCAAAATTAAGAAGGGTGGATTATTTGAATAAGGAGAGATTTTTCAATCTAATATATCCGCATAGGGAAGCCAGATTGTAGCATCATAGATTTCTGATTTGCTTTTAACAGCGAGAATTGGTAAGCTCTTTGCAGTTTTAAAAATTAATTCAAATTATGAACGATAAACTAGATAGTTGGTTAACTAAACATGTTGGTGAAGAAATTACTCCCCCAAAACAAAATCCCCATCCACAACAACCACAACAGGCAAAAAAATTCCCACCTAAAAAACATTTCACAAAAAATCCTCCACTAAATCCCAAGGAGGTGTTTGACGATAAGGTAAGAGTGCTTCCACTCGGTGGCCAAGAAGAAGTCGGGAGAAACATGAGTGCTTTCTTTTATCGCGAGGATATCGTGATTATTGATTGCGGCTTACAGTTTCCAGAGATGGATATGTTTGGCGTGGATTATGTGATTCCCGATGTAGCTTTTCTCGAAGACAAAACTGACCGCATCCGCGGTATCATGATTACACACGGGCATCTCGATCACATCGGTGCGCTTCAGCACATTTTGCCGAAGCTAAAATTCCCACCAGTCTATGGCACTCCCCTCACAATCGGTTTGGTAAAAAAACGCTTGGAGGAATTCGGTTTGCTGAATAAAGTGAAACTGATCGAAATCAAAAATCCTACCACTGACAAAATTAAATTTGGGAAATATTTCACTGCAGAATTTTTCCGCGTGAATCACTCCATTCCTGATGGTGTAGGAATTTGTCTCAATACTCCAGTTGGCAACATCGTGCATACTGGTGATTTCAAATTCGATTTCACTCCTTCCGATGGGCTCGATGCAGATTTTGGCAAGATTGCAGAAATCGGTAAACGCGGAGTGTTACTCGCTTTTGCAGATAGCACCAACGCAGAGAAACCTGGTTACACCATTTCAGAAAAAATCGTAAACGAAAATATCGAGAGAACTATTGAAAGAGCTAAGGGAAGAATTATCCTCGCAACTTTTTCAAGCTTGATTGGCAGAATCCAACACATTGTGAATGCGGCGAATCGCAGCGGGAGAAAAGTTTTCCTCAGTGGCCGCAGCATGATTGCGAATATGGAGATGGCAGAGAAGCTTGGCTATCTGAAAGCACCGCAAGGCCTCATCCGCACTCTCGATAAAGGTGTGAAGATCAATGAGATGCCAGCAAATAAAGTAATGATTCTTTGCACCGGTAGCCAAGGTGAAGAATTATCCGCGCTGACAAGAATCTCACTCGATGAGCATCCTACAATTAAAATCAAAGATGGTGACACTGTCATCTTTTCCTCTACTCCGATTATCGGAAACGAGAGAAGTGTGGTGAGTGTGACGAATAATCTTCTGCGCCTCGGTGCGCATGTGATTACAAATAAACATCTCGATGTGCATACTTCCGGCCACGCCAGCCAAGAAGATCTGAAACTGATGCATACGATGCTGAAACCGAAATACATGGTGCCAGTGCATGGAGAGCTTCACATGCGTTACGCGCATAAAGCAGTGGCAGTCTCCATCGGTATTCCTGAAAATAATGTTTTACTGCTCGATAACGGAGATGTCTTGGAATTGTCTCCAGATAAAACTGTGCGGAAATCCAAATCCAAAGTCAGAGTGAATAACATCATGATTGATGGATTGGGTGTCGGTGATATCGGAGCTTCCGTATTACGCGAAAGAGAAATCATGAGCGAAAACGGAGTTGTGATGATTGTGCTGCGCGCTTATGAAAAAAGCGGAAAACTAGTAAGCGATCCAGATATCATCTCGCGCGGATTCGTCTACATGAAAGAATCTTCCGCCATCGTAGCTGACACCAAACAAGTTGCGAAAAAAGCTTACGAGGATTTACTCGCAAGTGGAAAGCGCGATTACAAAGAAGTGCGCAAGGAAGTTTCTCGCGCCGTGGCCAAATTCATAAGACAAAGAATCGACAGAGAGCCACTGATTCTCCCTTATACGATTATGCTTTAGTGTATTTCTTTTCTAGAAAGAAAGTCACTAATAGCTTCTTTAAGTTTGCTATCACTAGAAAAATCAATTTCAATTTTATTAATATAAATTTTAAAGATTGGTTTTTCTTTGGTTTCCTTATTTTTAGATTGAAGTATTTTTCTCAAAAACTTTACTATTTTTACAACTCCATCAACAATAGCAAATATACTAGCAACATAACCTAAGCCTAATAATATTTCTGGCCCGCATTCATGCCTAAGTAAAATAAATTTTTGTTTTTTGTAGCTTAACTCCATTCTTTTATCGCGATCATAATCTACAACAAATCCAGCTTTTTTTACCTCCCTCAAGAAATCCTCCAGCTGTTGATTTTTTAAATCTAGATAATGGTCTTTGGTTTTAAACCAAACAACTGCCTCTCCACTACCATCACAACCGAAACAAAAATCTTTTTTCATGGGAATGATTTTATGATATTAAGATTTTTTGAATCACATCCAAATCAAAACCTCTTCGCGCGAGAAACGCGAGGAGTTTTTGTTTTTCTTTCCACTCGCTTGGAATCTCTTTCCCGCGCAGCTTCGTAAGTAAAGCTTCACGGCAGCGCGCAACTTCATCTTCCTCGGAAGGAATCGCATCCGCGATTAATTCTTTGGTGATGCCCTTTTTCGCTAACTCTAATTCTAGTCGGCGCTTCCCCCAATCTCGATGCATCTCTACGAAACCTTGCGCAAAACTTTCATCACTTTGGAATTTTAATTTCTTCAACTTCTGAAGCGTGGCTTCAAAAATTTCTTCATTGGGAATAAAAGTAGTGCGAAATTTTTTCAGTAGCTCCGCAGTGGAATAAGCTCTGCGTGCCAGCAACCAACACGCATAATCAAAAACCTGCTTACTATCCGCTTCGCGAGGCTGCCGTTTTTTCTTAAACATGAGTTAATTCTAACTCACTCCGTTTTGTCATTGCGAAGGCGAAGCCTGAAGCAATCCCGAAAATTTAGCGTGAGACTTACGAGACTGCTTCATCCCGCTTCAGCGGGATTCGCAGAGACAGTATTCTTTTCATTCCATATTCCAACTTCAACAATTACAACAGCTAGAACAATTTGAACATTTACAACAATTTCTTTAGCGCTTCACTCGCAGCAGCTTGCTCAGCAGATTGCTTATTTGCACCTTTACCTTTTCCAAATAAATCTTTACCAACATAAGCTCCCATCTCAAAAACTTTATCGTGATCTGGCCCACTCTCACTCAGTAATTCATAGCGCGGAGTAATCGCGAGTTTCTCTTGCGCCAATTCTTGGAAATGTGACTTCGCATCCACCTGGCTACCCTCAGCAATAATTTTTTCTAGGCTTGGAAGTAAAAATGTTTCCACAAATTTTCGCGCTGGCTTGTAGCCGAGATCGAGATAAATCGCACCCAGCACCGCTTCGAAAGTATTTGCGAGTAAATAAGGTTTTTCTCTACCACCACTGCGCGCTTCACCTTTGGAGAGTTTGAGATATTCTCCAAACTCTAAATCTTTTGCCACTTCTGCCAATCTCTCCCCCTTCACTAATGCGCTACGCAGCGCAGTCATTTCTCCTTCTGGCTTCGTAGGAAATTTCGCGTAGAGATACTCGGTAACAATTAATTCCAAAACGGCATCACCGAGAAACTCCAATCTTTCATTGTGCTGAATCTCACCCTTCGCTTCATTGAGATAGCTGCGGTGAATGAAAGCTGTTTCTAGTAACTGTGGATTTTTGAATTCCACTCCGATCTTGGTTTGGATAGCTTTAAGCATTGGCAGGAAAATCTAATTCTTTTAGCGCGGAAGATAAAACTCCGTTTACAAATTTGCGAGAAGGATCATCGCTATACGCTTTGGTAATTTCCACATATTCATTCAGTGTAACTTTGGGTGGAATATCGAGAGAAACGCAGAGGTATTTTAATTCGGCAAGGCCAGCGCAAATCACTGCGCGATCCAATCTAGCAATTTTGGAATAAGGCCAATCCGGCGCCAGCTTCTCGATCCACTCTTTGAATTCGGAATCGTGAGAAAAAACTGCAGTGAGTAAAGCTTTCGCAAAATCCACATCATAAGAAGGCATCTCCATCTCCAGCATATTGCGCACGAAAACTTCTTCGTGAAATCTCGCGCAATCGCGAAACTCACATTCAAAAATGCTTCTCACAACTGCTTCACGAATCGCGCGCCGATTAGCTGCAGCCATGAGAAATCAAAATGAGAATATAAAGTGGAGCCTTCAAACTTACACTACGGTATCTGCTTTTAATTTTTCGTAAGAAGACTTTAATCACGCTTAAGCGACACCCGCCTCTGGCGGGGAAACTTAGCGAGTATTACGCTTTGATGGTTTTAACTTTTTTCGCATCTTTCGCTGCAAGATCGATCACCACTCTGCCACGATAATAACCACAAGTCGGGCAAGCCGTGTGTGGTCGGCGTGGTTGCTTGCATTTTGGGCAAGGCACTGTGCGAGAGAGTTTAGTCAAACGTTTCAACTCATTCGTTTTCCAAGTGGAATACCGAGTGCGACTACGAGTCGAGGTTGAGCGTTGTTTTGGAACTGGATGTTTGGCCATCGGAAAATAAAATCAAAAATTTTGTTAAATGAGTTTAGCTTTTTTTGCAGCTTTGTAAAGCGCAAGCTTCGCCAGCGCTACTACCCCCACGGAATAGATAAAGATAAGGAAGCTAAGCAGCCCTCCAAATTTTGGGATAAAACTCAACGCAGCAGCAATCACTAAACCAATCAAAAGCACGAGAAGCTTCTTGCCGTAAGTGATGTCGGGAGTTTGTTTCCAGACAAAAGATCCAACGATAAAACCAGAAAGCACACCTCCCATCAGAAGCAAAGCGATCCAACCCAGCAAAACAAATACTCCTACGATGCTACCGACTCCCGTAGCGAGAAGCAGTAAACCAAGGAATACTGGCAGCAAGAAAAGCAAAGCACCAGTCAGCGCAGATTGCCAGACTTGGTTGCGCGCAGTTTCTGCAATAGTAGTGGAAGCTTTGCCGAGTAATCCCAACACAAACATACCAGCAATGAAGAAAATCAAACTACTAAAAGCTTTCGCCCATATACTGAAACCTTTTATAGAAGCAACTAAATCACCTTCTTGGGGAGTTGTTTTAGATTCACTTGGCAGGTAAAGCACTTCTTTTGCTACTCCTGCTGGAATATCCAGTTTCTCTTTTGCTGTGTAGATAAGTTTGCCAGTAACTTTTGCGTTAGGTGAAATAACTAATTGCTCTTTTGCACTTATTTTCAAATCCCCTTCTACTGCTCCAGAGAAATTCACTGTGCCGCCCATGATATCGAGACTACCGATTGATTTGCCAGAAAAATTCACAACACCAGCTGCAATCTTGGAATCAGCCCCAAAGCTTGCTGTATCAGAAACGGTTACCGTGGCACCCGCGAGTAAAACGCTACCTGCTACTTTGCTAGTAATCACTAGATTGCTACCAGCTGCGCGTAAATCATCTCCTATCTCAGAGGAAAGCGTCACGTTACTGCCTGCGGCAGTCAGATCACCACCAACCTTACTAGAAGCATTTACCATCGCTCCGATAAGGAAAGCATCATCTCCAACTTCTTCAGATAAATTCACATTTTGCCCAACTGCGTAAAAATCATTTCCGATCAAGCGCGTTTGAATCGTAGGTTTGCTATCAGTTTCACCAACAGCAAAAGTTACCACTGGCAAAATCAGCAACATTAAGCTGAGGAAGATTTTGAGGAAACGCTGCATAGGGGGTTTTGTTTAAGTTGCTGAAATTCTAGCAAACTCGAGACTCAAGTGCTATCTTACTGCCACATGGAAAAAGCTGAAATCATTTCTCGCATCATGGAATTGAAGCAGCAAAAGAATGCTGTGATTCTCGCGCATAGTTATCAGCCTGAGGAAATCTATGATGTAGCGGATTTCGTGGGAGATAGTTTGGAGCTTTCGCTGCAAGCGATGGAAACTTCTGCGAAAATAATTGTTTTTTGCGGAGTGCATTTCATGGCAGAAAGCGCGAAGATTCTCAATCCTGAGAAAAAAGTTTTGCTGCCAGAAGTTTCTGCTGGTTGCTTCCTCGCGAATTGCGCGACAGCCGAAGCAGTAAAAGCAAAGAAAAAAGAATTTCCCGCAGCAGCCGCGGTTTGCTATATCAATTCCTCCGCAGCGGTGAAAGCAGAATGTGATGCAGTGATTACAAGCGCCAATGCTGTGAAAGTCGTGAAGCAACTTCCGCAGCAACAAATCATTTTAATTCCAGATGAGAATCTCGGTAGCTGGATTGCGGAGCAACTTCCTGAAAAAGAAATCATTCTCTGGAAAGGTAACTGCAACATCCACGCAGCGGTAAATCCTGAGGAAGTGGAAAAAGCGAAGCGCGAAAATCCTGAAGCAAAAGTAATCGCGCATCCTGAATGCCCGAAAGTAATTCGTGGTTTGGCAGATGAAGTTTGTGGCACCAGCGGAATGCTGCGAAGCGTGAGTGAAAACGAAGCTAAAGAATTTTTGATAATTACTGAACCTGGGATGCTGACTCAACTAAAAAGAAAAGAGCCAAGTAAAAAATTCACCAGTCTCTGCGGTGAATGCGCAGATATGAAAAAAATTACACTAGAGAAAGTTTTGCATTCACTCGAAACCGAAACTCCTGAAATCACAGTAGAAAAAAAGATAGCGCAACAAGCTAAGGTTGCGCTTGACAAGATGATGGAGTTGAGTTAGATTATGATACTTTAAAAAACATTGATGACTGAAAAATTAACCATTCTCCCAAATCCCCTAGAAGTTGACTCAAGCTGGGTTCAATCTGCTGGCACGATTCTGAAACCAGAAGATATTTTTCCATCCAACTTCTCAGAAACAGCTCTCACCATACCACCAACTGATATTATTTTTTATTTAAAAGCAGGTTCACCTATTTTAGGAGAAAAACTAGAAGCATTGATTGAGAAATTTCAGGTAATCACCCAAGAAGTGAGAGAAGCTATTCGAACAAAAGCCGAGGAAGATACTGATTTTGAAAATTTAAAATCTGTTTTAGCAAAAATTTACCGCTTACAGATTGAGTTTTGTTTGATAGCGCGCAGTTATGTAACAGTTATTTCACAATCAGAGAAAAGAACTGAAAACGGAAACTTCCCACAAGTGATTGGCGAAGAGATCAGCAGACTTAAGAAAAACGAAGGTATTCTTGCACTACTAAAAAGTCTTTACGAATACATTAACAACATTCTACTAGGTCAAAAAGAAGCAATCCTAAGTCTCCAGGCAAATATCGAAGCAAAGGATAGAGCTGCAAAAAAACTGCGTGAAATCTATCATGGTCAATTTGAGAATGTTTTAGCTGAAGGCAATTTCTCTTTCGAGGAAGCGCAAGCTGAAACTAAAGAAGCTTAATTTGACCTATCGGCAATTCTTCTTTAAACTCCACCAGCATTTTTTAACCTGTTTTGAATTGTTAGTTATCCGACTTTCTCGCGTAGGCCGCAGCAACCTCCAACATTTCCGTGTGGTGGTGCAAGAGCATACTTGGTCTCCCAAGGCTGGTAAGTATGTTGCGCTGCTTGGCTCCTACAATCCTTCCGATGAAGGCAACAAACTCTCTTTTGATAAAGAGAAAACTGAGCAATTCCTCAAGAATGGTGCAACTCCAAGCGATACTGTTGCAAGACTTTTGAAGAAAGCTGGAGTAAGTGGCTTGGATAAATTCATCCAGACTTACACTAAGAAAAGATCTAAAAGCGCGCCAGCCGAAGAAAAACCAGCAGCGCCAGTGAAGAAAGAAAAACCAGCTGAAGAGGCTAAGCCTGCAGAAGAAATGAAAGCTGAAGAAAAGAAAGAAGAAGCGCCAGCTGCTTAATTCTTGCTTGATTACAAACTTTAATTACCCCCTGTTATGACTGCAGAAAATACTTACACCAATGAAGATCCAGCGGTTGGCCCAGATAAAGATTTCCTCGAAGTAATGGTGAAAGCCATCGTCGGAAAACCAGAAGATGTAATCATTGAGAGAAGTGTGGATGATTTGGGAGTGTTGATAAAGCTCCGCGTGAATCCAGAAGATATGAGTAAAATCGTTGGAAAGAGTGGGCAAACAGCGAAATCACTTCGCACTTTGTTGCGCCTAGTTGCGAGTAAATACAATCTCCGCACAAATCTGAAAATCCTCGAGCCAGACGGAAGTGAGCATCGTAGCGAAAGAGCAGAAGGAGAAAGAAGCGAAGCGCCTCGCGCTGCCAGAAAACCTTTCACTCCAAGGGTAGCAACTCCAGCTGCAAAGCCAGTAGAAGCTCCTGTGGAAAACAAAGCTGAAGGTGAAGAAGCTGCTGGTGCTTTTGACAACATCATTTAAGCGATTAGAATTCTCTCGAAGTAGATTCTTCTAACTCCCCACCTCATGGCTTTTGCACTGATTCCTGTAACGCTAGCAGAAACTGCTGCTACCTACACAGATTTAACAAACTTGAATCTCATAGATATCGTTTATCTTTTTGTTGCGCTAGCAATTCTCGGAGCTGGTGCGCTTTCGATTGTGTTTATCTTTTTCGGCGGTTTCAGCTTCATTCTCTCGGGTGGTGATGAAGGTAAAGTAAAAACTGCCATTCACACGATTCGCTACGCAATCATCGGTTTGATAATCTCTCTCCTCTCTCTCGTATTCGTGCCTCTGGTTGGAGATTTGTTTAATCTCAATCTCCATTTCTTCGATTTCGCTACGCTGAGCAATCGCATCAATATTCTTTTCAGCCAATTCAACAACAACCCAACTACCACTACTCCATCCACAACCTCAACCTCAACCACCACTACCACTACTTCCACCTCCACTCGCGCAGTAGCTCCACTCGATCAAGTGATTCGCTAAGAATTTTATTAGAAATAAATTTTGTCACCCCGAGCCTGTCGAGGGGTTTTATTTTTCTTGCGACAAACCCAAACTTAATCCTGTTTTCTTAATCCTTAATCCTCTTTAAGCGCGTGTTAAAATTCCTCGCGTGAAAAAGCTGATTCTTATCGATGGCCACGCGATTATCCATCGCGCTTTCCACGCGATTCAGCCGCTGAATACTAGTAGTGGAGAATTAGTGAATGCAGTATTTGGCTTTACCTCGATGCTGCTAAATGTTTTGGAAATTGAGAAACCTGATTACATCGCAGTTACTTTTGATAAAAAAGGCGCAACCTTCCGCCACCATGCTGATGAAACTTATAAAGCCACACGCAGTAAATGCCCCGATGAATTAGTGATGCAGATTAAGCGGGTTTACGAAATTGTGAGGAGTTTTAATATTCCGATTTTCGCACAAGCTGGCTTCGAAGCGGATGATATGCTGGGAAGTATTGTGGAGAGAGTGAAATCTGAGGAAGACTTGAAAACCATCATCGTAAGTGGCGACAGAGATTTATTGCAACTGGTGAATGAAAAAGTTTCTCTACATGATTTGAATGGTGGCTATCGCAAATCCATTCAATTCACACCCACAGAAGTGGAAGCAAAATACGGATTGCCAGCGAAACTGATTCCTGACTTCAAAGGTTTGGTGGGAGATAGCAGTGACAACATCGCGGGAGTAATAGGAATCGGCCCGAAAAATGCCAGTGAGTTACTCCAAAAATACGGAAATCTCGAAGGAGTTTATGCAAACATCGAGGAGATCAAACCAACTACGAGAGAAAAACTTATCGCTGGTAAAGACTCTGCTTTTCATTCTCGCATGATGGCTACGATTCGCCGCGATGCGCAATTTGATTGGAGTCTGGAGGCTTGCAAGCTGAGTGATTTCGATAGGGAGAAAGTTATCCAACTATTTGATGAGCTGGAATTCTATTCACTCTCAAAGCGTTTAGAGAAACTTTTTCCGAAACTAATGGAAATCATTAAACCCAAACCAACTCAAACAAGCTTGTTTTGATTTCCCGAAACTAAAAGCATCCTCAATTTTGAATGTTTCTTGGTTATTTGAAAATATAAAAACTAGCGCTGGGTTTTCACCCCGCCATTAACATTATTCAACGCTGGCATCTTTGGAGGCAGTGGTGGCTGAGCAATCGGATTTTCAATCTGAACCTGAGCTTTTACCTCTTCTTTGATTTGCTTTACCTCCCCCTTCACGGCTGCTTTAGTGTTTTGAATTTCCTGTTTCACTTCTTTTATTCCTTCTTTGATTTCTTTTTTAGTTTCCTGGACTTCAGCCTTGATTGCTTCTTTCCCTTCTTCTCCCGCAGCTTGAATTTCTTTTTTGATATCTTTGACCTGATCATGCGCTTCCTGAACTTTGTTCTTCACCTCTTCTCTTTGCGCTTCAATCTGAGTTTTAGCTTCCTGACGAGTTGCTTGAATTTCCTGTTTCACTGCTTTGATCGTTTCTACATTTCCCTCACGAAGAGCCTCCTGGAGTTTTTGTGTATCTTGAAGAATATTTCTAACCTGAGTTTTTTGTTTCTCCTGCAGCTGATTCAAATTAGTTTTGATTTCTTCGATCGGTAAACCTTTGAGCTCTGTAAGTTGCTGGATTTTTTCTTCGCGCAACTGCTTCTCTGCTTCGAAACGATCAGCACGAACCTCTTTCTGTTGTTGGAAAAACTCTTCTTGCTGCGCTTTGAACTCTTCTGACGAAATATCCCCGGTAGCCTCCTGAAGCTTGAGATCAGCGAATTCCTTGCGTGCAGCTTCTCGCTCCTCCTTGGTTTCTGCGCGGATATTTTCTAATTCAGCACGATACTCTGTCTGAACTTCTTGGCGCTGCTGAAGTAACTCTTGGAAATTTTTACCTGCTTCTACCAGCGGAGCTAATTTTTCTAGTTGCGCTATTGCCACTGGATCACCCGCTTCAGCTGCTGCTTTGACTTCCGCAATTCGAGCCTTTGCATCCTTGGTGCGATTGGCTAAAACCTGGATTTCCGTGAAGCCCTTCTTGCCATCTTTCGCGAGCTGATGAGCTTGATCGAAATTACCAGCCTCGAAAGCAACTTTGGCTTCCGCGACTAAAGCTTGCTTCTCCGCTATCACTGCATCTGCTTCCTCTGCCGAAACACCACTCGCAATCAAATTCTCTTTTACTCTTTCCATTTCACGCTCCGCATTGCGCAGCTTTCTCTCCGCTCTAACTTTTGCACCCAATCTTTCTTTTAAGTTAATACTTGTAGCTCCATCTGCAAGGAAGTCTCCCGCTTCTGTATCGAGCTGCACTTGAATCTCAAAAGCACCTGAATCAATCGCCTCGGCAACTTCTGCAGTTGCATCATCTACTTCTGCAATACTATCAGAAACATCCGCTGCAGCTGAATCCAATACTGCAGCAACTTCATCTGTAGCATCAGAGGTAGCAGAGGAAATAATATCTGCTGTATCTACCTGAGCACCCTGAACCACTGCTAGTAAATCTGCGAGTGCTTCAGGGTCGGTTTCCTCAGCAGCAGCCTCAGCAGCCAGCTCGGTATAGGTTTGGATCTCTGCGAGCAAGTCTTCGATCTCGGCAGCTACATCATCTGTAGCTACAACTGCATCTTCTGCTAAAGCAGTTGAAATTATTTGGAATCTGAGAAAGCTGGATTTTTGCGTCGCCTGCTGCTCAAGTAAAATCTGCAGCTTCGCCTGTGCCTCCTGAGCTTTTTCTGTATAACCCTCTACTCTCTCAGCTGGAGTGCCAGTGAGAGTTTGTATCTCAGTAGCAGATTGAATTGCCGCCTGATTGGTAATCTCGATAGGCATTGGATTATCAGAATCAAAACAGCCTGCTAGCAGAACTACTACAACGGCTGTAGCGATCAAAGAGCGAAAAAATCTCGAATTCATCAGCAAAAGAGTTAAAAAGTAAATTTAGTTTAATATTCTGACTAAAGATAAACAAATTTTTGACTCAAAGCCAAATTGACTGGGAAGCAAGGTAAAGTTAGAATCTTGCGGCTGAAATTTTTAATTTCCTTTCATGAGCACTGCAACAAAATCCAAAGCGAAAAACCTCGGTAAAGTAAGGCAAATCATCGGTCCAGTGGTTGATATTGCTTTCGAGCCAGGGAATCTGCCTGAGATTTTCGAGAGAATCGTAATCGAAAGACCTGAAGGCGAATTGGGCTTGGAAGTTTATAAACATCTCGGAGATGGAGTAGTGCGAACTGTGGCGTTAGATCTCACAGATGGCTTGAAGCGTGGTGACACGGCTGTCGCAACTGGAGAGCAAATCACTGTGCCAGTAGGTGAAAAAGTATTAGGTAGAATTCTAAATGTGCAAGGCCAGCCAGTAGATGGCAAAGGTGAAGTGAAAGCCAAAGAAAGATGGCCGATTCATCGCTCCGCCCCGAAACTCACTGAGCAAACTACTAAAGTTGAAGTTTTTGAAACTGGAATTAAAGTGGTGGATCTTCTCGCGCCTTTTGCCAAAGGAGGCAAGATTGGTTTGTTTGGAGGAGCTGGAGTGGGTAAAACAGTTTTGATTCAAGAGTTGATTCACAATGTGGCTACCAACCACGGTGGTTATTCTGTTTTCTGCGGAGTAGGAGAAAGAACTCGTGAAGGAAATGATCTCTACCGCGAAATGCAGGAATCTGGAGTTATTGATAAAGCGGCTTTGATTTACGGACAAATGAATGAGCCACCTGGAGCTCGTCTTCGCGTTGGTTTAACTGGTTTAACAGTGGCGGAATATTTCCGTGATGTGGAGCACCGCGATGTATTGCTTTTCATTGATAACATTTTCCGCTTCTCTCAAGCAGGTAGTGAAGTGTCGGCGTTGCTGGGAAGAATGCCAAGCGCGGTGGGTTACCAACCTACTCTCGCAGGTGAAATGGGAGAATTGCAGGAAAGAATTACTTCAACCAAAGATGGTTCGATTACTTCGATCCAAGCGGTGTATGTGCCTGCTGATGATCTTACCGATCCAGCGCCTGCGAATACTTTCGCGCATCTTGATGCTACGGTGGTGCTGAATCGTGCGCTTACTGAGCAAGGTATCTACCCTGCGGTGGATCCACTCGATTCCACTTCTAGGCAACTTGATCCACTCGTAGTTGGAGAAACTCACTACAATGTAGCGCGTGGAGTGCAATTGGTTTTACAGAAATATAAAGATTTGCAAGATATCATCGCAATTCTCGGTATCGATGAATTGAGTGAAGAAGATAAGCTAGCTGTTACTCGCGCTAGGAAATTGCAACGCTTCCTCTCTCAACCATTCTTCGTAGCGGAAGTTTTCACAGGCAATCCAGGGCAATATGTGAAACTCGCTGATACTGTGAAAGGCTTCAAGGAAATCCTCGAAGGCAAACACGATGATTTGAGCGAATCTGATTTCTATATGGTTGGCACAATTGAGGCGGCCAGAGAGAAGAATAAGAAGAGCAAGAAATAATAAAGCTTCGCTTTGTTCTAAATGTTCTAGCTGTTGAAGTTGTTCTAAATGAGAGAATCTTTTAGGTGTTTAGAAAATTAAGTTTTTGCGATTTTGTGGAAAATAAATTTCTTGAATTGCTAGAGAGTTAAAAAGTAGGGAGAAATCCAAAAAACAATTCCAACATTTTGAACAGTTAGAACAATTTGAACATCTATATGCTTGATATTTCAGGCCTTTTTTGTTAGAATACTCCGAACTTTTCACCAAAAAAATGCTTGAAAACCAAAACCAAATCTTCGGCAGTAAACTCACTCGCGCAGTCAATCCGCGCCTCAAGGTAATCCTTGGCGGATTCTTGCTAGTAGGAGTTTTCGCCAGCCTTCTCGCTTTCAGTAGTGGTAAGGAATCTTCTACGGAATTATTGAAATCCTCAGTCACTGGCACAACTCCAGTGATTACCTCTGTTTCCCCTACCGATGGAGAGATTGGTAGCTCGGTTTATATCACTGGTAAAAACTTTTCCGAAGTAGCTACTCAGAATCTCGTGAAGTTTGGAGATGCTACCGCCACGGTAAAAGCAGTAGGTTACGCTGGAGACGATATCATGCGAATTGTAGCGGTAGTGCCAAACCTCACTCCCAATCAAAGTTACGATATCACTGTGAAAAATCAAAACGGCACCGCTATCAGCGATGCGCAGTTTGAAGTTAGCGCTAGCGAAGTAGCAATCCCAAGCATCACTCGTTTCACACCAACTAGTGGCTATGCAGGAGATAAGATTTACATTTATGGAGATAATCTCGCAGCGAATGCAGAAGAGAATAAAATCGAATTAGATACTGAAAATGGAAATGGAATCATCGTAAATCACCCAGAGTTTGTGCATATCGAAGGAAACCTCGCTTTGAAGTTTGCGATTCCCGAAGGTGCTATCACTGGCAAAATCCATCTCACAGTAAATGGAGTTGCAGCCGAAAGCGTAACAAATCTAGAAGTTTTGATTCAAGCGCCAGAAAACCCAGTAGTAGAAACTCCCGCAGCAGAAGTAATTCCATCTGATACCATTTCCGAAAATCCTACTGATACAACAACTCCTGCAGTAGAAACAACTAGCTTGATAACAGAAACTCCCGCTACTACTCCTGAAGCTCCAATAACAACTTCAGTTGACACTGGCAACATTCCACAGAATTTACAAGAAACTTCCGATGCTACTGGCTGGAGGCTGACTTGGGAGAAACCAAGTTTGGAAGCTGCTTACACTTACAATGTTTATTACTCTACAAGAAGTGGCAGCTATCTCCACCGTTTCTCTGTGGATTCTGTTACCACTACTCCATTGGGAAATAATTTCTCTGCCAATCAGCACTACTATCTTGTAGTAACTGCGGTTGATACAGATGGAAATGAAAGCAATCCAAGCAATGAAGTTTCATTTGTGTTTAATGGAATCCGCAATACTACAGTAGCTGCTTTCACTCCAATGGAAACTCCTACGGTTGCGGAGATGCATGCAGCCGCTGATACACCAATCGTAACTGTAGAAGCACCGAAACTTTCCGAGGAAGGCCCAGCGGAAACCTTACTAATCTCTGGAATCCTCGCAGCACTTTTCTCTGGATGGTTTTTCCGCCGAAAGATTTGGGCGAAATAAAAAAATTAAGCCTTTCCCAGCTGTAAGGAATTGCCATGGCAATTCCCCTACGTTTTTCTTAATACTTTATTCTTCGGAATTTCTCAGGTAAAATTCCAACCTCTAATTTTTGCTATGAAAATATCTCTCAAAACTTTACCGAAATCTGAAGTCGAAATCACTATCGAAGCTGAAGCGAAAGATTTAGCTGTCGCGCGTGAAACTGCCGTGAAACAACTCAGCCAAGAAGTAAAAATTCCAGGCTTCCGCGCTGGCAGTATTCCTGAAGATGTTTTGGTAAAAAAAATTGGAGAAGGTGTCATCCATCGAGAGACTCTTGATATTGCTTTGCAGCTTCTCTACACCCAAGCTGTGAAGGAAAAAGATTTGAAAGTGATTGCGCGACCTGAAGTAAAAATTGAGAGTGAAGAGCCTTTCCGCTTCACTGCAAAAGTGGCGGTGTTGCCTGAGATAAAAATCGGAGAGTATAAAAAAATTAAACTGAAGAAAGAAGTAGCGAAAGTCGAGAAGAAAGAAATTGAAGCAGTGATTGCTGATATCCAGAAAAATAATGCCGTAGCCGTAGAGGTAAAAGATCGCGCGGCGAAAAAAGGCGATAGAGTGGAAATTGATTTCGCTGGCTTCACTCCCGATGGAGTGCCACTCGACCAAACCGATAGCAAAAATCATCCGTTGATTCTCGGTGAAGGCAATTTCATCCCAGGCTTTGAGGAAGGAGTCGAAGGCATGAAAATCGGCGAAGAAAAAACTCACCCTGTGAAATTCCCAGCAGATTACCGCGCGAAACATCTCGCTGGCGCTGATGTGAATTTCAAAATCAAACTTCACAAAATCGAAGACATGCAACCACCGAAACTCGATGATGCGTTTGCGGAAAAAGTTAGTGGCGGTATGAAAAAAACCTGGGCGGAAGTCGAAAAAGATATTGAGGAGTATCTGAAAAGTCAGAAGGAAAATGCTGCGATTCAAAAACTCGAGCAGCAACTCATCGATGAGCTGACGAAAATCAGCGAGATTGAAATCCCTGCTAGCTTGATTGAAGAAGAGGTGGAATATATGCTGCATGACTTCAAACACCGCCTCGCGGATGGTGGCATGAAGTGGGAAGATTATTTGAAGAATTCCAAGAAAGAGGAAGTAGCTGTGAGAAAAGAGATGAGTGTAGAGGCAGAGAAGCGTGTGAAGATTCGTTTGATTCTCGATAAGCTAGTGGAAATCGAGAAAGTAGAAATCACTGATGCAGAGCTGACTGCGGAAATCGAAAGATACAAAGCGCAAAATGATGCGAATGCTGCCGATGTCGAAAAAACTTTCGGCGAAAATACTCCAGGCAGAATCCGTTTGCGACACCAACTCAAAGTGATTAAGCTTCTCAGTGAATTACTTAAAACCCTGAGTGATGAAAAAAAATAATTATCTGATTGCTGCGATAATTCTCACAGTTATTATTATAATTATTCTTTTCCAAAACCTCGGCGCGAGAGCTTCTTACTCGATTCTATTTAATTCGATGAATCTCTCCCTTGGTTTCTTGATTTTGGTGGTAACAGTTTTCGCAATGATTGCTGGCGCGCTTTACGCTATCTTCGTAGGCAATGCGATGCGCGAAAAACTCGAAGCGCAGAAAGAAGAAGATGAAACTGGCTTCTAGAAAAGGAAATTACTTGCATACCAATTCCAAAGCAGATTGCCGAAAAGCATTGTGAAAAATCCACCCACTGCAAGATAAGGCCCGAAGGGAATCTTAGAGGTGAGTTGTTTTTTATTTTGCGCTATGAGAAGTAAACCCACGATGCTTCCGCAAGAAGCTGCGAGGAAAATTGCGATGAGGAGTTGCTGCCACCCAAGCAGAATTCCGAGTAAGCCACCGAGTCGGCTGTCTCCCCCTCCCATCCATTTACCTTGTGAGAAAAAGAAAATCGCAAAGAAAGGTAAAGCACCAAGCAAAAAGCCTAGTAGTGCAGAAATGAAACTTGGAGTGAAGCTAAAGAAACTTCCAAGTAAAGCGACAGCGATAGCAGGCAGCGAAACCTCATCAGGAATTTCTCCGTAGAGTGAATCGTAAGCAGCGAGGAAAATTAAAACACTCGAGAAAAGTAACTGCCAAATCAGCAACCAAATATTTCCGACTCCAGTGAAGTAACCCACGGAAAGAAAAACTAAAGCGGTGATGATTTCAATCCAAAGACAGCTGCGTGGGATCGGCTTCCCGCAGTAACGACATTTTCCACGAAGCAAAAGAAAACTCACCACTGGAATCAAATCAATGGGTTGAAGTGTGTTTTTACAATTCGCGCAGAAACTTCTACCAGTGAGTAAACCACCTGTTTTGCTGCGTAAACGAAAAATCGCCGCAGCCATAAAGCTGCCCAGAATCAATCCCAGAATTACGAGAAGTAAACCGAGAGTGAAATTCAAAAGAAAACTATTTATTAGTAATAATCGCGCCAGCAATGAAAATCGCTACGATTAGAATCACTGCGATAGCGAGAAGAATCAGCAAGGATAAACTCAAAATAAAACTAGCTAACGATTTTGGCCCATTTGCGTTTACCGACTTGGAGAATCAATTCACTCTTCCCCACTTCGAAACTCGTTTCGATGGAATCAACTCGGTTGTCATTTACTTTGATACCGCCTTGGGAAATGAGTCTTCGCGCTTCGGATTTACTTTCAACTAATTTCGCTTGAGTTAGTAATTCGATAATTCCCCAATCACCTTCCTCGATATGAATCTCTTGAATCTCATCTGGTTTGCCACTGCCACCTGCGGAAAATAAACGCGTGAATTCTTCGGTGGCTTGCTTCGCCGCCTCCACTCCGTGATACATCTTCACTAATTCCGCCGCCAACTCCGCCTTGAGGTTGCGAGGGTTTTCTCCATCTTTCAAACGCTTGGTAAATGTGGAAGCCTCTAAATCTGTGCAAAGCTCCACCCAACGCGCAATCAACTCATCTGGGATACGCATCGTTTTACCAAACATCTCAGTAGGAGAATCGATAATGCTGACATAGTTATCGAGTGATTTGCTCATCTTCTCTTTGCCATCAGTGCCTTCGAGGATATCCGCAATCATCACCGCTTGTGGTGGCAGATTATGCATCTCGAGAATCTCTCGACCCATCATATTATTGAAAAGCTGGTCGGTGCCACCCATCTCCACATCACACGCGCCAAAAGTTTTGTAAATCACAAGAGAATCCAAACCCTGCAACACTGGATACATCATCTCATGCATATACAGCGCATCTCCCGACTTCAATCTGTCTTGAAACATATCTCTCTCAATCAAACGCGAGTGAGTAAGTTTACGCAAGATGGAAAGAAAATTTACGAGAGTGACACTCTCCACTCTGCCACCTGTAAATTTTGGTTGCATGCGAGTTTGCTCCCACACCGCTGCTTTGGCTGGCACGGAGTTTGGTGGGAATTGAATACTGAGTTTTTCTTTACCTTTGGTGAAGTTGTAACTCACCGCTTCTGGCGCAACCACATCAGTAACACTCACAAACCAATCCGAGTTACGAATCCACACAAAATGCTCCGCATCCGTGAGTAGGATTTTGCCAAACTGAGTGAGAAAAGTTTGCACATTTTTTTCCATCTCTATCTGATCGATTTCTGGGCGGGTTTTACTTTTGCCAGTTGGGTCTCCAATCCTCCCTGTGAAATCTCCGATAATCAAAGCCACTTTTGCACCAAGCTCTTGCATCATCCGCATCTTGCGTAGCACCACCGCGTGGCCAAGATGGATATCTGGGCGAGTCGGGTCAATCCCGAGTTTGATGATTACTTTTTCAGGAGTGTTTTCGAGTTTCTTGCGAAAAAGATCACCGGGGTCGATGAATTCTACAATTCCGCGTGAGAAAATCTCATCTAAAAGCTTTTTATTCATGGGGGGATTTTAACCGAAATTACGCTTTAACCAAAACCTTAGTAACCCTTTTGTCATGGGGTTGTGTAGGAATTTTTTGTTCAACTTGCGCAGCGAAAGCGAGGGAAACTGTTTCTCCTGTGAAGCGCGCCAAATCTCTATCGTAGCAACCCCAGCCTCTCCCCAATCTATCACCCGCAAGCGTGAAAGCGACACCTGGCACCACGAGTAAATCAATCTCATTCAAATCTAGCTGAGGAGTATTTTCACATGGAGTGCGCAAACCAAACTCCCCATCTTCCAAATCCGCGAGGCTACGAATCTCTCTCCAATCTAATTGCTTCTCAATCACGCGTGGAATAGCGATGCGCTTACCGAGATGCAAACTTTTTTCGATTAAATTATCCGTATCAATTTCGTTTTCATCACTCGCATAGAAACCTACTACTTTGGCTTTTTGAAACTCTGGTAAAGCTAAAAACATTTTCCCCACCGCTACTGATTCTTCCATTTTTTCTAAATCCGAAAGCTGCGCAATCTGCGCAAAGATTTTTTCGCGTAAATCAGCTTTCGCTTTGGGAATCATCTTTGATGGAATCGTTTATGAGACACCAAGTGAAATGTAACTTCAATATTTTCTCATGCTCCTCTGCAGTGAAATACTGCGCTTTCGCTTGCAACATCGCATCGATATCGAAACCAAGTTTTACCATGGCAGCCTGTAAAGAATTTTCCAAGCCTGCAGATAATTTCTTTTCATCACCAAGCGCGCCCTGCGCATTGAGATCTTTGATAGCGACACAAACTGCTTCTCCCAGTTGAGTTTCATACTGCTGCTTGGTAAGCGTGGTGGTAGGAGTAACTACCGCGCAACCTCCCATGAGGAGAAAAACGAAAGTGGCAGCAAAAATCTTAAGCTTCATTGCGCAGTTTTTGGATAGCAATCATCTCTGGATCTTTGCAGATGCGAGATTCTTCTGGGAAAACTTGGCCTTGATACTTCTGAGTTTTCTTCATGGAGTAATCCACCTCCGCAGGATTGGTAAGCGTCTCGAAAGCAAGTTGGCAAACACGCATCCCTGGATACAGCGCGACTGGCAACCGATTGATATTTGTGATTTCGAGAGTAATCGTGCCAGAGAAACCTGGATCGACGAAGCCTGCCGTAGAATGCACGATAATGCCCAGCCTACCCAAACTACTTCTGCCTTCTACGCGCGCAACTAAATCATTTGGGAGAGTGATGCATTCCATCGTAACCCCGAGGATAAAATCTCCCGGCTGCACGAGAAAAGGTTTGGTTGGGTCGGTAACCTCCAGCATGCGTGAGCAATTTTCAAAAGTGCGAGGATCAGCCGGATCCAGCATCGCGAATTGAGTATGCTCATAAACTTTGAAGTGGCTACCGCAGCGCAAATCAAGTGAGCTTGGGCCGATGTTGTTTAGATACTCTTTATCCGTGCAGCCGATTTTGATACTGCCAGCTTCGATGCGTTTGCGGATATCTCCGTCAGAAAGAATCATAAGAATTTTTTAGGTAAAGAGATTTTAGCGGATTTTTTTAATCCAGTATCTCCTCATTGCGCAGAAACTTTTTATTCACGATGAGATAGCCTCCAGCGAGAATTGGCAGCAATCCAAAAACCTGAGGCAACTGAGGAATTTCTCCTGAGAGAAGGTAAACATATAGCAAGGTTACGATTGGGGTAATTGCACTAATGGATAAACCTTGCGCAACTGTAATACGGTGAATCCCCTCCACCCAAAAAATTTTAGAAATTCCCCATAATGCAACTCCATTGAGTAAAAGCAACGGAAGAGCCGCAGAAAAATTTTGGATTGTAGGAGTGGTTTCAATTAAGGAAGAAAAAATCAGAAGAAAAATACCTCCCAAAATATTACGCACAAAAAGCAAAGTGGTGGTCGAAACAAATTTGCGCGCGGTTTGTTGGAAATGATTTCCAAGTGGCGGAATCATCGTTGCGAAAAAAATCAGAAAATCTCCCTTAGAAACTTTTGAAAACCCATCAAATAGAACAAACATCACTCCCACAAACATAAGCAAAGCACCCAGCAAAGCTGCGCGTGTATATTTCTCTTTGCGTAAAATTAAACCAAAGAAAATAAAGGAAAACCACAACTCCATCTGAGAAATAATAGAAGCATTTCCAGCAGTGGTAGTTTGTAGTCCCCAAAAAAAGAAAGCGTAGAAAAGAATCGCGATAATAAATGTAGAAAGCAAAATCGGTTTCCAAGCTTCCCATTTACTTAATTCTCTCCAGCCTTTGTTGAAGATAAATAAAATTCCAAAAAACACAGCAGCAGCGAGAGTAGCATAAGCAAGTGTGTGGATTGGTGGTAGAAATTTATAAGTAACCTTGGTTACGATTGGGAAAGCCGCCCACAATAAAGCTTCAGCAACGATAAATAATTCTCCCACGCGATTTCTAGATAGCTTCACCGCGATTCGTTAGAATGAATGTGGATTGTTTAATTCTATCAAAATGTTTGATATCAAGAATCTCCTCAACCGCAAAACCACCCGCAACTTCCTGCCAAATAAAATCGAGGCGGAAATCATCGAGAATGCGCTGCGTGTGGCATGGAAAACTCCTACAAGTCTAAATAGTAAACCTGTAATCATATGTGACATCAGCAACCACGCGAAAGATGCTTGGATTGAAAAACAACAAGCGGTGAAAACTGCTTCGCATGTTTTTCTCTTCGCAGTGAATGAGGAAGTAGCAGAAGCAAACGCGAAGAAAATTCTCGCGCCACGCTTCGGCTGCGATACCAATGATGAAAAAGTTTCTGTGACTTTTGAAAAGATTGTGCCAAATCGCAGGGAGTGGGCAACACAACAAATTTATCTGGTAGCGAGTTATTTCGCAGCAACACTTGAAGCGAGTGGAATCAGTGGTTGCTTCATCGCGGGTTTCGATAAAGCAGCCGCGGAAGCAGCGTTGAAATTACCGAAGGGATATAAAGTTGGTTTGGTTTTCGCTTGCGGCTATGCGGACAAAGCCAATCCCGGTTGGCAGGAAACTGAATTTGCGCGCAGCTTCGAAGAGTTTTACTATCCTTAAACAGTTGCCAGCTAGCAGTTACAAGTTTGCAGTTAGGTTACGAAAAAAATAAGAGGGTGATTCTAAAAAACTGCAGACTGAAAACTGCAGACTGAAAACTGCCAACTGAAAACTATAATTCCATATTCCAACTTAATCCTTAGTTCTTAGTTCTTAATCCTGTAGATATGAGTGGCCACAGCAAATGGAGTGTAATCAAACGCTCGAAAGGTTTACTTGATGCGAAGCGCGGAAAGATTTTCACGCGTCACGCGAAAAATATCGAAGTGGCTGCGCGCCTCGGCGGTGGTGATCCCGCGATGAATGCTACCCTAGCAACTGCAATCGATAATGCGAAAAGCGATAATCTCCCGAAAGATAATATCGAGCGCGCAATCAAAAAAGGCACAGGCGCACTTGCAGGAGAAGCGATGGAAGAAAGAGTATATGAAGGTTATGCGCCACACGGAGTAGCGCTGATGATCACCGCACTCACGGATAATAATAATCGCACCGTAGGAAATGTCCGCCACTTACTCAGCAAACATGGTGGCAAGCTGGGAGAAAATGGCAGCGTGGCTTTTCAGTTTGAGAAAAAAGGAATCATCACGATTGAAGATAGCGGTGAGGAATTGGAAATGAAAGCCATCGAAGCAGGAGTGGAAGATCTCGAAAGTAGCGAGGGATTCACAATTGCCAAAACCAATCCCAAAGATCTCATGAGTGTGAAAAATAAACTCGTGGCAGCAGGGGTGAAAGTAAAATCCGCCGAGTTAGCTTTCGAAGCGAAGAGTGAAGTAAAGCTAGAGAGTAAAGAAGAAGTGCAAAAAGTTCTCGATCTTATCGAATTGCTAGAGGAAGATGATGATATCGATAGCATCGCGAGTAATCTAGATTTTGACGAAGCACTACTTGGTTAAATCTTCCGTTGTCATCCCAGCGAAAGCTGGGATCCAGAAATTCCCCTCTTTCATAAAGAGGTGTTAGGGGAGATTTAGAGCGCAGGTTCAAGTTTGTAACTTGAACCACACGTTTCTGAAACCAGGCTGAATTTGAAAATTTTGTAGTGTTTAAAAATAAATGGTTCGGATTACAAATCCGAACCTGCGCGCTTCGCGCGCAAAAACTATAAATGGAAAATTCTTTACTCTTTGTAAAAAGTCGCCACCAAGAAAGAGACAAAACTGAAAGCTGCGAAAGCAATTGAAGTGCCAAAAAATTGTGAGACTATCGTATTATCTTTTCCTGGAAAAAACCAAACCATCGTGAGTATCAGCAAAGCGGTGGTTACTGTAAAAAACATAGTGAGTTTCGCAAGGAAGTGTTGGAGTTGAAATTTTTTCATAAAGATAAGATTACTGATTTAAAAGTTGTTGATACTCCTCATAAAGCTGCGCCGCTTTTTCTTCATCCCCCGCCTCCTCCGCCTGCTGCATCGCGAGTTTCAATTCTTGTTTGCGATCTTTGGTAGATTTGAAGTTGAGTTGAGAGATGAGAGCCAGCATCTCTTCGCGAATCTTCGCATCGCTGAAATCTGCATACTTATCACTCGCGAGTAATGCTAGCTTCTCTTCGTTTTCGGTGACAGTGATTTCCGCCAAACCAACTTGGGATAATTCAGAACTAAGGGTTTCGGAAATTTCTGAGAAAGCCAAAACCATCCCGGTGAGTAAATCACGGATGCGGAATTTTTCTGGCGCTGCAAGTTTCTCTTCTTCTTTCGCAATCACAGGTGAAGTAATTTTGAGGCCAGCTAATTCTTCAGCCAAAGCAGCTTCACTTACACCGATTTTCAAACTCAAGCGGTGAATGAAATCTTCGCGCTCCACAGCGGAAGCAATCTGCGCAGCGTAGCTGAGTAATTCGCGCGCAACTTTTTTCTTCGTAGCCGCCTCAGAGAAATTCGCCTCAGCGTAAACACGCATGAAGAAAAATTCAAGTGGAGTAACGGCGGAAGCCACCGCATCCGCAAAAATCTGCGGATCTTTTTGAATCGCTTCATCTGGATCTTTGAAACCATCAGGCAGTATCACCACCTTCGCATTTATATCCATCGCCGCAGCAAGTTCAAGCGCTCTGCGAGTAGATTCAATACCCGCTTTATCCGCATCGAAGCAAAACACTACACTCTCGACTAAATTTTTTACCGCGGTGAGGTGGTAGGAAGTCAGCGCAGTGCCACTACTAGCAACCACATTGCGGAAGCCCGCTTGGTGGCAGCTGATTACATCGAGTTGGCCTTCGACAATCACTGCAAATTTCTTTTCTCGAATCGCTTCACGCGCTTGTGAGAAACCGAAAAGGATTGCGCCTTTTTGGAAAACTGGCGATTCACTAGAATTAAGATATTTCGGCTCACCATCAGAAAGAATCCGCGCGGTGAAACCCACGATACTGCCACGATGATCACGAATCGGGAAAGTAATTCGATTGTGAAATTTATCGAAAAGCTCATCACTCGCAAACTCTTTCACCCCAGCGATGCTGGCTTCGACTAAATCTTTTTTGCTGAAACCTTTTTCTAATAATTTTGGGAAAAGATTTGCGTAGCCGTTTGGCGCGAAACCGATTTTCCATTCCTCGATGGTTTCGGCTTTTAAATTCCTGCCAGCTAAATATTTTTGCGCCTCCTTGGATTTCGCTAACTCCGCGATGAAATAATCTGCCGCGGCTTCGTTGATTTCCACCAACTTATCGCGCTGCTCTTTCTTCGCGCCACCCGAGAAATTGGTAGGCAACTCCACTCCTGCTTTGTCTGCCAGAATTTTGAGAGCTTCTTTGAAGTCAACTCCTTCGAGCAACTCCACAATTTTGAAAATATCACCACCAGTCTGGCAACCATAACACCACGCAAATTGTCTGTCGGGAGAAACGATGAAGCTAGGAGTTTTTTCATTGTGGAAAGGGCAGCAGGCTTTGAAATTCCTCCCCGCTTTTTTCAGCTGAGTATATTGTGAAACCACATCCACAATCGATAAACGCGATTTGATTTCTGCTACAGGATCCATGGAGAAGTATTTTAGCGCATCTGTTAAAATTTTGGTTGATGGCAGGTTATCGCAAACCGCTTCCCGAAAAATTCTTCAATGGAAATGAAAAAGTCCAGCGCGCTTTTTATCGAGTGCTTTTTGCTGTTGATATTATTTCCATCCTCTTCTTCATCACTCACCCTTTTCTAGAGTCCAATAGCGCAATCCTTGCTTGGATGGAGGTAGGTTTTGGCGTGGTTTTGTTAGAAGAATATGTAGCGCAAGTTTGGGTAGCTGATAAAAAACTGGGTTACATTTTTCACCGACGCAGCATCGTCGATATCATCGTGATTCTTGCGCTACTGATTCCGCCTTTCACAGCAGCTTCACCGCTGATGCGAGTAATTCGGTCTCTGCGCATCTTGCAAGTTTACCGCGCTGCCTCCCATCTCAGTTTTCTGTCTAACTGGGTTTATGAAAGAAAAAATATTATCCAAAGTTTTCTCCATCTCTTCACTTATCTTTTCATCGTTTCTACTTTTGTGTTTGTAGTGCAATCTCCTATCAACCCTACAATCAAAAATTATCTTGATGCGCTTTATTACACAGTCTCCACCCTGACTACCGTGGGCTATGGAGATGTTGCGCTCGTAGGCAAAAGCGGCCGCGTGCTTTCGATAGGCATGATGATTTTTGGAATCTCACTCTTCGTCCGCCTCGGTCAATCCATCCTCGCAGAAATGAAAAGAATGCGCGCTTGCCCAAACTGCGGCTATACCAAACATGATCTTGATGCGCTTCACTGCAAAAAATGCGGAACGCTTTTACCAAAAAGAATTGCGCGCGAGGGCGGAGAGTAGTTTGCGCAGCAGTAGAAGAAGATTATTCGTTTGTAGTTTTTTAATTTTGTCGCCCCGAGCTAATCGCTGGTCGGGGTTTCCCGAAGGGAAGCCTTCGGCTTGTAACCCCGACTTTTTGTTTTTTGATTAGCACCTACTTGAAAGGCTGTAGTGACAACTGAAAAATTTTGCAAAAACAAAACGCCCCGATGGGGCGTTTCTACGCTATTTCTTAATCCCTGCCTACTGGCAGGCAGGCTTTGTTCTTAATCCTTAATCCTTTTTTAGAATTCCAAATCAATCACTTTCTCAAACTCTTTCCAACTGCGCATTTCTTTGAGAATCTTTTCTGGCACTTCTCCGTCGATATCGAGAGTCATGAGAGCCCTGCCTCCGACTTTATTTCTACTCAAATCGAGATTCGCGATGTTTACTTTGTTTTGCCCAAGCAAAGTGCCAACTTTCCCAATCATCCCTGGCACATCTTTGTGTAGCGTAAGTAAAACATTGCTGCGTGGCGTGAAGCCCACACGGAAATCTTGAATGAAACGAATGCGTGGTTTTTCGTTTTCCACCACTCCTCTCACCTCTACATCTTCCTTGGAAGATTTTAGCTTGAGTGTAAGTTGGCTGCGCATGTTGCCAGCATCCTTCTCAGTTTTGATATCGAGTTGCAAACCTTTTTTCTTTGCGAGATCCGCTGCATTCACAAAATTCACATTCGTAGCATCAGTGAGAGTTTCGAGTAAACCTTTGAGGATTGGCACTTGAAGAATCTTGGTATCGTAAGCCGAGAGTTCTCCTGAAACAATTAGAGTCGCTTTTTTGATAGAAGCTTTATCGAGAAGTTGCGCAGCGAGTTGCGCAAGTTTCTCAGCTAATTCACTCCAAGCTTTTTGCTCGGGGAAACTACCACTCACACGGAAAGGTAAATTCACTACATACTCCACGATTTCTCCACGCAGCGCGCGAATCACTTGATCCATGAGCTGTAATCCCACCTTCACCTGCGCTTCGTAAGTGGAAGCTCCGAGATGCGGAGTGAGGAAACAGTTTGGAAGTTGAGTAAGTGGATTCTCTGTAGTCACCGGTTCTTTTTCGAAACAATCCAAGCAAGCGGAGGCAGCTGGATTCGCTTTCAGCCACTTGAGCAAAGCCGCTTCATCGATAACTCCACCACGCGCGCAGTTGAGAATCAGCGCATCCTTCTTCATGATTTTGAATTGCTTCTCGGAAATCAAATGTTTGGTTTGTGGAATCAGTGGCACATGCAAAGTAATCAGATCAGCTTGTTTGAGAAGAGTATCGAGATCTACTAATTCAGCTCCCACACTTTCAGCAATCTCTTCTGTGGTGACTGGATCGTAAGCAAACACTTTCAGGTTGAAACCATGCGCGCGTTGCGCCGTGAGTTGCCCGATTTTCCCAAGCCCGACAATTCCCAAAGTTTTGCCATCAATTTCTCTACCAACTTTCCCGAGACGACTCTTCTCCCATTTCCCTGCTTTGGTGCTGGCATCCGCTTCGCCGATATGGCGCATCACATTGAGGATGTGACCAAAAACTAATTCCGCAACAGAAGTGAGGTTGCCTGTTGGCGCATTCACTACAAGAATCCCAGCCGCGCTTGCCGCCACTTTATCCACATTATCAGTGCCAGCCCCAGCGCGCCCAATTAATTTTAAATTCTTACCAGCTTGGATAATCTTCGCAGTAACTGTAGTTGCGCTTCTCACGATTAGCGCATCGTAGCTTGGGATTTCTTTAATTAACTCAGCTTCGCTCAAACCAGTTTTTACGAAAACTTCGCAATCTTTTTGTTGCTTGAGGAAATCCACCGCTTCGCTAGAGAGATTGTCGGAGATAAGAATTTTAAACATTGGAAGAGAGTTATTTGGAAACGCAGTATAGCGCGTGAAGGAGTGAATCTTCAAATAAGTGAAGATTTGGAATTGATAAGAGGTAGCGAAAAATGGTAAAAGTAACGAAGTAAAAATCAGAAAAAATTAAAACTTGATGCCAAAAAAACTCCTGCTTCAGCGTTTCTCTTTGGGAATAATCGTTAGCTTAATTTTCGGTAGTTTTTTCGCAGTAGGAAATGCAACAGCTGTGACTTTTTCGGATATCCCCACTACATATCCTCAATATGCGAGTATTGATTTTCTTTCGCAATCTAGCCGACAAATTATCGGAGGCTATCCTGACGGAAGCTTCAAGCCGGAAAATTCACTCAACCGCGCGGAATTAGCAAAAATGATTACAATAGCAGGCGGCAAAACAATACAAGAAAATTATTCTAAAAAGTGTTTCACTGATATGGATAGCAGTGCTTGGTATGCGCAGTATGTTTGCGGAGCTAAGATTTTGGGCTTTGTGTCTGGTGATGCTGGAGCAGGAAAAACTTATCGACCTAGCGATACTCTCACTTTTGCGGAAAGTCTCGCCGCTCTCAGTAAAGTCTTCAATTGGGAAATTGATAATACTAAGGTGGCACGCATTTGGTATGCGCCACTATTAACCTATGCGAAAGAAAAAAATCTACTGAAAACTTGGATTTCCCCCACTGCGCAAATCAATCGCGCTAGCTTCGCAGAGTTACTTGCGCGCAGTATCGCGCTGAAAGAATTAGGCTTAACTGCATTTGAGAATGGAGAAGAGGCAGAGCTCTACAGCCGACTAGGAAAATCTTTCTTGATGAATGCCAGTGATTGTTTAGCAAATGAAAAACTTGATAGCGCAAATCAGATTTGTGAGATTGATTGTGGAGAAGATTGCACAGCAGTAACAGAATCAATTGCTACTCGCGCAAATGAAGTTGGCGCCAATTTTTATTCTGGCAATAAAAAATTCAAAGATAATGCTGAGCAAACTGCTGGAATACTGGTTGATTACCCTGTAAGCGCTAGTGAGCTACAAACTAGCGAGGCAATTACCTACTCTACAAACTCTCTCGCACAAGCTACAGACAAACACACTGCTATTTGGGATTTAGTGAAGCATTTTTTTCCCAAGAGCCACCTCACATATATCACTGATTTCAATATCATCACCGATGGAGAAGGCAATGAGTTTGGCTCTGGCATCCCTGCTAGTTATGCCTTCCCGAGACCAGTAATGAGTATCGATATGGCTGATATATACCCAAGTGGTGACAATACACTTGATAAAAATACTCTTATCTACGGAATCCTCCATGGATTAGCGCACCCTACCACGCTGAATATCTATACTGAAACTCAAGATCACGATATGGTTTACACCTCACACGATAATTGGTTAGCACTACTCCCTGCAAAACGCGCCGCCTGTTTACCAAATTATTACTCTGGCTGGAGTTGCGCCAAAGATTATTCTTATCTCAATCTTTTTTACCAGAAATTTTGGAGTGAAATCTCAGCCACCACTCCACATATCTTTCCTGAAAATAATATCAGCGAAACAGAAATCGTAACCGCCACAAATGCGCTTCATCAAAAATATCCCAACTCTTTTGTGACTGCCTATGCAGCGCGTAATCCAATCGAAGATATCGCAGAAAGCTGGGTGGCTTTTATTTTGAAAAATAAACCAACTGGCAGCAGCATCGCTGAGCAAAAAATTCTTTTCTTCTACGATTATCCCAATATGCTTAGTATGCGTAATTTCCTTCGTGGAAGATTATTGGAAGAATAAATTCTGCTTTTCTTTTTAAAAAAGTTTAAAATAATTCTGATGGATTTCCCAAAATACATACTCACTGTTATCGTTGGTAGCCTCCTAGTTGGCAGCCTAGCTGTAGCAGCTGCTTTATTGCCAATAGGCGGCAGTGAAGAAAATCAAGTAAGTAAAACCACCAACATTTCAACGACTCAAAATAAAACTACAGCCATAGGCAAGAAAAATTCTCAAGGAGAAGGCATTGATTTATTATTTTTCACACTCGAACCCAAACACATTATTGAGGATCAAATAAAGACTGATACTACAGCAACTACAAAAATAGAAATCTCTCCAGAAATTTTCACTGAATCCGAAAATTTTTTCCAACAAGCCATTCTTGAATCCAATCCTGAGATTTGTAAAAAAATCACCGATGTAGCCCTAAGCAAGCGCTGTAAAGCAGCTTTTTATTCTAACAAAAGCGGCAGCGGGCTTGAGTCTTTTTTATTAAAGCTAACTACTTGGTAAAAATCAGGATGTAGAATCTAGCTAACTATTTTAATTTCTCAAATTAAGATTTTGAAAATGCTCGATGTCAAAAACTTACTACAACGTAAAACTGTTAGGAATTTTCTGCCCAAAAAAATAAAGCCAAGTATTTTAAAAACCGCGGTACAAATAGCCTGTCGTGCGCCAACAGGTTGCTGCTCTAGGCCAGCAATTTTGGTGGATATAAGCAATCACGCTAGAGATGAATGGTTGGCGCAACAAAAAGCCCCCCTCACAGCCCCACATCTTTTTCTCTTTGCAGGCAGCAAGGAAATCGGAGAAAGAAACGCAAAAAAATTTCTTTTCAAGAATTTTGATAAACCAGAAGCTGAGGCAGCTTTCAAACATTTTCTGAATATCAAAGATGAATACAT
>JAQVAZ010000004.1 GCA_028690585.1 Candidatus Altimarinota bacterium
CCCATCGGCCACTACGGCGGACGCCACGAAATCATCGGCTCCTATGTCAACGACTCGCCCCACCCCAACTGCCTCCGCAACGGCAACAAGGACGAGCTGTACATCCCCAAGGAAAAGGGCGCGCAGTTCATCTCCCTGGACGTGGATACCGAGACCGGCATGGTCGATAACGTCCGCGTGATCATGGTCCAGAACGTGGGCCGGGCCCTGCACCCGAAGATCGTCGAAGGCCAGCTGCTGACCGCCCGCCACGGCGTCGAACACGCCGTGCTCGGCTGCGAGTGCGTGTCCGACAAGCGCAACGGCTGGCTGCTGGTACCCAACTTCGTGGACTACAAGCCGTGCACGACCATGGACTGCTCCGTGGAGCCGTTCGTCCTGGAGATTCCGGGCGACCCGACCCATCCCTTCGGAGCCACGGCCTGCGGCGAAGGTGCCGCCTGCCCGTCCCTGGCCGCGTTCTCCAACTCCATCTACAACGCCATCGGCGTCCGGCTCACCGAGACGCCCTTCACCCCGGCCAGAATCCTCTCCGGGCTCGGCAAGATCAAATCCGGAAAAGGGGGCAAGTAAATGAAACGGTTCAAACACCTGCAGGCCGCGAGCGTCGAAGATGCCGTCGCGGCCCTGAAAGAGTACGGCTCAGCCCACGTCATCGCGGGCGGCAGCGACCTCATGGGCTGCCTCAAGGACAACCTGTGGATGGAGAGCCCCGAGGCGATCATCAACCTGAAGACCATCCCCGGCCTGGACGAAATCCGGAAAGAGGACGACGGACTGCACCTGGGCGCGCTGGTCACCCTGACGCGGATCGCGGAATCCTACACGGTGCGGAGCGGCTGGCCTGGCCTGGCCGAGGCCGCCCGCAAGACCGGATCGCCCCTGCTGCGCAACATGGGCACCATCGCGGGCAACATCTGCCAGCAGAACCGCTGCTGGTACTTCCGCTATCCCGACAAGATCGGCGGACGGATCGACTGCGTGCGCAAGGGCGGCAAGCGCTGCCTGGCCGTTCCCGGCGACCACCGCTACCACTCCATCTTCGGCGCGGTGAACAAGTGCATCGCCGTGAATCCCAGCGACACGGCCCCGGCGCTGGTGGCGCTCAACGCCCAGGTGGAGACCAGCCGGCGCACCATCCCCATCGACGCGTTCTTCTCCGCCGAAAGGGGAGCCGCCTCCACCGTCCTGGAACACGACGAGATCGTCACCGCCATCTTCGTGCCACAGCAGGAAGAGGGCGCTCGCAGCGCGTTCCGCAAGGTCGCCATGCGCAAGTCCATCGACTTCGCCCTGGTCAACTGCGCCGTTGCCCTGGTCCTGGACGGCGGCGTGGTCAAATCCGTGCGCATCTGCCTCAACGGCGTGCACAACAACCCCTATCACAAGTAGCGTTGAAAGGGGAAATTGGTTCGACTCGGCTCGATCGCTCATAGTCTGGGCTTCGTCGTAGGCGAATACCACACCCTTCACGCTATGCTGTTCTAGGATTGTCCAAACGAAAAAAAACAGCGCAATCAATTTATCACTCACTAAACCAGGCAATATGCTGTAATAATCAACAAGAAAATGGAAATTGAGTTTTTGCTGTGTAGTTTCCTCATCTCCTGTGAAGCCGATAGATTGCTTTTGTTCTAAAGGAATTGATATCTCCGAGGTAACGATTGCAATGTCTGCAATAATTCTGCGCGCCAAAGATTCCTCACTCACACTAGCAGATTCTGAAAGATCCACACTTGTCCAAAGCCATTTTTTTTCACGAGCGACAGGCTTTAGGCTTTCTAATAATACGGTTTTCCCGACTCCGCGTAACCCAGTAATAATTAAATTTTTAGTAATAACACTCTCATCTAATAGCTTGCTGAAAGCTTCTCGCTCTTTGTGTCTACCTGCGAGGTATGGTGGTTGGTGACCTGCTCCTGGTCGATATGGATTCGCGGCTAACATAACAACATCATACACGATATTGTTAATTACAAAAATTGCTATTTTAAAGACGCATTCGGTTGATCATTTATTTTTTTAATGGATATACCGACTTGCTTGTCGGCAGGTCGGGGTTCGAAGCTAGCTGCTAGTTTTTGGAAAAGTAAAATTTTAACTCGCTCATCGTTTCACTCTTCGCTACCACGCGCGTGGAAACCTTTTTTCTAAAATCGGATTTGAGCTCTTGCCGGTTTCTCACCAGCCACCTCACCAAAATCAAAACCCCCTCGCTTCGCGAGGAGAACTTGATTTTTGGTGGAGATGCCGGGGTTCGAACCCGGATACAAAGAGTCGGTGCAGGCCGTTTACAATCGTATTTAGCTTTGAGATTTTCGAGTGTGGAGATAGAAAGCGAAAGAAAAAAATCCAAACCTTAACCCTAAATTTCACAAACTCCGCGGGTGAAAAGTTTGCTAACTCATATTGTGAAGCGGATTTGAATCGCCATGAGTAGGTAATTCAAGCGCTACGGCGAGCCGAGGCTCAAGCCGATTTACGCAGCGTAAGCGTAATCAAAAACAGGTTTTGATTTTGCGATACTGCGGAGACTGCGCTGAGCGCGAGTCAAAAAAGAATCTGTTTTTGCAGATAGTTTTGCTGCTGGATATGACGAGAAACAGCATCTCGTGATTGCGGTGATTGCATCCGATAGGCCTCTCTGGCGAAACCAATACATCCCCATATGAGTGCCTGCTTTCAAAGGGCAGAGTTGTAATTTAACATTTTCCTGCGTTTTTTTCAAGGAAGCCTTTTACCACTTTATAGCTGAGGCTTGTCTCCTTGCCTATTTTTCTACTAGAATCCTGCTAATAAATTTACCCTTTTTCATTTTTCCTAACCCCCTTACCATGGATGCGTTTATCCAGCTTCTCCCTGCCAATGTAGTTATCCTCGCGATTGGCTCAGCAGTCTTTGCGTTACTCTACGCAACTTTCACGATTTTCCGTGTGATGCGTAAATCCGCTGGCGATAAGAAAATGCAGGAAATTGCTTCCTATATCCAAGAAGGCGCCGCGGCTTACCTCAATCGCCAATATTCCATCATCGCGATTTTCGCAGTTTTGATTTTCTTGGCTCTCGCTTTCTTCCTTCCAGTGAATGGTTGGTTGATGGCTGTCGGCTTCATGGCTGGCGCGATTCTTTCCGCTGCTGCTGGTTACATTGGTATGAGTGTGAGTGTCAGAGCAAATGTGCGCACTACTGAAGCTGCTAAGAAAGGCTTGAAAGAAGCGCTGAATGTTGCTTTCTCGGGAGGTAGTATCACTGGTTTCTTCGTAGCAGGTTTGGCGCTGGGTGGTGTAGCGACTTTCTATTGGTATCTCACAGCAATTGTTGGTTTACCGATTGGTGAAGCCACTCAAACTCTCGTTGGTTTCGGATTCGGAGCTTCTCTCATCTCTCTCTTCGCGAGAGTGGGTGGTGGTATCTTCACCAAGGCTGCGGATGTTGGCGCGGATTTAGTGGGTAAAGTAGAAGCAGGAATTCCAGAAGATGATCCACGCAATCCTGCTACGATTGCTGATAACGTAGGTGACAATGTAGGAGATTGCGCTGGTATGGGTGCCGATCTTTTCGAAACTTACGCGGTGACTACTATCGCTGCGATGATTCTCGCTGCTATTTCTCTCGGAGGAGAAGGCGGTCTTACAGAAAATCATGTCTTACTTCCACTCGCAGTTGGTGCTGCTTCGATCTTCGCAACTGTGATTGGCACTTTCTTCGTGAGATTGGGCAAGAAAGAAAAGATTATGCGCGCGCTATATCAAGGCACTTTTGTGACTGCGATTCTCGCCGCGGTGGCTTTTTACTTCCTCAACTCTTGGTTGACTGCAGATATCAATCTTTTCTACGCTGGCTTGGTTGGTTACGGCATCACCGTTTTCATGATGGCAATTACTGAGTATTACACTTCCACTGCTTTCTCTCCTGTGAGAGGAATCGCAAAAGCTTCCCAAACTGGCGCTGGCACAAATCTTATCGAAGGTCTCGCAGTAGGATTGAAATCTACTCTTTATCCAACTCTCACAATCGTTGCGGGAATCATCGCTGCTTATTACTTCGGTGGTTTATACGGAATCGCAATCGCAGCAGTAACGATGCTTTCTACTACTGGCATGATTATTGCGATGGATAGTTACGGTCCAATCACTGACAACGCTGGTGGTATCGCAGAGATGACTGGCCAACCAGAAAAAGTGCGTAAAAATACTGATGCGCTTGATGCAGTGGGCAACACAACCAAAGCAGTTACCAAAGGTTACGCAGTGGGTAGCGCGGCGCTGGGAGCTTTGGTGCTTTTCCAAGCTTACGGAGATACACTTTTCGCGAATAATCCTACTGGTGTTTTTGACTTCTCTCTCAGCAATCCAGCAGTGTTAGTTGGTTTATTCATCGGAGCCTTACTCCCATTTGTTTTCTCTGCTTACTGTATGCAAGCGGTGGGCCGCGCGGGTTACGCAGTGGTAAATGAAGTGCGCCGCCAATTCCGTGAAATCAAAGGCATCATGCAAGGCACCGCGAAACCAGAATATGCCAAGTGTGTAGACATCGTTACCAAAGCTGCGCTGAAAGAAATGATTATGCCAGCAGCGATTGCGGTTATTTCTCCAATCCTCGTTGGTTTCATTCTCGGGCCAGTAGCCCTCGCAGGTTTACTCATCGGTGTGATTGTCTCTGGATTACTCGTGGCACTCATGATGGCGAATGGTGGTGGCGCTTGGGATAATGCGAAGAAATATATTGAAGATGGTAACTACGGAGGCAAGGGTAGCGAAGCGCATAAAGCGGCAGTGGTGGGTGATACGGTAGGAGACCCTTACAAAGATACAGCTGGCCCAGCCATCAACGCGCTGATCAAAGTTATCAATACCATCGCTTTGATTCTCGCTTCTGTTTTGGCTACTACTGGAGGCTGGATTCACTTCTAATAGTTGGTAGATTCTCGAAATTCTAAATTTTAAAATTAGCCTCTAGGCGACTAGGGGTTAATTTTTTTATCGCTAAAATTTTTAATTCCAAACTTCTTTAAACTGGATTTTCTCTCGCAGATTGCTGACTGTAAATCCCGAAGGTAAGCCTTCGGCTCTTGAAACTGCCAACGGCGTTTTGTTATAATTCCTGCAGTGAAATACCTCTCCACCAACTCCCGAATGATGCAAATGATGATGCTTCTTTCCCGAGGGTTGGTATTTGGTAGGTAAAAAATAATTCACTCACCAAAGATACATCACCCTCGGAAGAGGGTGTTTTTAATTTTAATTTTCCTAACTTTTACTTCTATGCAAACTTCTCAAAAATATACCGAAGCAAAACTCCAAAATGGTTTCGCCACCAAAGCGATTCGCAGTGGCTATATCCCAGGCCCAGAACTTTCACACTCCGAGCCGATTTTCCTCACCTCTGCATATCACTACGAAAACGCTGATTATGCAGCTGAGCTGTATAGAGGAGAGATTCCTGGGAATGTTTACACACGCATCCAAAATCCCACCACCGATATTTTTGAGAAGCGCATTGCTTCTCTCGAGGGTGCGGAAGCGGGGTTGGCAACCTCTTCTGGCATGAGTGCGATTTCGCTTACACTTCTGCATCTACTTTCTGCTGGAGACCACATCGTAGCTGCGCAAGAAGTATATGGAGGCAGTAATCAGTTACTGCGTGTGAGTTTGCCGAAGTTTGGGATCACTACTACTTTTGTAAAAGGTGAAAATCTTTCTGAGTGGGAAGCCGCGATTACTCCGGCCACCAAAATTATTTTTTTCGAAACTCCCACCAACCCAACTCTCACTCTCGTAGATATCCGCAAGGTGTGTGAGATTGCAAAAGCGAAAGGCATTCTCACGATTGTAGATAACACGATTGCTGCAGCAGCTTTGCAGAATCCGATTGCGCTCGGAGTCGATATTGTAATTCATTCCGCGACAAAATATATCGATGGCCAAGGCCGCGCGATTGGTGGAGTGATTTGCGGCAAGAGTGAAATCATCAATCAGATTCGCGCCATCAGTCTGCGCAATTTTGGTAGCTGCCTTTCACCTTTCGATGCGTGGATTTTTCTCAAGGGTTTGGAAACTTTGGAGTTACGCATGGAAAAACATTCCGCCAACGCCTTGGCGATTGCAGAATTTCTCTCCACTTATCCTAGGGTGAAAAAAGTAAATTATCCTTTCCTGTCTTCGCATCCGCAATACGAGTTAGCAAAATCTCAGCAAAAAGCAGGCAGCGGTTTACTTTCTTTCGAGGTAGAGAATCTTGCCACGGGAAGAAACCTGATTGATAGCGTGAAGCTGATTTCACTCGTGGGAAATCTCGGCGATACCAAAACCATTATCGGCCACCCGGCTTCTACTTCGCATCAGCAACTTTCTGTCGCGGATGCAGCGGCTTCGGGCATCACTCCAGGCCTCATTCGATTATCCGTAGGTTTGGAATCGGTGGAGGATTTGATTGCAGACCTCACTCAGGCTTTGGGGTAAAGCTGTAAACTTGTTATAATTCCGCACTCCAATTTTAATTCAATGAAGAAGTTTGATTTCCATACTCACACTACTTATTCTCACGGAGATGATTCTCCAGAGAAGATGATTGCAACAGCGCAGAAAGAGGGAATTGCTACGCTTGGAATTTCCGAGCATTTGCCGCGCTTAACAAATTTTCGTTATAGCGGAGAAAACGGAAAGATTCGAGGACTCTCAACTTGGGGTGAGTATTTGATGAAGATGAGAAAGTTGCGTGATGATTCTCGTAACCAACAAACTAAAGTTTTATTGGGTTGTGAAGTAGATTGGGTAGGAGAAACGCATGTGAGTTATTATCAAGAGCAACTACGCGAAGGAGAGTTTGATTACACGATTGGCTCGGTGCATTTTATCGGAGAGATCGGTTTTGATTACGAAGCTGATTGGGAAAAGCTTGTAGAGAAATTTGGTAAAGATAATATTATTGGAGTCTATGAAGCTTACTTTGCTGAATACGTGAAGATGGTGGAATCTGGTTTATTTGATATTGCAGGCCACCTTGATTTGATAAAAATATTTAGAGATAAAAATCCACTGCCAGCTGGTGTGGATATTTTGAAGCTAGCAGATAAGGCTTTGATAGCTTTGAAAAAAGCTGGAATGGTGATGGAGATAAATACAGCAGGATTTGCAAAAGGTTTGGGTGAGTTTTATCCGAGTGAAGATATTCTCCGCAAGGCTTGCGAGATGGGAATTCCAATTACATTTGGTTCAGATGCGCATTCTGTGAAAAGAGTGGGAGATAAATTTGAGGAAGCGATGGATTTAGCGAAGAAAGTTGGTTACACAGAAATCACAGTGTTTAGAGAAGGAGGGAAAAGAGAAAGTGTTAAAATCTGATTCCAATGTTTACAGGAATCATTTCCGAAATCGGTGAAGTAAAAAAGATTTTCCGTGATAAAGAAAATACGGTTTTTACGATTGCCGCGAAAAAAAGTTGCGTGGGTTTGAAGCTCGGAGACTCCATCGCTATCAATGGTAGCTGCCACACAGTGATTCGCAAATCTGCTGGCAGCTTCTCTGTGGAATCCATGCCAGAAACTCTGAAGCGCACCAATCTCGGAGAATTAAAAATCTGTAGTAAGGTGAATCTCGAAAAGCCGCTGAAAGCTTCTGGCAGTCTCGATGGGCATTTCGTCTCTGGCCATATCGATGGAGTCGCGAAAATTATTTCTATCACTCCAGATAAAAATTCCAAAATCTTCACACTAGAGATTCCGAAAGACTTAAGTAAATTAGTAGTAGAGAAAGGCAGCATCGCGCTGGATGGAATTTCACTCACCGTGATTTCGATTCGTGGCGATAAAATTACGGTGGGGATTATCCCGCATACTTTAAAATTCACTACACTGGGTTTGCGTAAAGCAGGAGACAAAATTAATGTGGAAGCAGATTTACTCGCGAAGCATTTGGCGAAATTAGTTGGTAAGAAATAAGGATTAAGAATTAAGAAAAGGTAGGGAATTGCCATGGCAATTCCCTACACCCGCGATAATTTCTTGGATTTCTTTTTTGCAGGAATGACAAAATATAAAATGTTAGAATTGTTTCCCAATGAAAATCGCTATTGTTTCTTCTCGCTTCGCGGATAAAGCTGGTAATGCTTTGGAGGCTTTGCGTGTGAGTTGTCAGAAAAGATTACAGGAATTAGAAGTGGAGTTTATTGAGTTTCGCGTAGCTGGCGCTTTCGAGATTCCGACTGCAGTGAAGAAAGTTTTACTTACGAAAAAATTCGAAGCAGTGATTACGCTCGGAGTAGTCGTGAGAGGCGAGACTTCCCACTATGAATTTGTCGCTGGCAATGCTGCGCGAAAGATTGCAGATCTCGGAGTGGAGTTTGCTACTCCCGTGATTTTTGGAATTCTCACTACAGAATTAACTCAGCAAGCGGAAGCTAGAGGAAATCTCGGGAAAGATTATGCGGAAGCTGCGGTAGAGATGCTAGCAACTTTGCGGGAAATCGAGGATGCTAAAATCTGAGCATGCAGATTAAAACTATTCGAGATATCGAGGTTACTGGGAAACGCGTTTTGGTGAGAGTGGATTTCAATACTCCGATTGAAAATGGAAAAGTCGGAGATGCTACGCGGATTGCCGAAGCGCTGCCTACGATTCGTTATCTTATTCAGAAAAAAGCAAAAGTAATTCTTCTCTCGCATTTCGGTCGGCCCAAAGGGAAAGTGGTAGAGGAATTTCGTGTTGCGCCAGTCGCAGCAAAATTATCTGAGATGCTGGATACTAAAATTCACACTGCTTCCGATTGCGTCGGAGAAGAAGCTGAAAGTGTTGTAAGCAAACTAAAAGAAGGAGAAGTGGCGCTGCTGGAAAATACGCGCTTCCACAGCGAGGAAGAAGCGAATGATGCTGTCTTCGCAAAAAAACTTTCCTCACTCGGAGATGTTTTTGTCGCTGAAGCTTTTGGCGCGGCGCATCGGGCGCATGCTTCCACAGTGGGAATCGCGCAGTATCTCCCGACTGTCGCAGGCTTACTCATGGAGAGAGAAGTGAAAGAGTTGAATCAGGTTTTTCACAATCCAACTAAACCACTGGTTTTGATTCTCGGAGGCGCGAAGATTGATTCCAAGATTGGAGTGTTGCGCAAATTTTCCGAAATGGCGGATACGATTCTCCTCGGTGGTGGTATCGCGAATACTTTTCTTGCGGCGCAAGGTTTCGAAATCGGCGAAAGTTTGTATGAAGAAGACAAAGTGGAGCTGGCGATGGATATTCTCATGGAGGCGGCGGCGCGTGGTTGCGAGATTGTTTTACCGAAAGATGTGATTTGCGCGGATGCGATAGCAGCGATTTCCGATAAAACTTCTACTGTGGATATTCGCGCAGAGGCTTTGCCTTTCAATCTCAAGATTCTCGATATCGGAAAAGAGAGCCAGCAGCAGTATGCCGAGATTATTTACTCTGCGCGGATGGTTATCTGGAATGGCCCAGTAGGTTTATTTGAATTCAAGCCTTTTGAAAAAGGCACTAAAGCAATTGCCGAAGCTTGTGCCAAAACGAAAGCTACCACCATCCTCGGAGGAGGTGATACTCTCGAGGCTCTCAAGCGTTTCAAAATTTCCCCTGAAGAATTCACACATGTTTCCACGGGTGGTGGCGCGATGCTGGAATTCCTCGAAGGCAAAAAACTTCCTGGAGTCGAGATCTTAGGTAAAATCTAAATTCTTTCTCCACACACAAAAACAGTGAAGCCGACCCCTTTTTATTTTGCTTGCTTAGCGGATGGCATCCTTCAGGGTTTTGCCAGCGCGGAAAGCTGGCACTTTTAGCGCAGGAATTTCAATTCGCTGCTGTGGGTTGCGTGGGCTGACACCTTCACGCGCCGCGCGTTTACTTACGCGGAAAGTCCCGAAGCCAGTAACAGTTACATTGTTACCTTTCTTCAATTCCTCGGTGACTATAGCGATGAAACCTTCCAACACTTCCGTCACCATGCGTTTACTGAGGCCGAGTTTGGCAGCCAAAGCTTCGATGAGTTCCTGACGGTTCATAAGGAGGGAGTTAAGAACTAGCTTGATTTTAGGCAGGCAAAAGCCAGAATTGCAAAAGAAATTAACCAAATTCAATTCAGTTAGTTTTCATCAGCTATTCTATAGGTTTAGTTTTCGGTTTCTAGTCTCCAATTCGCAAGCGGATCAGTATGCTGCCGAGGCTTGATTTCTGCAACTACTGGCTCAATTTTTTTCCACAAATCTTGCGCTACCTGCTGGATAGATTGATTCGCGTTTACTACTTCCCATTTGTAGCGCTTCGCGAGAATTTGAAAGGATTTGCGCGCTTTTTCAATCAACCTATCGCTGCTTTCATGTAAATGCACTTTTTCTTTACCAATCAAAAATCTTTCTCCATCAAGGAGGATTTCCACATCAGGCGGGCAGAGGAATTTATTTACATTTACCAACCACTCGAGATCTGCGCCTTTGGCGGCGCCCCAAGCCAATCCCGTGCCAGTGTAATCTTCCGCGAGAATCGTAACTCCGCTTTCGAGTTTCTTCTGAATGGTTGGATCGTATTGGTAGCGATTCAGTGAATACCACATCTGCAACTCTTGCTCAGTTACGCGCTGGCGAATTTCTTTCGGCGCAATCGTGTGAAAGCGGAAAGTTACATTTTTCTTTTCACGCGTAGCAGGCTTCCTGACTTTTGTGCCTTCGAAAAAATTAATCATGCTTTGCACATTGTGTTGCTCTTTGCCGCGCAAAATCTCATTCAACTTTTTTCCCGTAGGATCAAGGTTGTAAATCGGATATTTTACATACTCGGTGCGAATCCCCGCTGCAATCAGTTTCTGCAGCAGCAAAGCAGTTTGGGTGCTTTTCCCAATATTATTGATTCCGTAAATAGCAATAAACTTACCCTGCATTGTTACTCTATTCTACGCTAAAAACCCCACCAAAGTGAATTTGGCAGGGTTTCATTTTTTTATTCAATCCTCCTAAATCGATAAATCACTGGAGTAAGCTACCGCTTCATTTTTTTGCACTACTAGCATGCGGTAAATCGTTTCTGCTACTTCTGCGCGAGTAACCTTCGCGCTACCGTTGAAGTTGCTACCGCTGACTGGGAAGATATTCGCTTCCTTGGAATATCTAGCGAAAGAGGAAAACCAATCATCTACACTTACATCACGATAAGGCGCTTGGCTAGTTTTGCCTGGAGTAATATCTGCGCTGCCAAATAAGATTTTGAGATACTCGGCGCGGTTGACATTATTCGCTGGGCCAAAAGTGCCATCAGGATAACCCGCTACGATTTTTTGGAAAACAGCGCAGCCAACGAAATCTGCATACCAAGCATCGGAAGAAGTATCAGGGAAGGTTGGCACTGGAGAATAAGTGCAATCTACTCCCAAACCTAATTCCAACATTTTCAAAGCTTCTACACGAGTGACAGTTTTATCTGGCTGAAAACTGCCATCGTTATATCCAGCGATAATTTCTTTCTCTTTGAGATACTTAATCGCGGTGAAGTTTTCGTGATTACTATCTACATCAGAGAAAAGTGTTTCTACGGCAGGAGTTACCACTGCTGGAGTTTCTGCTACAGTTTCCTCAGTTGCGGCAGTATCGGTTGTGGAATCACTTGTTTCAGTTGAAGTAGTTTCCGTGGTTGTCGTGTCAGTAGTAGCGGCAACTGTATTTTCTAGTGAAGCTACATCGACTGTAACAGCAGTAGCTGCAGCAACTTCACTTGCTACTGTATCGGTGGTTGTTGTGCTTGCTGTTGCGGTTGGGGCTACATAAGCATCGCTACCAGTTATGAGATAGCGTTGCACCCAAAGCATTGGATTGATAGTGTTAGCAATTGCTTGAGATTGGTTGATGCCTGCGCTGACTCCATCGAAGAAACTTACTCCAGCCGTTGCGCATTCTGCGCTAGTGAAGGGCCACCAAGGATGCCAAGGCGCAGTATCTTTATCAATCTGGAAATGGAGATGGGGAGTGGTAGAAGTGCCAGTGCTGCCAGTTTCTCCAATCAAATCTCCGCGCTTTACGATTTGGTTTTGTGTAACGAGAATCTTACTAAGATGCCCGTAGGCAGAATAAAGTGTGGTGGTTGTATTGCTATCGAGAGAAGGCACATCAGTATGAGTAATTACAATGTGTTTCCCAAAACCGCTGCTAGCTTCCGCTACTTTGGAAACTTTTCCATTGGCCACTGCGTAAACTTTCGTGCCAGTTGGCACTTTGATGTCTATCGCAAGATGGCTGCCTTCATATTCTTTACTGCCAGACTCGTAGCTTCCCATATATGGCACTGCATAGGTAATCAGCTGATTTTTGAGAGAATCATTAATACTATTCCAGTTGGAGGCTACGAGAGTTGTGCCAAAAATCGCTGGGTCGTAATTTGGCATAGTTGTTTTTTTCTCAGCTGGAATAGAAGCTGCGAGAAGCGAGTATTCACCACTCGCAAGCTTTGCCCAATCAGGAATTTCTTTGACTGGATAAGAAGTGCCATCAAATGGCGCTGGTTTCTCTACACTTAGCAATTCCGCCATAAATTCCGTAGTTTGCCCCTGTAAGAAAAAGACTCCTACCATGAGGAAGAAGGTGGCAAAAAGTCCGATTAGAAACTTGCGGTGTTCTCTCCAAAAGTTTTTCATGTTAATTTTGTGTTAGTTTTGTTTTTTTTATTGGGTAATTCTACCATTTTTTGTCTCTCAAATCAATCTATCAGACCGACTTTAGTGAAGCCACAGAAGCGCTTGGAAAGCGTTACGCAAGCCAATTTATCAACCAAAAAATCTTTCTCTTTGGTGATTTAGGTGTGGGAAAAACTACCTTTCTGCGCGGGTTTGCTAAGGGCTTACGCATCAAATCCAAAATCAAATCTCCTACTTTTGTGGGTGAGCATTTACACATTATCGATTCCAAACATTATTTTCTCCATCTCGATTTTTATCGCGCGGAGAAATTACCTCCCGAAACGGTAGCGAGATTAGATGAGATGTTTACCTCACCTAATACTACTGTAGCGATTGAGTGGAGTGAAAAACTTCCACGTAAAATACTTCCCAAGAAGAGAGTGGAGATTCATTTCCAAGATTGTGGTGGGGAGAAGCGCGAGATTACTTTTGCAGTTTTTCCCTAAACGCATTCTGCCAAATCTCTTTCAGCGCGTAGAGTGATTCACTCACTACGCAACCAACATTCACTAGTGGCTCGAGTGAGACTTTTCCGACTGTGGCAATTTTTACTCCAACTTTTGTTGCTAACTTCTCTAATTTTTCTAGTTTATCTGGGGAGATTTCCACGATGTAGCCAGGGTTCTCCGAGAAAAGTTTTTCCACAGGCAGATTCTTTAGCTGAATTCCAAAACCATTCCGGAGAGTTTGCTCGGCGGCGCCGACGAGTAATCCTCCGCGATGCAAATCTCGCGCAGAGGTGATGAGTTTTGCTTTCGCGGCTGCGAGTAAGAATTTCGTTTCGGCAGCAAATTTCTTCACATCGATTTTCGCAGCCTCGCCGAGTTTCTTCCCAACCACTTTTTCAAATTCACTGCCACCCAAAGCGCTGCTTCTTTCTCCAATCAAAACAATTAAATTCCCAGCTTGCTGGAAGCGCGAAGGAATTCTTTGATTGATATTCTCTAGTTTCCCTACGCAAGCCACCAGCGCAGAAGGATTGATAGAGTTATCTTTATTCTCGTTGTAGAGGCTGACATTGCCACTTACAAAAGGAGTTTCAAAAATCTCCGCAGCTTCACGCAATCCTTCAATTCCCTCCACGAATTCTCCCATCTGATTTGGTTTCTCGGGATTCCCGTAATTCAAACAATCTGTTAGCGCGAGTGGAGTAGCTCCCACGCTGGCAACATTCGCAACTGCTTCACACACCGCGTGAATCGCTTGCAGCCGCGCGCTGTATCTTCCGAGTGTCGCGTTGCCACCGACTCCGATAGTTACTCCGACTTGTTTGATTTTTTCACTGGCGGAAGTATTCAGCAGTGGTTGAATCACGGCGCTGCTGCCTTTCCCCGCATCTCTTACCGTGAGGCCCTGCACTTCTTTATCGTATTTCTCATAGATGGATTCGCGTGAAGCGATGTTTTCACTCGCGAGTAATTTCTTCAAAACTTCTCCCAAGTCGAGCTTCGCAAAATCTACTTTTTCTTTCTCAAAAGTTTTTTTCACCACTTTATATTCTCTGTTGTAGCGCAAACCCTCCGTGAGTAATTTCGCTGGCGCATCGACGATTACACTTCCGTGATATTTCAAAACATAATTGCCCGGCTTCACTTTCCCCACGAGTGAAGCGCGCGCACCTTTGCTTACTCCAGGTAGATTCCATTTCTCATTATAAGTGTCGAGAATTAGTTTTGTAACTTTCGGATGGCAAACCCAGCAAAATCTTTCTTGCGTTTCGGCGCAAGCAATGATGTGGGGGAGATGCTCACCTTCCGTGTGAATTTTTTCCACATCGATTTCCGCGCCAAAGCCATGTTTATCTAGTTGCTCCACACTCGCGCAAACATTGCCTCCCGCTCCCATATCTTTGAAGCTTACTTTATCCAGCAACTTCCGCTTCTTCAGCTCAGCGAATAAATCGTAAGTAGAAACGAGAATGTGCCTTTCGAGGAAAGGATTCGGCTCCTGCACCGCGCCTTTATTGGTTTCCACATCTTCTTCTTTCAATTCTCCACTCGCGAAACTCGCGCCACCAAAACCACTTCTATCCGTGGGTTTTCCGACGATGATGATATCGTAGCCAACTTTCGCTGCTTCCTTCGGCGCATAGGAATGAATGATTTCATCTTCGCGTAGCACTCCGGCTGCCACTACATTCACCAAGCAATTTGTATCGAAGCTACTATCGAATTCGATATCGCCTCCGATATTCGCAACTCCGAGAGGATTCCCATAGCCTGCTACTCCCGCGATGACTTCGCGCGCCAACCAACGATTTAGATGTTTATCGAGACTGCCAAAACGCAGACAATCCAAGCAGCCAATCACATGCGCACCCATGCAAACAATATCTCTCACGATTCCACCGACTCCAGTCGCCGCACCTTCATACGGCACGATTTGGCTCGGATGGTTGTGAGATTCATGTGAAACCACCAAACCCCAACGCAACTTGCCTTCCTTCGCAATCTCCACAATGCCACTATCTTCACCTGGGCCCATGATTACCGCTTTACCTTTCGTTGGTAGTTTCGCGAGATACTGGCGAGTGCTGCGATAGCTGCAATGCTCACTTCCTTGGATTCCGAGAATCGTTAACTCCGTAAGCGTGAGTGGCCTCCCCAGTTTCTCTTGGAAATAGCGCGCTTCTTTCGGTGTCAGCGAAACGAGATTCTCACTGAGTTGCTTCTTCGCTTCGAGATCATTCAGCTGAGTGAAATCAAAAGTCGGCTCAATATGTTTTTGCATGGCAGTAGTTTAACAAAAATTTTTAGGATGCTTGGTTGTAAGAAAATTGAAAACTTGTAAAATACCTCCTCGTTTCCTTGAAATCTCGGTTGTTGGGGTTATGGGGAGTGCATGTTGCACTTCTGCGAATTTCGCGGAGGGCATCTCGCTTTCCACAGCTGCCCCAACAAAATTTTCCCAAGGAGGAGAGGATGAATAGTCTAGTTGTGTTGTTTCTGGGCGTGTTGTTTTCTCTCAGTGCGTGGATTAACTTTTTAATATGCAGGAAGGTAAATTCTCTGCATGAATTGAAGAATTGCGCAGCGAAAAACACCCGCTGCGCTGGAATGCTCGCAACTGTCGGCAGCGTCGCCTTGCTCTTCTTCAGCTCGATGCTTGCGCTGTATTTATTGGCTGATTGTTTTCAGCTTTTCCCCAGAGTGAAAGCAGTTGATATGGGGTTTCATGCTGCTTTTGGCGGCACGATTATCGGGTTGGTTGCGGAAATAATCCGCTATCATCGAGTAACAACTCGAAACTAAAAGCTAAGGAGAAGTAACATGATGGGCATTTTTATCCCACTGACCTTATTACTGGTTTGGGCGCCAAATTTTGCCTTCGTCCACTTCTATCGGAAGAGGGTAACCAACGAAGGTCAACTGCTGGGGATGAGAATCCTAAGCTTCATCTTGGGCACTGTCAGTGTCATTATTTTCACTTCTGTTATTGCCCATCTCAAAATCTTGCCTCAGGAGGCAGTCTGTTTCTGGGGAGTCAGCTTTGCGTTTCTCGGCGGCTACATGGGTAGCCGCGTGAGCAGAAAGCTTTATATCATCCCCTGATTGTCGGGCAGCTGACTTTGGGTGGGGTGGAGACTTCGGTTTCCTCCCCGCCCTTTTCCCTATGCGTGTAATATCTGGATATGGGAAAACTAATTCTTGGCGCGCATGTTTCGATAGCCGCAGGCTTTCCAGAAGCTGCACTTTTTGCGCGAGAAAAACTCCAAGCGAATGCTTTGCAGATTTTTGCGAAATCTCCACGCAGTAATGGGAAATCGAAACTCATTGAAGCAGAAGCAGCGACTTACCGCGCAGCTACGAAAAATATTTTCACTGTGATTCATTGCAGCTATCTACTCAACTTCGCTAAAGATTTATCGAAGATTAATTATCCGTTGGAAAACCTCATTGATGATTTACATAGCAGTGAGATGCTGGGGGCTGCTGGTGTGATTCTGCATGTAGGTAAGCATCTCGAGTTATCTCGCGCTGAGGGAATCGCTTGGATTGTAAAAAATTTACAATATGTTTTGGAGAAAACTAAGAATTTGAAATCAGCGATTATTCTCGAAATCACTGCTGGGCAAGGCACGGAATTGGGTAACAATTTTGCGGAATTGCGAGAAATTTACACACAGCTAGGCAAGCCGAAGCGCATCAAGTTTTGTTTCGATACTTGCCACGCTTTCGCTGGCAGTTACGATTTGCGCGATGCCGCGAAAGTAAAAAAAGTTTTCTCGGAGTTGGATAAAACTCTTGGAATAAAAAATCTCAGCTGCATTCATTTCAATGATGCGCTTTCCGAATTCAGCAGCCGAGTTGATCGGCATGCGAATCTCGGAGAGGGGAAGATTGGGAAAGCAGGATTGCTTGCAGTTGCCAAATTTGCGGAGAAGAATTCCATTCCGCTGATTCTCGAGACTCCCGAGAAAGATGGAAATTCCCATGCTGATGATTTGAAAAAACTGCGTAGTTGGCTTAAAAAGAATTAAGCAGTAAGGATTAAGAATTAAGTAAAATTATTATTTAACTTAAACACCATGAATGAGATTATTTACACAGCGGAGAATCCAGGAGAATTCGGTGAGAAAAAAGAAAAGCATATTCCAGTTGCTACTATCGTAGGAGATTCCATCACGGTGAAAGTTGGCATTGAAACGCATCCGATGGAGGCTACTCATTACATCGAGTGGATTGGAATTTTTCGCAGTGGAGTAGAAATCGCGCGAAAAGATTTACAACCAGGTGATGCGCCAGAGGCTATTTTCGCTGGGATTACAGACTTCACCAATCTCACTGCCAGAGAAAAATGCAACCTGCATGGTTTGTGGGAAGTGGAGATTGCTGCTTAGTTTTTTCATAAAAAAGCCCCGCTGTTTTGGCGGGGCATTTTTGTTTTTAAACTTTAGGGAAAGATTATTGCCGAGGATAGCGAGGTGAGAGCAGCTTGCTGTTCTTGACCGAGCGACGCAGGCAACAATTAGCGAATGCTAATTATTTCTTTCCGTTTGGGCCAACGATATCTTTGCGCATCTTCTGGATAATATCAGCAGCAGCATCGCGGCCACCGAGACCGAAAGCGAGACCAAAAGCTGCAGCGATTGCGAGGCCAAGATTATTAAAGAAGGAATCGAGCAGAGTCGCGCCGACTTGGAGTTGATCCAGCGCGATGATAGCAGTGAAGATGATTACTGCGTATTTCACGATTGCACCTACTAGATGAGGTTTACCAGTTTTAGTTGCTTGAGTGGTGCCATGCGCGAGATCAGAAACGAAGTTTGCTATCAGGATACCGATAATCATGATAACTGCAGCGATGATTACATTTGGAATGTAATTCAAAACACTGCTAAGGAATCCATTGATTTGAGGTAAACCGAAAGCGTTTGCAGCGGAGATGAAGAAAGCGATAAGGATAAACCACTTCACGATTTCTTCAAAAACTTTATCGATATTGAGTTTGATGCCAGCGCGTTGAAAAAAAGCTTTGATTCCAGCGGAAGCAAGGAGATTATCTAGGCGAATTACTTCGATGACTTTTCCGACAAAACGGGAAACGAGTTTAGCGATTACCCAACCAACAATGAGGATTACGATTCCCTCTGCGATACCTGGTAGCACCTGCAGCATTCCATTCCACAAACCCTCGAAAGAGTTGCGGATATTTTCAACGAGACTGTCGAGGATTGTAGTATCCATAAGGGAAGGGGGTTAAGGGGTGATAAAAGGGATTTTGTTATGAACAAAAAAGTAGCTCATAACGCTTAAAATTTAGGTTTTCCGATTTCTATAGTCAAGGCTGAGTAAAAAAATTAAACAGCTAAGCATGTAAGAGGCTTGTATAAGCCAAAAGCTTAGATTGACAGTATCCATAAAATTGTGTTTTCAAATACTAACCTACACTATATTTTGTGGTTGCCTCTCCTAAACTTCCTTATGCTAAAATCTCGGAAATCTAAATTACCCTCAAATGTACGAAATTACAGACCTCAAAGTCGGAACCACCATTACTTACGAAGAAGATCCTTACAAGATTGTGTGGAATCAATTCAGCAAAACTGGCCGCCAAGGCGGAGTGATGGCTGTGAAGATGAAAAATCTTAGAACTGGCCAAGTGCTGCCAAAAACCTTCCAAGGCGCGGATAAGATTGAGCCTGCGGAAATTTCTATGCGCAAAGCGCAATTCCTTTACCATGATGCCGATGGTTTTCACTTCATGAATGGAGAAACTTACGACCAATTTTCTCTCACTGAAAAAGCGGTGGGAGAAGCTGGGCAGTTTATGAAAGATGGCGAGGATTATCACTTGATGTATTTCGGAGAAGATCCAATCAATGTGAATATGCCTGTGAAGATGGAATTCACCGTAGTAGAAACTGTGCCAGGCGTGAAAGGTGATACGGCGCAAGGCGGCACAAAACCCGCGAAGCTGGATTGTGGAGTAAGTGTGAATGTGCCACTCTTCATCGATGAAGGCCAAAAAATCCGTATCAACACAGATACTATGGAGTATGTGGAGAGAGTGAATTAAGCTGTTAAATACTTACTGCTAGGAGAATAGCTTTGCTTGCTGCTCGAGTTTTTTGTGTTGAGCCATCAGGGGCAGCATCTGCAACGCTTTGAACTTGCATAACGGTTGTTGCCAGCTCAAACGCTTGATTGAGTGCCCAGCTTTGTAACTCAGATCCCTCAAGAGCAGATTCAGCGATTTCAATCGCAGTATGAAAATCTGTTAGAGATTCAATCTCTTCTTTTGTGTATGCTAGTGATTCGGGTGTATTTTCATGCATTTAATTTAGAGTTAGAAATTAAGGTTGCGTGATTTTACCCACAGCAAATCTGGCTTTTGCTTTTACTGCCCAGTCTCGAAGAACTTCGCTTTCAGTATTTTTCAAAATATCATCAGCCTCTGCTTCTGTTAGTGTGTGGTTTGTATGGAGCTGCTCAGCTAATTTAAATGACCAATTTTGCACGTTTGTGCCTAAGGCGGATAGCTTAAAAATATTCCAAGCCGCAGGGAAAGTAGTCGGTGGGTTTTTCTGGAAAAGGATTACAGCTTCTTCTTGGGCTGCGTGGGCTATAGACCACTCACTATTTTTCAGAGCTTCCGAGCAAATACCCAAAGCTTCTTCCGTAGTTTTTGCTGAATTCAGTCGATGCCTCAATGCTTCTGGATCAGGTGAGCAGTCAAGCTCGATTGCTTTTCCTCTATTAGCCATTTCAATTAGGGTTAAGAGTTTTAAAAGGAGATAAGGTTAACAACGCTAACTGAAAAAATCAAACAATTTTATTCCTACCATTTCTTTCCTCGCCTTTATTTTTCCGCTGCATTTGCTAAGATACTCCAACTAATTTTACTCTATTTTTGTGCAGCTAAAAAATATTCCCTTCAAGCTCGTTTCCAAATTCCAACCCAACGGAGATCAGCCGGCGGCGATCAAGAAGATGATTAAGAATTTCGAAAATAAGAAGCAAGATCAAACTTTGCTTGGAGTTACTGGTAGTGGCAAAACTTTTACCATCGCGAATGTGATCCAGAAGCTCCAGCGGCCAGCGCTGATTGTCAGTCAAAATAAAACTCTCGCGGCACAACTCTGCAGTGAGTTTCGCGAATTCTTTCCAGACAATGCAGTGCATTATTTTGTGAGTTATTACGATTACTATCAGCCAGAAGCATATATGCCAGCGACTGGCACTTACATCGAGAAAGATGCTTCGATAAATGAAGAGATTGCGAAGTTTCGCCACGCTGCCACCAAGTCATTACTCACACGCAGTGATTGCATCATCATCGCTTCGGTTTCTTGCATCTACGGTTTGGGTGATGTGGAAGCTTATGAAGCTTTAGCTTTTGAGTTAAAACTTGGGAGTCAGTGGCGGCGCGATGATTTGCTGCGCAAACTAATCGAGCTGCAATACAATCGCGCGAATATGGATTTCAAGCGTGGGCAATTCAATGTCTTGGGAGATATCATCGAAATCTATCCACCAGATAGCGATGAGAAAATTGTGAGGTTGGATTTCTTCGGTGATGAGATTGAGAGAATTACTATCGTCGACCACTTCACGGGAGAGATTTATGAAGAGGTGAGTGATTACACACTTTTCCCAGCGAAGCATGATGTCACCACACAGGAGAGGATTGAAAGGGCGGTAGCCGAGATTCGTTTGGATCTCGCGAAGCGTTTACACGAATTGAAATCTATCGGAAAAAATATCGAAGCGGAGAGATTACAAATCAAAACAGAATACGATTTGGAAATGTTGCTTGAGGTTGGCTACGTGAGTGGCATCGAAAATTACACGCGTTATCTCTCGGGTAGAGATGCAGGCCAGCCACCTTCTACACTACTGGATTATTTCCCGAAGGATTACATGCTTTTTGTAGATGAATCGCATGTAACGATTCCGCAAATCGGGGGAATGCATGGAGGCAATGAATCACGCAAAAGAACTCTTATCGAGCACGGTTTCCGTCTCCCATCTGCGATGGATAACCGCCCACTCAGCTTCCCGGAATTCGAAAAGCGTATGGGCCAAACGGTTTACATCTCCGCCACTCCCGCGGATTATGAAGTCAAAAAATCTGGAAAAGAAATCGTGGAAATGATTGTGAGGCCAACGGGGCTTCTCGACCCAGCTATCGAAGTCGTGCCAAGTAAGAATCAAATTGATAGAGTGATGAAAGAAATTCAAGATGCAATTAACCGCGGCGAGAGAGCACTCATCACCACTCTCACCAAAAAATCTTCTGAATCACTTACGGAATGGTTAACCGAGCATGGAGTGAAAGTGAAGTATCTTCACTCGGATGTGGATACGATGGATAGGATTGAAATCCTTCGTGAGTTACGCTTGGGTGTTATCGATGTGATTGTGGGAATCAATCTTCTCCGTGAAGGTTTGGATTTACCAGAGGTAAGTGTGATTTGTATTCTCGATGCCGACAAAGAAGGTTTCCTCCGCAGCAGCAGAAGTTTGATTCAAACGATTGGCCGCTGCGCGAGAAATGTAAATGGCCATGTGGTGATGTTTGCCGACAGGATTACTGACTCGATGAAGCAAGCCATCGGAGAAACAGATAGAAGAAGAGAAATCCAAGCCGCTTACAATATCAAGCATGGCATCACTCCGCAGACAATCAAAAAAGCAGTTTTGGATATCGCGGCGATGAAACACGACACCGGTGTGAAGAAAATCGATGCCAGCAAAATCCCCACTGAATCACTGGATAGAGTTATCGGAGAGTTGGAGGTGGAGATGGATCTCGCTTCGCAAAATCTCGAATTCGAGAAGGCGGCAGATTTGCGCGACCAAATCGATGCGCTGCAAGAGCTGAAGTCTCAAGGCAAAACACGCGTGAAGAAAAAATAATTGATAAGCAAAGGGGGAGTTGATAGTATTGCCTCCAGTAATTTTTCTACTATGAGTGATACACCAAAATATTCCCTCGAGAGAGTATGTGATGGTGAAGGGCTTGATTTACCTCAATGTGCAAATAGAAAAGGTCTGAAAGCAACTCTAGGGGAATTTCCTGCTGATAAGCTAGCTTCACCTGTAAAGTATGCTGATGATTTTGATGGTGAAGAATAGAAAGCGTAGGGGGAAACACGCGTGAAGAAAAAATAATAGTGATAAAATTAAAGAAATGGCTTTCCCCGAATCAATCAAGCTCGAAGTTAAAAAGAAGGCAGCATTTAGGTGTTGTTGGTGTCAAAATGTTAGTGTTGAGATACATCACATAATCCCCGAAAAAGATAAAGGTAGTGATGATATTGACAATGCTGCACCACTTTGTCCAAGTTGCCACTCTTTGCTTGGCGATAATCCTATGAAGCGAAAAGAAATTAAGGAAAAGAGAGATTGGTGGTATGAGGAGGCTAAAAAAATGTTTTCTGGTGCAGTTGGGTTAGATGTTTTAGAGAAAATTAGCAACAGTATGGAGGAAATCAAGGAGGGTCAAAAAGATTTTTCTGAACTTAAGACTTTACTCAAAGAAGTAGCTAATAAATCCATTGAAAGCATTACAAAAGAAACAGCTTCCACGACTGCCTCTGGAATTATTAATGCAGTTCAGGCGACAACACTAGGAGACAAAGTTCACGCTAATTTTGTATGTAGAAATTGTGGAACAAGAATTGGTTTATTGATTGGATCTAATAATTGTCCGAATTGTAAAACACCAATTAATTAATCTAGTGGTGGGCCCTCCTGGACTTGAACCAGGGACCAACAGATTATGAGTCCGCTGCTCTAACCAACTGAGCTAAGGGCCCGAGATAAAAGGATTTTAGCATGCGGTTTTTGTGTTGTGGGTTAAAATACTCACCTCATGCAAACCGCTGATTTTGATTACGAGTTGCCACCCGAGTTGATAGCGCAGTCTCCAGCGCATCCACGCGATGCTTCGCGCTTACTTGTTTACGCTGAGGGAAAAGTTTCGCATCATACATTTCACGAGTTACCAGATTTACTACAGCCCACGGATGTTTTGGTTATCAATGAAACTAAAGTGATTCCAGCGCGGTTGCAGACGCTGGAATGCAAAGAAGTTTTTCTTTCTCGCAAAGCTGCGCAGCAAGATGGTGAAGGTGAGATTTGGGAATGCCTCGTCAGGGGTGGGAAATTTTTTCAGCCAGGAATGCAGTTTGAGATCGGAGAAGATTTGCGTGGAGAAGTTCTCGAGATTCTCCCGAGTGGTGAGAGATTGATTCGTTTTCATTCTGCAGATTTCCACTCAGCGCTGGATAAGTATGGTTTCACTCCGCTGCCTCCTTACATCCACCAAACCGCGCAGAAGATTCCGGAGTATCAAACTGTGTATGCAAAGAAGGAAGGCTCGGTGGCGGCGCCGACTGCAGGATTGCATTTCACTCCAGAGATTTTTGGGAAACTCGCAGAGAAAGGAATCGCGGTGGAGAAAATTACTTTGCATGTGGGAGTTGGAACTTTCGCGCTGGTGAAAGCAGAGGAGGTAGAGAAGCATGAGATGCATTCAGAAGTTTTTGAGTTACCTGCGGAGGTGGCTTCCCGCCTGAATCAATATAAGAAAGCAGGCAGAAGAATTATTGCTGTAGGCTCAACCAGCTGCCGAGTCTTGGAAAGTTGCGCGAATGAAAGTGGGGAATTGATTCCCCGCAGTAGTGAAACTGATATTTTTATTTACCCAGGTTACCGTTTCCGTTTCATCGATGCGATGCTGACGAATTTCCATTTACCAAAATCTACTTTGATTATGCTGGTGGCAGCGAAGATTGGCAGAGAGAAAATTCTGGAGTTATACGAAATTGCGAAGCGAGAGAAGTATCGCTTCTATAGCTTCGGCGATGCGATGCTTTTGCTATAAAAAGGATTAAGGATACAGAATTAAGGATTAAGTTCTTTTGGGATTTTTTCTTCACGAAATTTTCCAACACAATCGGGAAGCTGGGAATCATATTTAGTGTGATTGTTTTGTTTTTTCTGGATCCCCGCCTTCGCGGGGATGACAATGGGAAGCGGAAGCGAGAAGTTATTTGTTGTAAACTCTCAGCCTACGGAGAGGTGGCTCGAGTTGGTTGAAGGCGCTCGACTCGAAATCGAGTATTCCGCGCAAGCGGAATCGAGGGTTCGAATCCCTCCCTCTCCGCCACCGAAAAAGATTCTCCACCGTAGGTGGGAATTTTTTTGGAGGAGTAGGGAGTGTGAAGAAATCTCGCGGAGTAGGAATTTTAATTTAGTTAGAAGGTTTCCAGGCGATTGGTAACGAGTGAAACGAGTGATAACAAACTTTACTTTAGATCAAATTTCAAGCCACCTTCGAATCCCTCCCTCTCCGCCAAGATTTCTGCTAAACTCTCCCGGCTGTCAGAAATCCATTTAGTTGCCGCTTTAGCTCAGTTGGTAGAGCAACCGCCTTGTAAGCGGTAGGTCGTCGGTTCGAATCCGACAAGCGGCTCCAGCCTTCGCCCTTCGGGCTACGGCTGGCACAGCCAGCCAATCACTTTACTCGGAGTTACAGCTGGCAGACTGGCTTTCACTTCTTGTTTCACTCGGGGCTACGGCCGACAGGACACTCCTTACATCTCAGCTTAAAACATATGGGCAGGTTCCCGAGCGGTCAAAGGGGACGGACTGTAAATCCGTTGGCTCAGCCTTCGAAGGTTCAAATCCTTCCCTGCCCACCAGAAAAGGTTCTCGGCACGAAGTGCCGAGGTTCTTTTTTGGTGCAGCGGGAGGAATGCAGAAAATTCGAGTGTGAGCATAGCAAGCTTTATTGAGGCAAAGAGGTTTCGGAGCGATCCGTAAAATAAATTTTAATTTAAGAAAAAACTTGAAGCTACCTTCAAATCCTTCCCTACCCACCATTCTTCGTTCTGCTGTCGCAGAACTTCGAATGGCGCAGCCATTCCTTCGCACTAATCCAAATACTGTAGTAAGGAGAAGAATGCCCTGCGTAGCTTTAGCGAAGCATGGGCAAAAAACTGTTGTGCGAAATTACGAATCGCTAGCCACTTCATATTTTATGAAGGCTTTGGTTTGCTTCGCAGTAGAAGCTTGTTAAAATTCCTGCAATAAAACCAACCCCTAACCACTTTCTCATGAAATCCTTTCGTAAGGTTGCTGCAGTTGCTGCTGCTTCCACTCTGATGTTTAGCGTAGCTTTGGCTGCGGAGGTTGCCACTGAAACACAACCTCAGGCAGAAGCTACTATTACGGACACAACTACCGCTACAGATTCTCAGATTATCAGCCAAGAGGTGCCAGCGGAGAATAGTGCTACTGCCACAACCGCAGTAGATTCCACGATTACTACTCCAGCAGTTACCAAGCCAGCTACTCCAGTGGTTGCTACTTCTGAGGAGATGGGAGTTACGGAGATGCCTTCTGTTTTACCAGGTAGCTTCCTTTATCCATTCAAACAATTCTCAGAATGGGTTGAGTTACTTTTCACATTTGATCCGATTGCGAAAGCTGATAAGCAAATCTCCCTCTTGAGTGAGAGATTACTTGAAGCAAAATTATTAGCAGATTCTGATGAAGCCGAGGCAGAAGATTTAGAGACAGCCTTAGATGAATACACAGCAGAAGCAGCTGCGCTTGAAGAAAATCTCGCAGAGATTGAAGTAGAGGAGGATGTGGATTCTGCAGATGAGATTGATACAGCTGATTCCGAAGAAAATTCTGAAGAAGTTGATTCAGCGGAGACTGAAGATGCAGATTTAGCCGCGCTAGAAAATAAAATAGCTGAAACAGAATTAGCCCGCCAGAGTTTATTCGAAGAGTTGAAGCTTGATGAAGAGTTGGATGCAGAATTCGCGGCACAGCTGGCAGAAATCCAAGCAGAATCTTTCACTCAAGCGCAGGATTCTTTGACTGAGCTGAGTAGTAGTGAGGAAGCTGGTCAAACTTTCCTCAACGCTTTTGAAGGTTTCGATGGGGATTGGCAAGCAGCCAATGCAGATTTCCTTGCGGAGATTGCAACCTTCAGTGCAGAAATTGAAACAGAGGTGAAGGCGTTGCAGCAGCAAATTCTGGAGGAAACTACAGGCATGACTCAAAACATTCTGGATGAGGTGAATGCTGAGGTAGGAGATGCTGTAAAAGAAACGGATAATTTGCGTGAAGATATTATGAGAGAGGTTAACTCTGAATTGGAAGATACAATGCAACAGACTAAAAAAACAATAGATGAGGCTTCTCACGCGGGTGACGCAGCGGTAAAAGACGCGCTGGAAAGTGTGAGAAACATCAAAATCACTTCTCCTCTAGATTCTACTTCCACTGTAGATGTGGAGGCAGAAGCTGTGCCAGCTTCAAACTAAGCTGCTGCTTTTACTTCACCACTTTCTACTTCATAGATTTGAGTTTGCTTGCGGATGGTTTCGAGATGCTCGACTTTCGTAGTAGTGATGAAGGTTTGATAACCCACCAGCATTTGCATTAGGCTTTCCTGCCTACCTCTATCCAATTCGCTAAACACGTCATCTAGCAGCAAGATTGGTTTTTTCTCAGTATGTTTCTCGAGGAATTCCAACTCAGTAAATTTCAAAGCCAAAACACTACTGCGGATTTCACCGCGGCTGCCATTCTCAGCGAGTGGTTTACCCGCGAGACTTAGCTGCAAATCTTGTTTATGGATTCCATAGTTGGTATTCCCATAGCGCAAATCTTTCTCACGCATTTTCCCGAGATTCTCGAGATATTTCTCCGTAGTAATCTCTTCTCCATGGAAATTTTTTAATTCAGCCGTGAGTTTGCGTTTCTCACCTGAGATTTTTTCAAAGTAATGCGCCAGTGGTTTCGTAATCTCATGCAGCCAGTCGGCGCGATGCAAACCAATTACACTACCATGCTGCGCTAATTCTTTATCCCAAAACTCTAACTCATTCTCTGCAGCGAATCCTTCGGCGATTCTTCCGAGTAACGCATTGCGTTGCTTCAGTGCTTTCCCATAGCTGCTGAGGGCTTGGAGATATTTTCGATCGACTTGACTGAGGAGAATATCGAGATATCTTCTGCGTAAACTTGGAGAAAGCAAAACCAAATTTAAATCTTCTGGCGCGAAACTTACCAGCGGAAGTCTCCCAACCAAATCACTCGCATTTACTTTTCTCCCATTCACCTTACAAACTTTGTTGATACTTGGTTTCGCTGCAGCGCTGACTTCGATGCGTAATTTCTCACCACTGCCTTCTTGCGCTTCACCACTCACACGGTAAAAATCTTCTCCATAAGGAATCAGATTTTTTTCCTCATCGGCGCGGAGAGATTTCCCCAAAGCCAAAACACTGATGGCTTCGAGAATATTAGTTTTGCCTTGCGCGTTTTCTCCGATAAATGCAGTGACGGGTTGCGCAAAAACCAAATCCAACTGCGCTAGATTTCTGAAGTTGGCGATGCTGAGAGTAGTAAGCTGCAGGGCTTACAAATTAGTTAATAATTTTTTCCAAAAGCTTGCGCGCAAACGCATCACTATTTTCCTCTTGCGCGATTTCATTGAAAACTTTGAGATTGAGTTTCTCACCCTCAGCGATATCTGGCGGCAGGAGATTCAGCGGGAAATCGAATTCGAGATGGCCTTCGAGAGTTTCCAAAAGCGCAGCTTCGCGTTTAATTTTTTTTACGCGCAGTGCGATGATGCCGATTTTGGTTGGGAGGCTAATTCTTTCCACTGGAGATAATTGATTGAATAATTTCTAGATAAGCGGGGGATTCGATGAGAGTAGCGATTTCCGCTGGAGTGACGAAGCGGTATTCCACGATTTCTTTTCCATCGACTTGGATTTCGGATTCTTTGCCTACGAAATTTGCGAGGAAGAGATGCACCGTTTGGCCGCGATAGCTTTTGTAATGCGGATCTTGTTTCAATTCCACCGGGAAATCGTATTGGTAGATTCCAGCAGGCTTGAGTATTTCCACTTTGCTGCAACCCAACTCTTCCGTGAATTCGCGTAGCGCGGTTTCCTCATAAGTTTCTTTACTCTCCACTCCACCCTGCGGAAACTGCCAAGCGTGGTGACGGCGCGGTTTCCTTACTAGCAAATATTTTCCATTTTGCTGCGCGATGATTGAAGCGTTTTCGCGATAAGGTAATTCCATATCTTGTAGTTTTACACAAAAACCACTACAAAATCTAGCAGGGGTAAGAATATAGTAGCCAACTTTTTTGTTCGAGCCTGTCGAGAACTTGGTGAGAAAAAACTTCTCGATTCCTCTTCGCTTCACTCGAAGAAAAAAATTCAGAAACACTGAATCTACAAACTGCTTTCTGCCAACTATCAGCGAGTGGCGATAACGATTCCTCCAAGAATCATCACTATCCCTACGATATGCAGCGGTGTGAGAGTTTCACGCAGAAAGAAGAAAGATAATCCCAACACCACGAGAAAAGTGCCTCCGACGAAAGCTGGGTAACCTATCGCGAGATTTACTTTCTGGATAAACAAAGCATAGAAACCTACATTCAGCGCGAAGAGAACCAGAGTGATGTAAAGCAGCGGTTGCTTTAGAGTCTCCACGGAAACCAAATTTACTTCACTACTCGCAAGAAGCTTCAGAGTGTAGCTGGCGATTCCATTGCAGATAATCCCGAGAAGAAAGAAAACATAAACCATTACTCGTAGTTTACCCTTCTTCGTTAAAACTCAACACGGAAGATATACCAAGAATAGTTAGCTTGGAAATTAATGCAATCTTGTTTTCCGCCGAGTGGGAGTTTTTTTACTAGCGTGAATTTCACTCCTCCTAATTCTTTAGTTGCCCCGATTTGCAGTTGGTTATCAATCAGTGGAATGAGATTACTTTTTTCCCAAGCTGGATAAAGCACATACATATCTTCTTCCACTACGAGATAGTTTGGTTTCTCTTGCTGGATGAACTCCAGTTGTTTACCACTCTTCACGAAAGGAATTGCTTTTGCGTTTAGCGTTGCATCCATACTCAGCATTTTTCTATCAGAGTAATAAGCGCTTTGGTCGATTTCTTTCATCGCAATCACATCATTCTCGCTAGTGTTGTGTTTCAACCACAAACCAGTTTCTCTTCTCACGCTGTCGATATGCGGAGCTTCACAAATTTCCACAGAGTGTTTTCTTTCAACTAGCTGCTGAGTAGAAATAGCGAAGCTGCCAAGTAAAACCAAAACCAACGCAAGATTCCGCCACTTCGCTGCTTCGATTTTCCAAACTCCCATCACAGCAATCAGATAAAAGAAAGGAAGAGTGCTGAGGATGTAGCGGTAGCCTTCGGTAGTGGGGAAAATTATCGTGAAAAAAATTGCGTGGAAAGTTAACCAAGCTGCGATGGGAAAAAGTTTCCACCAATCTTTACCTTTTTCTTGCCACCAGAAGAAAGCGAAGAAAGGAGTTGCTGGGAGTAATTTAGTTAGAAGAATTTTCCCAATCTCAGGAGTGAAATAAAATACTCCGAATTTTTTACTCCACTGTGCCGCGCGCAAAATTCTCGCAGCGCTACTAGGAAAAATTTGCTGTGTGTTTTCCCATAGCCACCAGTAGTAAGGAGAGAAAATTATCGCAGCTGGAATTCCAACTGAAAAAATTACGCGTTTGCCTTTCCTTACCAGCAGCGGAATTCCCAGGAAAGCCGCGAGAAACCAGCCTTCTGGCCGCGCAAGAATTGTTAACCCCAAGAGAATCCCCAGCAAGATTTCCAGCTTCACAGATTTTTCTTTACGCAGAATTTCTAAATAAGCGAGGAAGCTGCCCAAAACCAAACACACATAGAGAGGAGTTTCCATTCCCTTCGCTGCCCAGAAACTCAAAACATAACTACCAGCTAGCAGCGCGGCGGCTGCGAGTGAGAGGTTGCGCTTACCTGCAATTTTTTCTGCCACGAGATAAGTAAGTGGAATCGCCGCAGCCACAAAAATACTCGCGAAGATTTTCACGCCGACGATGATTCCATCACCTGCAAATTTCCAAACTGGCGCCAGCAAAATACTCCAGAGGGGAGAAGTGCTGCCAGCGGAAAATACTCCGTTGTAGCTAAACCAATCGCCTTCAGCAATTCCTCTGGCAAAAACAAAGTGAATAAAAGCATCTCCCATCACTGCATCTTTCACAATCCAAACTTGCAGCAAAGCGATTGCAATCAGAATCCCCAACCAAGTTTTCGTAGAAATATTTTCTAAGAAATTTCTCATGCGAGAGAGAGGATTACGATTACGCTAATTCCCCAGAGAATCACGGAAGCCAGCAGTGGTTTATCTGTGAGTAATAATTCTGTCGGTGATTCGGCGGCGTTTTCTCCATCAATTAGCATCAGATAGCGTAGTAAGCCATAAACCACAATCGGAGTAGTGAAGATGAAGTAAGGAGATTGATTCGCTTGGAAAGTGTAAAAAAGATAAGCGAGTAATACACACGGGAGAATAATTTTTGTAACGCTATCTAGAAAAGAGACAGTGTAGTTTTCCAAAACTTTGCGAGAGGCGCTACCAGCAGTTTTAGTTTCGCGGATGCGTTTACCCGTAGCGAGAAGCAAAGCAAGGAGAAAAGTTACCAGCAGCAACCAATTACTAATCGCCACGGCGATTACCAATCCACCGGCGAATACACGCAAAACAAAACCCACTGAGATTACGAGTAAATCGATAATTACCAAATGCTTCAGTAGCAGTGAGTAACTGATTTGCAGTAAAGCATAACCGAGGAGAATTCCGCCCACCGCAGGATTCAAAACAAAAGCTGCGCTGATTCCTCCACCCAAAAGAATGAAGCTTGTAATCGCAGCAATGCTTACGGGAAGTTTCCCACTCGCAATTGCGCGATGCTTCTTGGTAGGATGTAGCGCATCGCGCTTCCGATCAAAAATATCATTCAACAAATAGATTCCACTTGCTACTGCGCAGAAGATTCCAAAAACCATCATGGTTAATTCCACTTTCCCGATATCAGTAAATTCTTTTACAAAAATCAGCGGGATAAAAACGAAGAAGTTTTTGATCCACTGTTTGATTCGCAGCGAAGAGAGGAGAGCTTTTAGCATTTCGCTAATTTTACACTGATTTCTTTCTCAGTAGCTTTTCTTTCGCTTCGCGCTTCCAGCTTTTTACTTCTGCTTCGCGCTGCATCGCTGCACTTTTACTTTCAAATTCCTCTGAGTAAATAATCTTCACAGGTTTCCGCGCAGCGGTGTATTTCGCACCTTTGCCGAGATTGTGTTGCGCTTCGCGTTTCTCGAGATTCACTGTGTAGCCAGAATAAAGAGAATTATCACAGCAGCGCGCGATGTAGAAGAAATGTTGCAAGAATTAAGGAGTAAGAACAAAGGATTAAGAAGGAATATGGAATATGGAATAAGGCAGCTAGAAAAGTTATGCTAAAGAAATTTTAATGGTGGAAGTCTTCTCTATTCTCTGTCAGAACTCAACGGTTAGCTTTCTTGCCGAAGAATTAAGGATAAGGAAAAGATTAAGAATCAAGGAAAATTTTGCTAAGAATTTATAAAAGCCCTAATTCTTCTCCTTAATCTTATTTCTTAATTCTAGTTTTGCGTCAGCAAAATTTTGGTGGCACAGGGTGGAGTTGAACCACCGACCTCGGGCTTATGAGTCCCACGCTCTAACCAACTGAGCTACTGTGCCAAATGTTGGTTGATTTTATCTGCCTTCGCGAAAAACTTCCAGTGTCAGCTAGAATAATGGATGTGAAACAACCCTCTCGGAGTTTTCTGACGATTCTCACACTTTTGGCTTTTTTGGGTGGGGTGGGGTTAGCTTCATTCTTTTTGCTGGATCTCACTTGGTTGCTGGGAATTATTAGTGTGGGATTTTTAGCTGCGCTGCTGGGTAAGAAATTCCCTCCAGTTTTGCTGGTGGGTATGGTTTTAGTCGGTAGTGGAATCGGGATGTTGCGCTACAATTTCGCGCTTCAGGATAATTCTCCACATCCACTTTCCCAATTTAACGATATCGAGAGAGAAGTTACGCTTACGGGTGAAATAATCGCTGAGCCGGATAGTAGAAGCAACCACACCAAATACAATTTGGAAATTTCTAGCTGGAGTGATGGAATTGTAGAGAAGTTTGTTTCCGGCAGAGTTTTAATCAAAACGCAGAAGCTGCCAGAATATTTTTACGGTGACGAATTAAGTTTGCGTGGGAAAATTCAAACTCCGTTTGAAACGGATGAGTTTAGCTACCGCGATTATCTCGCGCGTAATGGAATCAAATCAGTGATGTATTATCCGAGCTTAAAAAAAATTTCCTCGGGCAACGGGAATATTTTTCTCGCTGCGATGTATCGATTCAAAGCAGCTTTCGAAGCGAAGCTGAATCAAATTTATCCAGAGCCACACGCGAGTTTCATGGCAGGATTGCTGATTGGCTCGAGGAGAGGAATTTCTGAATCCGTGATGGATGACTTCAATACAACTGGTCTTACCCACATCATTGCTATTTCGGGTTACAACATTGCGTTGGTGATTGCGTTGATTACAGGATTATTCGGTAGTCTACTTCCACGCAAGTGGCAGTTTCCCGTGGCTTTGATTTTTGTAACTGTTTTCACACTGCTTGTCGGCGCGAATGCTGCGGTGGTGAGGGCTGCTATCATGGGGTTGCTTGCTTTCTTCGCTTTAACTATCGGGCGGCAATACCATGTGGGATTAGCAATTACACTTACAGCCGCTGCGATGATTCTCTGGAATCCCTACACATTGCAGGATGTTTCCTTTCAGCTTTCTTTCGCTGCGGTTTTGGGATTGATGTTTATCTCTCCGCTGCTAGAAAAATATCTCGCATGGATTCCAAATAAATTCGCTGTCAGGGAAAGTCTCCTCATGACTTTTTCGGCGCAGGTGACAGCGGTGCCGCTGATTGTTTTTTATTTCGCGCGGTTGAGTTTGATTTCACCCATCGCGAATGTTTTGGTTGCGCCAGCGATTCCACTCGCGATGTTGCTTGGTGCGCTTTCGATTATCGCTGGTTGGATTTTCCTCCCTGCAGGAATCCTCATCGGTTTCCTCGCTTATGGTTTGCTTACTTACATTCTCAAGGTGGCAGAGTGGGGAGCAGCGTTGCCTTTTGCGAGTCTCGCGGTAAATAACTTTACTTTTGCTTTGGTGATAATTTATTACGCAGCGCTAATTGGGTTTTTGGTTTGGAAATATAACTTTCAAGCAAAGAAGATTTTATAAAAAAGACGCCCCAGCGGGGCGTCTCTACATATACTATTTTTAAGGCTCAAACAATTACAACAGTTAGAACAATTTGAACATTTAGAACTTTTCTAGATCGCCTTCTTCACTGCAGCAGCAACTTTCTTCGCAACACTTTTATCCAGCGCTTTTGGAATGATGCAATTCGCTGTCGGTTTTTTCACGCAACCGGCGATAGCCAGCGCAGCTGCGAGTTTCATCTTTTCTGTAATCTTCGCGCGAGAATCTAGCGCTGCGCGGAAAACTCCGGGAAACGCCAACACATTATTAATCTGATTCGGGAAATCACTTCGGCCAGTGGCGATTACGGTTGCGCCAGCTTTCTTTGCTGCATCTGGGAGAATCTCTGGATTGGGATTCGCCAGCGCAAAGACAATCGCATTCTGATTCATTACTTTTACCATCTCAGGCTTAAGTGCATCTTTCACACTTACTCCGATGAAAACATCTGCATGCTTCAGCGCTTCCGCAAGATTACCTTTCACTCCTGAAGCATTCGTAAATTTTGCCAACTCAGCTTTCGTCGAATTCATATTTTCTTTTCTCTCCGCATAGATACTGCCCACCGTATCACAAACGATAATTTCTCCTACTCCATATTTTCGCAGCAACTTCGCAATCGCTACTCCTGCGCTGCCTGCGCCATTTATCACGATTCTTAAACTCGCGAGAGGTTTCTTCACTACTTTCGCAGCGTTGATTAATCCAGCTAAAACTACGATGGCAGTGCCGTGTTGATCATCGTGGAAAACTGGAATATCCAAACGCTTCTTCAGCTCTTCTTCAATCTCGAAGCAGCGTGGCGCAGAAATATCTTCGAGATTCACTCCACCGTAAGCTGGCGCGAGTGCCTCTACGATTTCAATAATTTTTTTCGGATCTTGAGTAGCGAGGCAAATTGGAATGCAGTTGATACCAGCGAATTCTTTAAACAATAAACTCTTGCCTTCCATCACAGGCAGAGATGCTTCCGCGCCGATATTTCCCAATCCCAAAACTGCGCTACCATCGGTAACGATTAGGATAGTGTTTCCTTTCCAGGTGTAATCAAAAACTTTGCTTTTATCTTTCGCGATTTCGAGGCAAGGCGCCGCTACTCCTGGAGTGTAGGCGAGTTTCAGATTCGCAGCGGTGAGTTTGCTTTTTGTTTTCACTTCAATCTTCCCGCGTAAGCGTTTGTGAAAAGCGATTGCTTGTTTGCTGATATCAGCCATTTATTTAGAAATAAATTCAAAAGCTTGATTTGCTGCATGCGCACCTTCCGCTACTCCAGTGATTGCTTGTTTCCAATCCGCATCGGTGACATCACCCGCTGCGAAAACTCCCGCTACATTCGTTTGCCCGAAGCGATTAATTTTAATCTCACCTTTTGCATTCAGCTCACAACCAAGTTGCTTACCGATTTCGTTATTCGCGATTCTACCCACCTCTACAAAGACGCCACTGAGTTTCAAGTCTTCACCACTGTCTAGCTTCACGCCTTCCACAGAGTTGCTTCCATAAATCTCAGTGATATTCACACAGCATTTTATTTCAATATTTTTCTCTGCCTCCATTCTCCTGATATTGATTGGCTCAGCGCGCAGCTTCTCACCACGATAGAGAATGATTACTTTTGCTGCGTGTTTTGCCGCGACTAAGCTTTCCTTCACGGCGCTATCGCTACCACCGACGATTGCCACAGTTTTGCCTTTGAAGAAAGCGGCATCACAAGTCGCACAATAACTCACACCGCGATTGGTAAATTCTTTTTCGCCTTTCACTTCAAGTTTCCGATGATTTGTGCCAGTGGCGATTATTACGCTACGCGCTTCCACACTTTCTTTTCCAAGTTTCACGCGAAAGCCTTTCTCAATTTTTTCTACGCCTTCGACTTTCTCATTGCGGAATTCTGCTTTCAGACTTTCTGCATGCGTGAGAAGTTTTTGCGCTAACTCAAAACCCGAAAGGGAAATGAAACCCGGATAATTTTCCACAAGATGCGTTTGCGTAATCGCGCCTCCAGGTAATTCTCCAATTACGAGAGTCTGCATCTCAAATCTCCGCGCATAAACCGCAGCGCCGAGGCCAGCTACTCCGCTGCCGATGATTACAACATCATACATACATTTTTATTTAAAGATATCTTGCCAAGAAATCACTGCAATCAAACCGAGGAGAATTATGTATCCCGCGAAGTGAATATAAGCTTCCGCTTTTGGATTCGCGCGGTAGCGAGTAATCAATTCAAAAAGCAAGAAAAGTAATCTGCCACCATCTAGCGCAGGAATCGGGAGAATATTGAAAATTGCGAGAGTAATCGAAAGCATCGCCGCGAAATTCAACAGCGCAATGAAGCTACTCGCGCGGTAAAAAGTTTCCTTCGCGATGGCGACTGGCCCACCAATATCCGCAGGCAGCTTCCCATGTAAAACACTTCCAAATAAACTGCCGATACTGCCAACGATTAATTTCGTCAGGCGGATAGTTTCTATCCCAGCTTCTTTCACCGCAGTCGGGAAAGGGTAGCGCAGAGTCACTGACATCAGCGGTTGTGTGAATTCCACTCCAATCAAACCTTCGCTACTAGGAGTTACTTTCACTTCAAACTCATAATCTCTGCGAGTGATTGAGAGAGTGGTGGTTTTATCCGCTTGGTTTTTTAGCGCTTGCTGGAGAATCTCACCAGAGGTGATTGGCTCACCATTCACTTTGGAAATGAAATCATATTTTTTAATCTCGGAAGTCTCCGCGATTCCGTCAGGTGTTACTGCATTTACTAAAACTCCAAGCAGGCGATTATCCACCACTTGCGCTTGCGGATTTTCCGCCAGCATCTGATTCACATTTTCAGGAGAAGCGAGTTGGCTGCTACCAATCGAGAAAACCGCAACCAATAAAATAAAACCAAGAAGAAAATTCATCGTTACTCCAGCGATTACGATGATGATGCGTTTCCAGACAGCGATAGCAGCGAAAGAATCTTTTTCTTTCAGTAGCTTATTTGTGACTGCATCTTCACCTTTCATTCTCACGAAACCTCCGAGAGGCAACCAATTCAGCGTGTATTCAGTTTTGTGTTTATCCTTGAAAAGCACTTTTGCTTTTGGGGGCATTCCTAATCCAAATTCCTCCACCTTCACCCCAAAGAAGCGCGCAGCCGTAAAATGGCCGCCTTCGTGAATGAGAATCAGCAAAGAAAAAATAACAAGGAAAGCGCAGATAGCGATGAAGAGCATTGAGAGTGTTTAGAGCTTCGCTATTTTAGCAAAAGAATCGAGGAGAGGTTGGCAAAAAAGCCTAAACCTTCATCAACTCAGCTTCCTTCTTTTTGGCATCCTCCTCAATTTTTTTATTCGTAGCATCAACTTTTTCCTGCAACTGTTTCTCGAAGACAGCGAGAATATCTTCACCGATTTCATTGGCGGCTTTTGCTTGCTTCGCTTTATTTTTTGCATCCTCGCGGATTCTCCTTACGACGATACGCGCATTTTCTTCCATGCTGCCTACCAATTTTGTTAAATCTCTTCTCCTTTCTTCTGTTAGTGGTGGCACATTCAATATAATTCTCACTCCATCATTATTCGGATTCAATCCCAAGCTGCTATCGCGAATCGCTTTCTCGATTTTGCTGAGATTACTTTTATCCCAAGGCTCGATGAAGATAGTTTTGCTATCTGGAATCATCACATTCGCGAGATTCTTCACAGGCTGCATGCTGCCATACACTTCTGCCTGTAGGCCTTCCACGAGGCTGGCGCTGGCTCTGCCAATCTGCAAGCCAGATAATTCTTGCTGCAAATGCTCGACAGATTTATCGAGTTGCTCAGAAGTAGTTTTGAGTAGCGCAGAAGTATCCATAACAATTAATTAAGTAGGTAGAATTTTAGGTTACCAGAGAAGAAGAGTAAATGCTTAGCGAATCAAAGTGCCGATGTCTTCACCGCTAGCCGCTTTCAAAAGTAATCCTGCTTTCCCGAAGTTGAAAACTGCGAGTGGGATTTTTTTCTTCTCGAGAATCTCGAAAGCTTTCAGATCCATCACTCCATATTTTTTTGCAATCGTTTCTTTGTAAGTGAGTTGTTTCAAGAGTTTCGCTTTCCGATTCTTCCTTGGATCGGAATCATATACTCCATCTACATTGGTAGCTTTGAGAATTCTCTCGCAGCGCATTTCTACTGCGCGCATCGCAGCAGCTGTATCGGTAGTGACAAAAGGTTTACCAGTGCCACCACTCAAAACTACTACTCCACCTTTTCCCATCACTTTGCGCGCTTTTGCGATGCTGTAAGGTTGCGTGATTTCACTTGGAGACTTCACCGCAGAAAAAACTTCTGCGTTGATTTCCAAATCTTTCAGCGCAGCAGTGAGAACCACACCATTGAAAACAGTTGCTAGCATTCCTAGGTAATCGGAATTTACGCGTGGCAGGGAAGTGAGTTTTTGGTTATCGCGGAATCGCCACACATTGCCACCACCGATTACGATTGCTACTGCGATGCCTTTGCGATTCACTGCAGCGATTTGCTGCGCAACGCGCTGAAGTTTCTTGTAATCCACTCCACCACTTCCAAGAGATTCACCAGAGAGTTTCAAGAGAATGCGCGGATAGGTTTTGGTTTTCATTTCTGGAGATATTTAGGAAGCGTTTGTTTGCCGATGATTTCGCTTAGAGTTTCTCTCTCGCGAATTATTCGCGCTTCTTTACCTTTCACAAGAATCTCGGCTGGCCTCGCGCGATTATTATACTGACTACTCATCACAAATCCGTAAGAGCCAACATCGAGAATCGCAACTAAATCTCCTTCTACAATTTTCGGCAGGATTCTGCCTTTTGCAAATTGGTCGGTATTTTCACACGCTGGGCCGACTACTGAAACTTTCTCTTTTTTATTCTGATTCAAATCACTCGCATTCAGAATCTCATGGTAAGCACCATACATCGCCGGCCTCACGAGAGTCTGCATACCAGCATCTACTCCCACGAAATTTTTACCATACATGCGTTTCAGTGTATGCACTTTCGTCAGCAAAACTCCTGCATCACCGACGAGATATCTGCCTGGCTCCAGCATTAGCTTCGGATTTCCTAGTTTATTTTTCTTCACCGCAGCGGTAAAAGTTTTCGCAATGTTTTTGATTATCCAATCAATCGGCAGCGGTTTTTCTTTAGGCGAGTAGGGAATCCCGAGGCCTCCACCGATATCGATAAATTCAAATTCGATGCCAACTTCTTTCACAATTCTCGTTGCGATTTCCATCAGCTTCGCGGTGATGGCTGGGAAATATTTTGGATTCAAAACTCCGCTGCCAGTCATCATGTGTAAACCAAATCTTTTCACTCCTGCTTTCTTCGCTGCGCGATAAGCTGCTACTGCATCATCTGCTTCCACCCCAAATTTTGCTTCTGGGCCAGCGAATACCAAGCCAGAAAATTTTCCGTCTCCCATACCTGGATTCACACGCATCGAAAAGAGTGGTGGTTTCCCAAATTTCAAACAGCGCAGCGCGGAGGAAAGCGCATCGAAGTTAAACGCAACCTTATGCTGCAAGCCTTGTTGCAATTCTGTATCAGAGTGGTAAATCCCTGAGTAGAGAATTTTCTCCTGCGAAAATCTAACTCGCTTCGCTAACTCTACCTCTGCGATGCAACTCGCATCAGCGCCGAGGCCTTCGCTACGGATGATTGAAAGCACCGAAAGATTACTATTCGCTTTCACTGCATAATAGAGTTGATGATGCGGAATGTATTTTTGCAGTGCATTTTTCAATCTCTGGATATTACTGCGAATCCGTGTCTCGGAATATACATAAAGTGGAGTGGAGAATTTCTCTGCGAGAGTTTCACTATTTACTCCCTCGATAAAAAGTTTTCCTGCGCGATTAGCTAAAAAGTCACGATTACGAAACATCTTATCTTCCATCTTATTTCTTTTGCGCATCAAGTAAGCGATTGTAACTCGCAGCTGCCAAAGCCCCGACACTGCCAGCCTTATCTAGATTGTAAGTTGCTTTGTAAGTATCTAGCGCAGCGTTGAGGTTACCAGTTTCCTCGTAATACAAACCGAGATTGTAATGTGGCCAAGGCAGATTTTTATCTAGTGTGATGGCTTTCTCGAGTTGAGTTTTGGCTTCCGGCAAAAACTTATTACGCAAACTTACCCAACCAGCGAAATTGTAAGCTAGCGCATTTTCAGGATAGCGTTGCATCGCTAGCGCGGCGAGATTCCAAGCTTCTTTGCCTTCCCCGAGTTTCTCGAGATATAGGTAAATCGCGCGAATGAATTCTTCGATTTTAGCTTGAGGATTTTTCTCGAGATAATCATTCAATACCGTAGCTGCCTCACGGAATTTATCTTGCTTGAAGTAAGCTTCCGCGAGTTTCTCATCTAAACCATTCGGAGTGAATTGGTTTTCTTTTGCTAGTAGCAATAATTTTTCTGCATTCGCAAAATCTTTCAATTCAAAATTTACCAAACCGAGGAAATATTGCGTTTCTGGTTTCGTAGTATCGAGAGAGTAAGCAGTTTCCCAGCTTTGCTTCGCAGCTGTGTAATTCTCTTTCGCAAACTGCGCGTAACCCAGTAGCAACCAGGCATCGCGATAATCAGGATTACTCGCAATCACTGGTTTGATTTTTGCAATTGCGAGTTCAAATTCACCGAGTTGGTTGAAAGCGCGCGCGAGTAGGGTGTCGATATGCAGTTTCGGAGAATCTGGATACTGCGCGTATTCTTGATACGCTTCCATGATTGCATGAGAGCCGTTATCTGAGAGAGGCGCAAGCAAGGATTTTGCTTCATCGGCTTTATCAAAGAAAGCTGCCATCAATCCTTTCCAGAAATTTCCACCACTTGTAGCTTTCGCAAACTCGCGTGTGGCCTCTACAAATTTTTCCTCACGGAGTAGGATTCTCCCACGCTGAATAAAAATTCCTGAGTAAGTAGCATCGAGTTTTTCGGCAGCAGTGAGATTACTGCGCGCTTGTTTGTAATCATTCAAACCTATTTGGGCTTCTGCGAGTTTCACTAGAGAAGCTACATCAGTAGAATCACTCTTCGCTGCTTTCGCAAAAGCGGCAGCCGCTGCCTCAAAATCACCTTCACTCAAAGCTTTCTCTCCTGCGGTTTCCGTAGTGGCTGTTGTTGGGTTTGCGGTTGTTGCTGGAGTTGTTGTTTCTGCTGCTGGAGTTTTCTTTTCTGAAGAGATGAGAGTAGCGAAAGGATTCGCTGTATTTCCGCGGAAGAATTTATCGAAAACTACCCAACCAGAAACCGCGATAATTAACACTGCTACAGCTACTCCGAAAGCGAGGATGTTTTTACGCATACTTAAAGTTAACGGGTTTATTTTAACATTTCGGAGGATTAAGGATATAGCCTAAAAAAAGTAGGGAATTGCCATGGCAATTCCCTACATCGCATAGTTTGGCAGCAAGGACTAAGGATTAAGCGCAAAGAATTAAGAAAGATTTTATAAAAGCAAACCCCCCCGAAGGGGGATTAAGCAGAAGAATTTTTTATTTTGGATTCCCGCCTTCCCTCCAGAGGCGGGCAGGCGCTGGAATGACAGCAGGATTAGATATTTGCTTCGTAAACTTTCTGGCTATCCATCACATAAATCTTTTGCTCAGCTGTATCTACCCAGAAATCCTTCACTTCCTTCAAACCTTCAAATAAGTATTGCATGTTGTATACGAGGCTGCGCACTTCTGTGCCAGCTTCAGCTGGATCTTTGTAAAAGCGGAGAATGCGTTTATTCGCTTGATCCAAAACATAAACGAATTTCAAACTATCGTTGGTGAAAATCTTCTTAGGATTTTGCCAAGCAGTTGCTGGTAAATCTGAAACTTGGAGAGGTTTTCGCTCACCCTTCCTGACGCGGATGATATCGTTACTCATATCACCATCAGCATCGTTTGCGAGAATCCAAAGATCTCCATCAATCGCAATTGAAACAGATTTAGTTAAATCCGCGTTGGTATTGTATTGAGTAGCAGTAGAATAATTCGCATTGTTGCGGGAGTATTTCCAAATCTGGTTATTCACTGGATCCAACATATAAATGTATTTGGAATACACTCCAACATCTACTGCGGATTTCCAAGTTTCATCATCAGTGCTCATTGGGTTGAGTTCACCATCTCTCCACTCCAAAACTTTTCCATCAGTAGTGAGGATGAGTAACGCATCTCTATCAGGGAAATAATGCGCAACTTTGATTGAAGCGGTTTTCTCAATCTCTTGGGACTTGGAAACAGCATCTAGCGCAGTATCGTAAAGCGAATGTGCATCGTAGGCGATTTTCTTTCCGTGGAAATCTTCCAAACCAACTAGCGCTACAGTTTTATTTGCGCTGCTGATATCTACGAGAGGAGTGAGAGATTGGAAGCGTTTGATATTATCCATCTCATCACGCAGCTGCATGATTTCTACAATCTTCGCATTTGCTTCTTCCATCGCGAGGCCACTTTTCACCAAATCAGTTGCTGTAGTTTCTGCTTCTTTCAAGAGTGTGTAAGCCTGAGGTTTATCTCCGATGTTTCTGCGAGTTTTGGCTAAATCAATATTAGTTTGCACACTTTCGAGCGCTGTTTTCACTTCCTCGAGTTTCACACTGCTGCGCGCGCTACCGAGACTCCAAGAAACGGAAAGCAGAATTAAAATCGCTACAACCAAGAATCCGAGAATCACATAATTCTTATCTAGTTTCAATTCTCTGCCGCCTGGGAGCTTGGTGCCTTCTGGTAATTTATCGCGCATCCAATTCAAACCTTGATTCATGTATTTCGTAGCCATGCCTACGAAATTTTTCTCACGAGAAACAGATTCCACTGCAGCGCTGCGAGTAGCAATCGCTTCTGTAACGATATCAAGTGCGAATACTCCAGTAGTTTGCGCGCCTTCCAACACGATGATTTCATCTAATTCTTCCAACGCTAAACCAATCTCCTTATTGGTGGAGAAAATCTTAGTTAATTCATTCTTCGTAGCATAGCGGAGCAATCTCTCACTGCTGAGGATTACTTTATCGCGATTCTCTGTCTTACCACTCGCGATATTTACAAATACATCGACAGCATTTTCATCGCCTGCTAATCCTTCAGTAATCGTAGTCAGCGCACCTTTGCGAATCAGATAAGCTTCGGCTTCACCACTCTGAGTGAAGTGTAACTCTCTACCAGAAATGAAACCGATGATAGCGTTGATTCTACTCAAGCCACGGTTGGGGAGGCTGCTGCGGAATTCTGCGATGATGGCATTTACTTCCTTCAGCGCTGCCTCAAATCTTTCGTAAGAATCTTGGTTTTGATCGAGGAAGCAGATTTCTTGCAGACTTTGGAAAATCGCGCGAATCAAATCTTCACCACCAGCTGGCCTATCTGGTAATTCCACCAAAGCGAATACTTCTTCTCGCGGAATCGTTTCTGTATCTTCGCGCGCAGAGGAAAAAGTTCGCAAGATAGTTTGGCTATCTGTGCTGAGGCGAAGTTCTTCAGAAATCGTATGAAAGGAGGCCATTTTTGAGGCGGTTAGAAGCTTTTTTGAAGTTTAATGTTGATAAGTTGTGTTTGCAAGCTGTCGCCTATCCTATTAGTAGTTGCATGTTAAAATCTCTTTATCAACCACATGCCTACCAAGAAAACTCTACTTATCGATAATTACGATTCCTTCACCTTCAATCTTTACCAATATTTAGGTGAGCTTCACGCAAATCCAATCGTGAAGCGCAACGATGAGTTAACGATTGCCGAGATTGAGAAAATGAAGCCTACACATATTGTTTTATCTCCTGGGCCAGGCCGACCAGATGATGTAGCTTATTTCGGTGTTTGCCTCGAGGTGATTCTAAATCTCTCGGAAAAAATTCCAGTGTTGGGTGTCTGTCTTGGGCATCAAGGTATCGCGCATGCTTTCGGTGGCAAAGTAATCCGCGCGCCACAGGTGATGCATGGAAAAACGAGTGTGATTACTCACACGGGGAAGGGAATTTTCCGTAATCTTCCAAATCCTATCGAAGGAATGCGTTACCACTCACTCGTAGCGGAAGAAAAAAGTTTTCCTGCAATGCTAGAAATTACCGCTAGAGAAAAAGAGAGTGGATTAATCATGGGGTTACAGCATCGCAATCGCAAACTTTTTGGTATCCAATTCCACCCTGAATCCATTGGCACTCCAAATGGCAAGCAGATTCTCACTAACTTTTTGGAGAGTTAAATTCTTAGGAATAATGGAATATAGAATAAGGGATAAAGCAGTTTGGAATTCTTTTTTATATTTTCCTTATAGCTTTCCAGAGAAGTAGGGAATAAAAATTTTTATTCTCTACGCGGCTGCCATCGTTGACTTTTCTAAAAACGAAAAGTCTGGGTTACAAGCCAAAGGCTTCTTCTTTGGGAAATTGGGAAACCCAGACTAGGAAGATGGTTTTAGTTTTTTATACAGTAAAAATGTGAGATTGTGGTGCCACCATTAGCATCCCCAAAATCTTCTTTTATGCCTTTTGCAGTGAATCCAGTTGGGCAACCGCAGAAATAACTATAATTAGAGTAAGTGCAGGTTGCTGGCGCAATAGCACCGCTGCAGGGATTAGCCCAACTATTTTCGCCAAAGGTTGTTACTGATGAATCACAAAGTCCATACCATCCGCCAGGCATATAACTAGGGCTATTACTTAATGTGATATTTCCATTTACTGGTGAAGCTTGCGGTGCTAAGCCTGGATCCCAAGTGGTGAAAGCGTAAGCTAGCATTACAAATAAAAATAAACCAGATACTAACCCAAGGCTGGTAGCGAAACCTTTTGCGAAGCGAGATAGAAAGTGATTTCTCTGCATAAGATTTTTAGTAACCAATCTCGCCGCCACTAGTGGAAGATGTTTTGGAGAAGAGTGGAGGAGGAGTGGTTTGAATTCTGCTATCGTATTCAATTGTAACTGCATTGTTATTTGTTACTGCTAATCCCACTGCACGATTACCTCCAGCTTCAATGTGATAAGTGCGGAGATAAGTAAGATCATAAAATCTTGCTACCGCGCGAGAGGTGCAGGTGATACCAGTTGGGCATTCGAAAGGATTTTTATCACTACCACCAACAGTATTTACTGTAGCAAAAGAACCTTTTAGATAAAGCTGGTTGCGTAGCTCAAAAGATCTATCACAGAAACCATTATTTCCACTGCAAGTGCTGCTACTATCCTCGCCACTTTTTCCGAGAGTATTTACTGAGATTACGCTACCTTCTGCATAGAAGGCACCAACTACATTAGTTACATCAGGATAAATGTAGATATTACCTCCCTTGCCAGCTGCATCTTTCCGTAGGATTATCCCAAAAGAATCTCCGCGGCTAGCATAAGTGAGATTGCTCTTGATGTGGAGATTACCCCCACTAACCAAAATAGTTTTTTTACCGCTTGGGAGTGTAATGCTGCTTCCAGCTCCATCAAGATAAACATCCTTACCATTTACAAAAGCGATAGTTTTCTCTGTGAAGAGGCAGCCTGCGCGATTGAAATCACTAGCTTGAGTAATTGTCAGATCCAACTTGCAAGCAGCTTTACTATTGATGTTGCTATCACTGATAAAAGCTTGAGTGTTTTTATCAATCGTAAGTTTTGCCTCATTGCGCGCTACATCACCAAAGGATTCAGAGATGCTATCTGCCTGTTTACCTGAAACTTCTTTCTCCGTGGAGACCAAACCACTTACATTTAAGCTTGGATTGTGTAGATCTAGATTAGCGATCGCGCCTTTATGTTTTACGGTTTTACCATTCATTTCGTAGCTAACATAAGTGGTGAAACTTGTAGCGAGGTTTTCAGGTGCTTGCGTATTTGGTAATAAAATCGGAGTTGTGCGAATGCGGATTGTTTTATCCCCGCTAGTATCTCTGGGAATCTTGGGTAAAACTCCCGCAAAATCATTCCAAGCTTGGCTGAATCCATCAGCGCTGCTGCTATCTATATTTAAAGCTTGGGAAGTAAGGGTAGAGTTAATTTTTTCTACTGCAGCATCTCCCCAGGCGATATTTGTGGTATTACTGTCGATTACCAATCCCAACTCTGGGTTATCCGCATCGAAGTTTGAGCTGGCATTTTCGAAACCAATTTGGAAACGTTTTGGGGCGTTGATGGTGATGTTCGCATTAGCATTTCCAGTTACGGTGAAATCACTTGTGAAATTCATCGCTTCTGGGATAGTGGTGAGAGTAGGAGAAAAGGCAAAAATTCTTTCTGGGCTTCCGCTTGAAGCGCTACCTGAGCTTTCACCAACATTGAAGCTGCCGCTGAGTGAATTGATTTCGTATTCGATGTAATCAAAATCCAAATCAAATCCATCATTCGAAATTGGGGAGTAGCCTGCGCTAGTAGGGGTGAAGGAGGCTACATCAATTTGCCAAATACCATCTCCATTGCTTGCTTCGGTGAGAAAACCAGTGGAGTCTCCACCTTCTTGGTTGAGGTCAAATTCACTTGAGATATATTTCGCAGCATCACCAGTGCCACCAATCTGATCAAGTTTCGTAGTGTTATTAAAGTGGAAATTTACTTTTACTTCTTTCACTCCGGCAACTGAGGTGATAGCGTTTCCGTAGCTATCTTTCAAAATTAATTTCACATAGTGAGCTTCAGCACTGTCTGCTACTTTGATTGGTGAGCCAAATTCAAAAGTGCTAGTTAGTTCTTCGCTACTGCTGGGGATACCAGCTACTACGGTGTAGAAATCATCAATGACGTTGATACTGCTAGTGCCATCGCTGCAATTCCCAACCACATCACAACTGGTGAAATGTAAATCGTAAGTTTGTGCAACGCTTAGATCACAAGTAGTGGTGAAAATCTTGGAAGTAACTCCGAGGAGATTGGTGGCGCTGTTGTTTGCGCAGCTAACGATATCTCCATTTGCTCCAACTAGGTTGAAGCTCAAACTTTCCAATCCAGTTTGCCCATCAACAAAATTCAGAATGATTGGCTTCGCTGAATCTGCCGCAAAAGTTTCGCTTGCAGTTGTGATGGTTGGTGCTACTTTATCGAGATAAGTTCCGTAAGTATCGAAATCATAAAGCGGATAAGTGGTATCGGTATCGCAGAGGCTAAAGTAGCCAGTTGTGCTGCTATAAGCAAAACCACAGAGCTTCGCGCTAGCGGAGGTGAGAGTTACTCCTGGGTTGTAGCTATTTGGTTGGTTAGCTTCGAAATAAGTTGTGCCAAAATTGTAGGTTGCCATACCATTCGCGTTGCTACTTCCTTGGAGGTTGTTTTCATTCAGAGTAACTCCTGTGAGATTCAACCAACCATAGTTGGGAGAGTAGGCGACTCCAGAAAAAGCGTTGGTAGCTGTATCAAACAAAGTTGCATAAGCAACATTGTTGCAAGTAGTGGTTGAAGTGCTGCTACCACCGATGCTACTGTTGATATTCGCGGGCTTTGCGCCTCCACTTCCATCACAATAAAAATTAATCCAACCAACATTTGGGCTGTAGGCTTGGCCCCAAACTGGCACGGTTGCTGCTTGCGCACTTTGTGCGAAAAAAATAGCAGCAAGTAAGAGAGAGATGCGAGTAGCTACCCGAAAGATTTTTTTTAGCATGATTTGGGGTGGTTTAAAAACTGCTTTCGCAGCGTTTTTTTAGTTGGCTGTCTATAATCTCCTCACACAGCTCTGGCTTCGCTTGGGTTACTGCTTTTTGAAAAGTGATTTCATCCTTACAATCTTCCGCAGCATTTGCATTTCCGATCTCTGCGCAGCTGGTGGTATCCTGTTTGCTTGCAGCTGCAATCCGAATTGTATATTGCTCTGTTTCAATTGCTTTGACTTTAGCGATCAGGTTTTCGCTTCCAGAATTTTCTGTCAAAATGATTTTATCTTTAGGCATAGAAGCTTCTTGATTTGCTGCCAATTGTTTTTTTAATTCTTCTAAATCAACAGCTGGTCGGGTGATACGAGAAATTGGATCAGTATTAATACTTTTTTTAGGTCTCAAAGTAAAAAACAGTAAATCAATGTTTTCTTGATTAGCGAGATTTTCAGCTAAATTTTCTTCCGTTTCAGGGCTTAATGAAAAAATACCGGTTTGTTTTTTCTCAAGACTTGGTAAGAGCGCTGCCGCAACCGCCAGCCCGATTATAGTTATCAAGCTGAGGGTTACTTTCGTGAAGTTTTTAAATAGATGCATTTTATATTAATAGCCAGCATCGTTACTGTTTAAGGCGTTATTTGATCCAAAGAGTGGAGGAGTAGATGTTTGCACTCTTGAGCTGTAACCAACAACCACAGAATAATTATTACTTGTGTTGCCTGGGGTAGGTAATCCATCGCTGCTTCCAGCACGTATTCCGCCAGAATCCTCATGAAAAGTTCTCAAGTAATTCAGATCGAATATTCGAGCAAAAGCGCGGTGAAGCATTTCACTACCACTAGCGAGGTAACTACACATAGGGTTGATGGATTCTGGACAGGTTGGGTCAAGCTTATCCGAGCCACCAATCGTGTTGATGGTGATGAGTGAGCCTTTCCAATAAAGCTGATTGTGTAATTCATTCGCTCGATCGCAGAAACCGCCACTGCCATCACTTGGGCAGTTGTTGCCACTGAATTCAATAAGTTTGCCCTTTTGATTTACGCTAAAGATTGCGCCCTCCGTATAGGCAGCACCAACTGCATTAGTAACATTAGGGTAGAGATAGATATTGCCACCATCATTGAATGGGCTCATATCTCCGTTATCATTTTTCAAAACTGCAATACCAAAAGAAGAATTAGAATCTGGATAGTTAAAATTATTTTTGATGTAGAGATTACCTCCGTGAATTAGGATGGTTTTCAAACCACTTGGTAATGTGAGTAACCCGGTAGGATCTTCCAGATACACATCTACCCCTTCGAAGTAAGCAATACTTTTATTGCTAAAAAGGCAGGGAAGAGAATTCCATGTGCCATTACTAATGGCATAATGATAGAAAGCTGTGTGACAGGATTTTGCTTTGGCAGTTGCGCTGCTAATCAAAGCTGCTGAGTTTTTATCGATGGATGTCTTTACTTCTGCGCGAGAAATATCACCAATTGCTCCAATCGCTTCTTCGTTCTCTAGAGAGGTTCCGAATTTTCCGCTTGAAGTGGAAACACCGATAATCTGAATAGATGTGTTGTAAATATCCGTATTAACTTCGTTTTCTTCAAGTGATAATCTGTCACTTTTGTGGCGAGGGTGTCTACCATTCACTACATAATCAACGTAAGCGCGGAAATTGGTTGTGAGTGATGGGTTGGTTTTCCCTCCTGCAGTTAAAACTGGTTTACTGCGCATTTGGAAATTTTCCGCAGTATCTGCTGCAATATCATCAATCGGGCTAGGTAGAGTTTTCCAAGCGCTATTTGCACTTTCAAAAGGAGCAACAGTATCAAGGTTGAGAGTTTCTGAAACATTGCTTGCGTTGATTTGCTCAATCCCAGTTTCACCCCACACCACATCTGGGTCAGCCGCATCTACAAGAAAACCAATTTTTAAATTACTAACATCTTTAGTTGCGCTTTGATTCACAAGATTTACGAGGAAACGCTTAGTAGCGTTTAGTGTGATATTGTAAATGGCACTTTCTTCTGCGATGTAAATTCCGCTAGTTGCATCGAAATTCAAAGCTTGTGGAATCGCTTTCAGTGCTGGAGCAAAATGGAATTCTCCAGATTCATTGATATCTTGTTTTCCAGAATTTGAATCAACTTCAGCGGTAACGCGATATTCAATACTTTCAAGATTGATATCGAAATCATCATCCGCGATTGGGGTGTAGGCGTTACTCGTAGGGGAGTAAGCATAAATTTCTACATAATATTCACCATCTCCATCGGGTTCTTCAGTTAGCCAACCAGTGGTGATTATTTTATCGCTACCACTATCATCACCAGTTGCATCTAAGTCAAACTCTTCTGATTTGATGCGAATTGCATCACCACTATTATTTAGTTGATCAAGAGCAGTTGTATTTTTGAAATTAAATTTCATTGCTACCTCTTGAGTGAGGTCAGGGTCAGTTTCAGAATTCCAATCAGAAGCATTGCTCAGCGAAATAATCGGATTTTTGTAAGTATCACGTAGCTTTACGGCGACTGAGTGGCTGTTTACTCCATCTGCGATTATGGTGCCAATTGAAATAATGATTTGGGAAGCACCTTCATTAAAGGAAGGAATCTTTGCTGCGATATAGATAAATTTTTCTACTACTTGATCAATACGGATATTCCCATTCACATCTTCTGCAGTCCAAGCCAGAGTGTAGCTGCCAGCCTGAGTGAAGCTACAGTTGACTAGAGAGAGCGTATCTCCGCTTCCACTTCCACTACAAACCAAAGTATTATCATTTGCATTGGTGATGGTGGCAGAAGTATCTCCTACTCCTGCGGAGTCACTAAAAGGTAAATCAACAGTTACATCTTGAGTTGGATCCCAAGCGTATTTTGTAACTGCGAGAGTAGGCGGATCGGTATCGCAAGTATTAGTATCGGGAGTTTCCCAACTTATTTGCGGATCTCTTTCTTCGAGCACTCCATCATTTCCTACAATCTGCTGCGCATAACAAGTGATGTTACCTTTATTATGCACAAGGAAACCATTCGCATAATAAGTGCGATCTCCTGAAACGCGGAAGTTATATATAGGGGTGAAGTAATCACTGGCAACTGCTTGGATTTTTTTCACAATTTCCTTACCTTTTTCTGTAATCAGCGTATCGCCGATTTCTAGGCTGCCAACTTTCAAACCACTCATTTCAAGTGCGGTAGCTTCGGGATTGATGCTGCGCCAGCCAGTAGTAGTGGAAAAAGGATGTGATTCTGTTACAAAGGCTGCGGAATCGTTAATCGAAAAGAGCGGGCGGTTTTTTAATAAAGTCTTTTTTACTTCCACTACCTTGTTCTTCTCACTGCCTCCGAGAATCTCATCTCCTACTTTCACTTCTTCAATATTTTTCTTCTCTCCATTTGGTAGCGAAACTTTTGTGCCAGTGATAAAGCAGCCACCACCGCCACCACCTCCGCAGCCACCACCAATTCCGATATCGCAGAAGAAGCTACTTGCTTCCACTAATCGTGTGGAAAAAAATCCAATACATAAAAATACCAATAAAGCTGTCAAAATATTCAGCCAACGCAGTGAAATTTTTGCTGGCAAACTGTTGGATTTACTAGCTTCGCTAAGTTTAGTTTTGGTTTGGATAATATAATGAGATATATCGCTCGGAATTTTAACACTAATTAAACTCTCGATGCATCTCCTGATATAATCTCAATCATGGAACAAACAAAACTTTCTAAGCGCTGGCAAACCCTTGAAGTTTTTCGTGCAGTAGCGGTAGTGATGATGGTAATCGCGCATATCTTGATGTTTTGGTTTATGCCAAATCGCGCAACGGTTTTGGCCAGCATTCCTCAGGCAAAACTCGGAATGAGTTGGCTGCTGACTCCGATTGGTTTTTTTGTTTTCTCGATTCCGATTATTGCTGGCGCGGCATTGCGTTTCTCTTTTCAGCCTGCGTGGGATAATCTACGCCAAAAATTAACCTGGAAGAAAAAACCTTACCTTTTCCAAGATATTGGGAAGCGTGGATTGATTCTCCTTCTCATTGGTTATGGAGTGAATCTGCTGGCTTCCGGCCTCAACTATCTGCAGTTTGGTTTTGGTTTTCAGATTCTTTCCAATGTTTTACTTTTCTTCGCGCTAGCGATTTTTGCGATTACTTTGCTTCTCAAACTTCTCAATAGTTACTGGCTGGGAGGTTTAGGAATTCTCGCGATTGCTTCCGCACCTTTTCTCAGCAGTGTTGCTTTCGCTGGCAAGACTCCTTATATCTGGATGCTTTTCTTTGGAGATTCAGAGGTTTATAGTTTCTGGCCATTTTTTCCTTGGGTAGGAATAGTGATTTTTGGTTTTCTTGTTGCGCAGCTTTATCTCACGCTGAAAAATAAAAAAGATTTCTCTAAAATTTTAGGTGAAGTGGGGATTCTTTTTTTTCTCGCTGCGCTTCTTTCGGGAGTGTGGTTTCAAAATATCGAATCTTTTAACAGCTGGAGTAGAGCTTTTTTCCAACCACCTACACTGCGCATTATTGGGCAGTTGGGAGTTTTTAGCTTACTGGTCGCTTCCCTAGAGTTTTTTCTCAGTAAGCGTGAAACGGTTTATAAACCGTATGGATTTATCAATACTTTCTCGCGCGGGATTCTCTATATCTACATATTCAATCTCACTTTTGGAATGTGGATAGCAAATTTTTTCCAAACACATTTCACTAATGCGGATGTTTTTACTCTGCATAATACAATGCCAGGATATCCTTTTTTACCAGAAATTATTCCAGAGATGTGGCAAAGCGGGGTAGTTTTGTTATTCGTGGTTATGCTGCAATTGATTCTTTCTTATGGTTTGGGTGCGCTGAGGGTTTATCTCAAAAATAAATATAAGGGGAGATTTTTAGTTTGATAGTTTCAGGTAAAATTTTTTGCAGTAAACTGCTTCGGCAGATTTAGTTTCTTATGTTTTCTTCTTCAAATTTTCGGATTCAAAAAGTTGCTGTCTTGGGCGGTGGTGTGATGGGTATGAATATCGCTGCGCATTTTGCGAATTCCGAAATCCCCGTAGTGCTTTTTTCACGCAAACCGAAGGAAGCTTCCTCTCACGTAGAAGCTTTGAAAATTTTGCAGGAGAGAATCGATAAGTTTAAAAAAACAAAACCACTACCTTTTTATTCCAAATCTTCACTTGATTATCTCACGGTTGCTACGCTCGAAGATGATTTAGAAAAGTTAAAAGAAGCGGATTGGGTGATCGAAACAATTGTAGAAAACTCCGAAGCAAAAGCTGAGCTTTACCAGAAAATTATTCCTTTCGTTTCTCCTTCCGCAATTCTCTCTACGAATACTTCGAGCCTTTCAGTGAATGCTTTAGCGAAAACTCTTCAAAACAAAATTCAACAGCGTTTTCTGGGAGTGCATTTTTTTAATCCAGTGCGGTATTTGAAATTAATAGAAATTACTCCAGCAGAAAAAACAGATAAAGAAATTTCTCAAATCCTAACTGAGTTTGGAGAGCAAAAACTTGGTAAGCGGATTGTGATTGCGCGTGATACTCCAAACTTCATCGCGAATCGCATTGGAATTTTCTCAATGATGCAAGCAGTGAAGCTGGCTATCACTGATCAATTAACTGTGGCAGAAGTTGATCAAATTACGGGTGAAGTAATCGGTAGACCCAAGAGTGGAACTTTTCGCTCAATTGATTTGGTGGGGATTGATACTGCGATTTTGGTTTCCGCGGAAGCTTCCCAAAATTTACCTGAGAAAGATGCGATGCGTGAGATGTTGCAGTTGCCAGATTTTTTCTCTCACATGGTTGAAAAAAATTGGTTGGGTCAAAAAACTAATCAAGGTTTTTATAAAAAAGTGGAAGGTGGCAACAAGGGTGACTTAGAGATGCTGAATCTCACAACACTGGAATATGAAGCTGCCCCAAAGATTCCCTTTTCAGATTTGAAAGAGTTACTTGCTTCCGAAGATTTACCAACGCGATTGAGGTTACTTTTTTTCAGCAGAGATCGCGTAGGTGAATTTGTCCGCCAACATCTCAGCGCAGTTTTGTATTACGCTGTGAGTTTGATTCCAGAAATTAGCGCAGATATCACTTCTATCGATAACGCTTTGCGTTGGGGTTATGGTTGGCAGATGGGACCTTTTGAGATTTGTGATGTGCTGGGTGTGGGGAATTTAATAAAATTTTTCACTAACGAAGGTAAAAAAATTCCTTCGATTATCCAGCAGCTTATCGCTAGCGGTGAAGTTTCTTTTTATCGTGAAACAGCTGAGGAGTCAGCAGCTTTCAATTTTTCCACTAACCAGTATGTGAAAATCTCGCAGCATCCGCAGGTTTTGGGTTTACCGAAGCTGAAAAAATTTCAGCGCCCGATTCTCAAAAATGCTTCTGCAAGTTTGGTGGATTTAGGTGATGGAGTGGTGTGTTTCGAGTTGCACTCCAAGCTGAATACTCTAAACGAGGAAACGATTGAGTTGCTGAATCAATCAATTAACTTGGTAGAAAAAAATTACGAAGGTTTGATAATCGCGAGTAGCGCAGATTATTTCAGCGCGGGTGCAGATCTCAATATGCTTCTCAAAGCTGCAGAAGGAAAATATTGGAAAGAGATTGAAGAGAGGCTACGCATTCATCAAAATGTTTTGCAGCGTTTGCGTTACAGCAGCAAGCCTGTGGTAGCAGCGTTGCGCGGTTTGGCTTTAGGTGGTGGTTGTGAGTTAGCGCTAGCGTGTGATCGAATCGTGGCAGCGCCAGAACTTTATATCGGTTTAGTAGAGATGGGAGTGGGCTTGGTGCCAGCGGGTGGTGGTTGCAAAGAGTTGCTGCGCAGAATTCATCTCGCGCTACCCGAAGTGCCAAATGGAGATATGCTTCCATTTATGCATCATGTTTTTGAAAATGTAACCAAGGCAAGAGTTGCGACTAGCGCATTGCAAGCTCGTGAGTTTGGATTTTTGAACTCAGATGACAAGATTGTTGCAAACGAAGATTTTTTATTACATTCAGCTAAGCAAATTATTTTGGGTTTACAGCTTCAAGACTATATTCAACCGAAGCCAATAAATGATTTGCGTATTGTTGGTGAGGCTGGATATCCAGCCTATTACTATAGTTTTTATAATGCGCGAGAAGCTAATTGGATTAGTGATTATGATCAAATTGTAATCAAGAAAATTGTTGATATTCTTTGTGGCGGGAAACTTTCAGGTAATTCACGCGTTTCAGAACAATATATTCTAGATTTAGAAAGAGAAGCTTTTATGAGCTTAATCGGAGAGGATTTAACATTGATACGGATACGCTATATGCTGGAGTATGGTAAACCACTGCGCAATTAATTTTTCCATGGAAAAATTTTCTGATTATCCCGTAATTATCTCTGCAGCTCGCACACCTTTTGGTCATGCAAAAAAAGGAGGATTATCTGAGGCTTCCCCGGTGGAATTTGCTGCAGTGATCCTGCGGGAAATTTTACACCGTGCTTTCAGTGTAAATCCAGAAGAAATTGGAGATGTTGTGCTCGGTTGTGGATTTCCAGAAAGTTATCAGGGTGTGAATGTAGCAAGGATTGTTGCGATGCGCGCAGGACTACCAGAATCTGTGCCAGCTATGACGCTCAATCGTTTTTGCGCTAGTGGTTTGGAATCAATTGTGCAATGTGCTGATCAGATTCGGCTAGGTCGCTACGATTATGCTTTGGCTGGTGGGGTGGAATCCATGAGTCTGGTCCCTTTGGGTGGATCTAAAGGTCGTCCTAACCCAAATCTTATAGATAGTTTTCCAGAAATCTATCTTGGGATGGGTCTGACAGCTGAGAAGCTAGCAAAGCAATTTGGTATTAGCCGAGAGGAAGCAGATTATTTCGCGTTACAAAGTAATCGGCGCGCGGTAGCTGCAATTAATTCTGGTATATTTTCAGAAGAAATTGTGCCAGTGATGGTTGAGAAAGTTTCTCTCAATTCAGAGAATAAAATCATTACAGAATATAAAGAATTTTCCGTAGACGATATTCCTAGGCGAGATACGAGTGCCGAGGCTTTAACAAATTTAAAACCTGTTTTCCAAAAAGACGGATTAGTGACTGCTGGTAACTCTTCCAAAAATGCTGATGGAGCGGCGGCGGTTTTGATTGCTAGTAGAAAAGTTGCCGAAGAGAGAGGATTGGAAATCCTAGGCAAGTTGGTTGATTATGTGGTGGTGGGAGTAGCACCTGAGATCATGGGGGTTGGCCCAGCAGTAGCGATTCCAAAATTACTCGCGCGTAACAATCTTACAGTCGATGACATCGATCTTTTTGAAATTAATGAAGCGTTTGGTTGCCAGATTGCTTATGTATTGCGCGAGTTAGGCATCTCAGAAGATAAAGCGAATGTGAATGGTGGTGCGATTGCTTTGGGGCATCCGCTTGGCGCTACTGGTGCGAGACTTACCACTACGCTGCTTTACGAAATGCGCAGAAGAAATTCTCATCTTGGAGTGGTGAGTATGTGTGTGGGGGGAGGGATGGGAGCTGCTGCACTTTTCGAAAGATAAAATTTATTTCTAATTTGTTTTGGGATAGTAAAAATTTTTCAATTCACACGGTGTTGCGTGAATGCCAGGATTTTTTTTGTCTACATAACCACAAGCAAAAATTAACTCTGGATAATAATCTCCATCGAGATTTAATTTTTCTTTCGCGGCTCTTTTGTTGAATCCTCCAATCCAGCAGCCGCTTACTCCTGCTGCTTCAAGTGTTGCGCTAAAATAGCCTGCTACAAGATAAACAGTTCTTCGGATGTATTCATCTTTGATATTCAGAAAATGTTTGAAAGCTGCCTCAGCTTCTGGTTTATCAAAATTCTTGAAAAGAAATTTTTTTGCGTTTCTTTCTCCGATTTCCTTGCTGCCTGCAAAGAGAAAAA
>JAQVAZ010000044.1 GCA_028690585.1 Candidatus Altimarinota bacterium
CGAGTGAAGCTACAGAAGCAGAAGCCCATGAAGCGACTTTGGATGCATCGGTGAAAGTGGTTGCAGCGCTAGCTACTACACCGAATGTGAAGACAGAAGTCATCACGATAGCGAGAGTAGAAAGGGCAGCAGTGAATTTTTTAAAACTCATAATAATCAAAAATTTAGAAATGAAGTCTCACGAGGAGGAAATGAATCTCCCATGGTGAGGAATAAATGTAACGGGATTGAGGATCGCCCATTCCCGTAGATTGTTTACCTAGTTTCGTTGCCATCATTGCTTCGGTGTTTAATTCCGGTAAGAAAATTAAGCCGATTTGTTTTGCGTTTTATCCATCCCACCGGAAGCTGACTCTGAGTCAGTCTATTCTGTGGGCCGTCATTTCAAGGGGCTAAATATTTCTCCACCTGGAGATAATTTTCTGAGAATTTTTGGTTGGAGACGCAATTCTGGCCCCTCCCATCAACCTTTTTTTTGGAGAGACCTTTGCGCTTTCATGACTGGATTTCTACTGAAGTTTAGAGGAGTTTATTGATTGAATGAAACCCTGTCAAACCTGTTTACTGCCTTTGTTTCTAGAGAAATTGTGAGCTTCTCCATGCAGATTTATTTTTAGCTGGAGAAGTTTATGGCAACCGATTCGCTTTTGCAAGCCCCACATCAGCTGCATACAATTTGTGATCTTTCGCTATTTAAAACAGTTTTCCGCGCTTTTCGTTTCAAATTTCTCCTTGCCATTTTTGGGCTTTTATTACGCTATCATCAGCTGTTTTCTTTCAGGTTGGAATAATGTGTTTTTAGCCTTGTAAAATAGCAGTTTCCGCTTCTACACTTTTATGTGAAATTTGCGCAGTAATGCAGAAAAAGTTCCTGCCTCGATACTCTCACGAATCTCCTGCATGAAATCCAGCAGAAATGTGAGGTTATGTAGCGTAAGCAAACGCTGCCCGAGTGTTTCATTCACGCGAAAAAGATGATGGATGTAACCGCTGGTGTAATTTCGGCAGGCTTCACACTGACAGCCAGCGACTAGCGGTTTTTTAGAAGCTTTAAATTTGGCATTGGAAATCGTAGCGCGTTTCCCACTCACAGCGAAAAAACTGCCATGGCGCGCCAAGCGTGTCGGAATCACGCAATCAAACATATCCACTCCTCGCGCGACTGCATTGAGGATATCGCTGAATTCCCCTACTCCCATGAGATAGCGTGGTTTATTTGCTGGCAAATACGGCAGTGTGAATTCCAGCGTTTTGAGAAAATCGGTTTTACTTTCGCCGACTGCGAGGCCTCCGATTGCGATTCCAGCCACTGGCAGCGCAGCGCAAAACTGCGCAGAGAGTTTGCGCAAATCTGGATAAGTCACTCCCTGCACGATTGGGAAAAGTGTTTGCTTATCTCTATTTTTCCAGTGTCTCAGCGTTGTCTCCATCCAGCGCATCGTGCGATTTAGCGCCACTTCTGCCACCGCATGACTCGAATCCCCTGCTGCGCATTCATCGAGTTGCATCATGATGTCACTACCGAGATCTTGCTGGATTTGCAGCACTTTGCGCGGAGTGAAGATGTGTTTACTGCCATCGAGTGGTGAAGAAAACTCCACGCGATCTTCGTAAATCTTGCGATGCTGCGCAAGCGAAAAAACTTGGAAGCCACCAGAATCTGTCAGCATCGGTTTTTCCCAATGCGTAAATTTTTGTAAGCCGCCAAATTTTTTTATCAGCTTTTCCCCAGGCCGCAGATGCAGGTGGTAAGTATTGCCGAGAATAATCTCTGCGCCGCATTTATTTAAATCTTCGGGAGTCACTGTTTTCACTGCGCCATAAGTGCCGACTGGCATGAAGACTGGCGTATGGAATTTCCCATGCGGAGTTTGAAAAACTCCCACCCTTGCTGCAGAATGCTTATCCTTCGCGGTAATTTTGAATTCAAACATTTGCCAAATTCTACCACTGCCAAACCGAAACTTCTGCTGCATACTTGCTGCGCGCCTTGCCTCACGCATCCGCTACAAGAATTGCAAAAAGAGTTTGAAGTAATTGCGTTTTATTACAATCCCAACATTCACCCACGCGAAGAATACGAAATGCGTATCGGTGAAATGCGGAAATATCTAGCAGGTAAATGCGAAATGCTAGAAGCAGAATACGATGCGGAGAATTGGTTTGTGAAAACGCGAGGATTTGAGATGGAAAAAGAAAGAGGTTTACGCTGCAAAATCTGTTATGAGATGCGGATGCGCAAAACTGCGCAATACGCGAAAAAAAATGGATTCGCTGCTTTCACCACCACACTCTCGATTTCACCGCATAAAAATTCTGGCTGGCTGAATGAGATTGGCAAAGCTTTAGAAAAAGAATTAGGAATTCGCTACATCGAAGCCGACTGGAAAAAATGCGATGGCTTCAAAAAAAGTTTGGATATTTCCCGCGCAGAAAATCTACAACGGCAGGATTACTGCGGTTGTATTTATTCGAAACGCGATAGAGATTTGCGTGTAAAAAAATAGATTATTCTGTCATTGCAGGCCGTAGGGAATAAAAATTTTTATTCCCTACAAACGGATTCCGCGCGGTAATAAAAAACCAAGCGCTGGTCGGGGAAGCGCTGGTCGGGGGTTGTAACCCCGACTGAATGTTTGCTGATTAGCACTTATTTTTTAGACTACAAGCATCTGCTTCTAACATTCTAGAATTTAAACTGC
>JAQVAZ010000026.1 GCA_028690585.1 Candidatus Altimarinota bacterium
TGCATTCTCGAGATTTGGTAGAGCAGTTTAAAACATCTAGACAGTATGCGTCTCTTTTGATTTCGGCGCTAGTTTCAGAGAACAAACTTATTAAAATTGGATCTACTAAAAAAGCTTTCTATGTGCTACCTGAATACGCGGAAGCGCATCAAGAGGTTTTTCCATCTCGGTATTTGAAAACATTTAAAAACGAAAACCTAGAAGAACATAAAGTGTTTGCTCAAATCGAAAATTTATTCCCTAAGTTTAAAAAAATTCCTGAAAATATTCGCAGTATTTTTACTTATGCTTTTTCTGAGATGCTCAATAATGCGATTGAGCATTCGAAATCTATTCGGATTAGCACGGAAGTATCGGTTGAAGGGAGACAACTTTCATTTGTTATTGAGGATTCTGGTATTGGTGTTTTTCGGAATGTGATGAAGCAACGAGGGTTGCAGTCAGAGCTGGAGGCGATTCAAGATATTCTGAAAGGCAAAACAACTACCATGCCAAAATCTCACTCAGGCGAGGGGATTTTTTTTACTTCCAAAGCGGGAGATTTCTTCATGCTTGATAGTTTTGGTTATCAGTTGATTGTGAATAATGAGATACCTGATGTGTTTGTAAAAAATGTGAAGAAAATCAAGCGAGGCACGCGTGTAATTTTTAAAATATCGATTCAATCAAAACAACATTTAGATGAGGTTTTTAAGAGATACACAAATATAGCTAGTGGAGCTAATTACGGTTTTGATAAAACAGAAATTCGAGTAAAGCTCTATACTCTTGGAGGTGTGCATATTTCTCGTTCACAAGCTCGCAGAGTTTTAGCTGGTTTAGAGAAATTCAAAATTATCGTTTTTGATTTTGATAAAGTTCCAACTGTTGGGCAGGCTTTTGCGGATGAGGTTTTCCGAGTGTTTCACAACAAGTATCCTCAAATTAAGCTTGAAGTGGAGAATATGGATGAAGGGGTGGAATTTATGGTGAAGCGCGCGCAACATGAAGCGAAGAGATAAAGATAATTAGTTTTTATTACAATCTCGACATGTGGTTACTCTTCGCATTTTCTGGGCCAGTGTTGTGGGCGGCTTCTACACACATCGATAAATATCTCGTTGATAAATATTTTCAAAATGCTTCTACCGCGGTGTTGATGGTTTTTACTGCGATTATCAATTTCCTCGTGTTGCCAGTGATTTGGTATTTCACTCCTGGGATTTTTGCGCTGCCACTTCTTGCGATTAGCGTGATGCTTTTCTCTGGCATGCTTTTTATGGCAGCGATGTTGTTTTATCTACAAGCGATTCAGACAGAAGAAGTTTCCATCGTGGTGCCACTTTTCCAAGGCTCGGTTCTCTGGAGTGTCTTACTCGCTTACTTACTTCTCGGGGAGACACTCACTCCACTGCAATTTCTCGGCGCGGCGCTGATTATCCTCGGCGCTTTGATTCTTTCTCTCAATCTCTCGCAGCGTTTCCGAAAAATAAAATTGCGCCTCGCAATCACAATGCTGGGTTGCACTTTTGCGTTGGCGTTTTCCTCCGTGATTTTTAAATTCTTCGCGGTGGATGGAGAATTTTGGCAAACCACTTTTTGGACTTATCTCGGCGCAGCAATTTTTGGCATCACGATTCTCTTCACTGGCAAACGCTATCAACAATTCCTCCGACTTTTTCGCCAGAATCCTGGCGCGATGTTTGGCATCAACGCGGCGAATGAATTAATCAATCTCGGTGGGAGTATCGGAGTGCGATATGCATTATTACTCGCGCCAGTTTCATTGGTGCAAGCGGTGAGTTCGACTACTTCACTTTTCGTTTTCTTCTTCGGAGTTTTGCTCTCACTCTTTTTTCCAAAACTAGGGAGAGAAAATCTTTCCTTCAGGAATCTTTTACAAAAAGGTTTGGCAGCTGTCTTGGTGGTTAGCGGGATTTTGCTTATCAATGCGATTTAGCTTTTTTCCTCCTACAAAGTGATAAAATACCTCAGCTTAATTATTCTCTATGCAAGATTCTAAATTTATCCCTGCGATTGTTATCGCTTTGGCGCTGATTATTTCCGCTACGGTTTTCGGCAGTTTTTATTACTCTGCGCAATCAGTAACCACGACGGATACTTTATCTGTCACTGGCTCAACTAAAGTAAAAGTAACTTCAGATAAAGCGAAGTTGGTGATTTCTCTTTCTCGTATCGCGTTGGCCTCTACACTCGCTACAGGCTACGGAGAAATCGCTGCGGATCTGACAGCTACACGCGATTTACTCACCAAGGAAAAAGTTGATGCTGCTACGATTACAGAAAATCCAGTGGTGGTAAACCGCATGTATGATTACCAAAATAATGGTGGGGAATTGAAATATGAATTAACCCAAAGTGTGATTCTCCAAGCGGATGATGTAAATCAAATTACAGCAATTTCCAAAAAGATTCCTTCGCTGGCCGCGAGTGGCGCAATCGTTTCGGTGCAATCTCTAGAATACTATTATTCCAAGTTGCCTGATTTGCGCGTTTCACTTCTCACTGCTGCAGTGAAAGATGCTGCTTCTCGCGCAGCGAAAATCGCGGAAGGCACTGGGAGGAAAATTGGAAATGTGCAATCTGCTTCTAGTGGAGTGGTGCAAGTTTTGCCACCCAACTCTATCGAGGTTTCCGATTACGGTTCTTACGATACCAGTAGCATCGAGAAAGAAGTGATGGTAACGGTGAAAGCTTCTTTCCGCTTGCAGTAGTTTTTTTCTCTATGCAAGTTGATATCAATCCGCTTCTCGCGAAAACCCCCAACTGCACTTTTGCGAATTCTAATAAATATTTCGATGATGGTAGCAAACTGCAACACATCGAATTCGTGAGGCTACTTGATACGGATGTTTTTGTGCAAACCTCTTTCGTAGTTACAGGAGGCAAGATTTCTATCACGGGTGGAGTAATCCAATCTTTCACCAAAGATAATACGGAAGATGAGAATTTTATTTTTTACTCACTGCCGATTGGCAAACTCTACACGGCGGATTTACTCACAGTGGATCTCGGTAAACAAACTAATCTGTTTAAGCAGATATCACCGATGATTCTCACGATGCCTTGGGTGGCTGTGATTCTGTTTTATATCATCAGTTACTTCATTCCATTCCTGAAGTATCTCGATTGGATTGCGTTAGCTGCGGTGATTCTCATTTACTCTGTGGCAGGGATTCGTTTCGCACTGCGCTATCTCAAAGCGAAGCGGGTGAAATTCGCAGAGCAAACCGTGATTTATCTCGTGGAAAAAGATATTCTCAATCTGCCGAAATCAGCGGTGGAGAGTTTGATTCCACTCATCGCGCAGGGTGTGGTGACTGCGACGATTTATCAAAATACTTTGTATCTGAAGCAGACAACTTCCACTCAGAAAATTTTCTCGAAACCAATTCCTAGCGAAACACTGCAAACTCAAATGCAAAATATTCTCAATTATTTGCTTTCTGATAGTTTCACTGCGCAATGGCTCTGAAAGATTTTTTATCGAAAACGAAAGAAAGCTACTCTGTGATGAAGCAGCGTTGGTTGGCGAAACGCTTTGCTTCACTTTTTAACCGTGTGGCAGACGAGAAGATGATTTTGCCTCCTGAGGATTTACTTTGTTTTCAAGTAGCTTGGTATGCTTACTATCCACCAGCGCAGCGCCCAAAAAATATAGAAGGCTACACACTGGAAGATTTAGTCGATAGCGACATCGAGAGAGTTTGTATGTATGTGAATCATGAGAAAAAACATCTCATCATCGGTTACCGTGGCACGGAAGCAACCGATACCAAAGATATTCTGAGTGATGCGCAAATTATTCTTGGTGTTTCGGGTGTGGATAAACGCGTAAAAAGTTCTCTGCGGATTTACGATTCCATTCACGCGCAATATCCTGATTATCGGAAATGGGTTTGTGGGCATTCACTTGGTGGCACGATTGCTTACATCATCGCGAAGCATCGCAACCCTGAGAGAGTGACAGTTTTCAATCCTGGCTCAGCCCCGAATTCGCTTTTTATCCAAATGCTTACTGATACAGTCAGAAAAAATCCTTGGACCAAAAATGTTTACACTTACAAGATTCTCGGAGATGTAGTTTCGACTTTTAGCTTTGTCGGTCACAGTAAAGTTTTTCGTGTAAATCTCAAAGAGCCAATCGCTTTGCATCGCATGCCAAGCTTCCTCGGAAGTGGTGTAAAAATTATTCCACTAGAAGAAGAAAAGAAAGTGGAAGGGAAAAAGGAATAAGGGATACAGTAATTTCCCTAGGGGAAGCCTTCGGCTTGGAATTCTTTCTTTTTTTCGAGTTTAGTAAAGTCTGCCTGAGTTGAAAGAAATCAGAAAAGCTGAGGTTTCAAATCGTTAACCTACCACTTAAGTGGTAGGTTAACGATTGCACTCACTCAAAGAAAAAAGCTTAAAGAAAATTTCTACCAATTACCTTCTACTATCTACCAGCTACAAACTAATATCTACTGACTAATTATTCTCCACGCAGCGCATCCACTGGATCGAGGCGGCTGGCTTGAAGTGCAGGATAAAATCCGAAGAAGATTCCTACCAAAGCGGAAAATGAGAAAGCGATTGCTACTCCTGTGACCGAAGCTACCACATACCAATCTTCTAGCGAATTAAGGAAGGGGATGATGGTTTCTCCAATCACTACTCCGATGATTCCTCCGATACCAGAGAGAATCACAGCCTCAAGGAGGAATTGAGAAAGAATATCTTTTTGTTCTCCGCCAACGGCTTTGATAATTCCAATCTCTTTAGTTCTTTCACTTACAGTTACAAACATCACATTCATAATTCCGATTCCAGAAACAATCAGCACAATGGTAGCAACGGAAGTTAACAAAATTGCCATCGTGGTAGCGGTAGCGCTGGCGGATTCCACCATGCTGCCAGCATCCATGAGTCGGAAATCATTTTCTTTACCATCTTTGAGTTTGTGGTTTTTGCGCAAGAGCGCTTCGATTTCTACCATCGCAACGGAAACACTCTCTGCATCCTTCGCGAGGAAATTCAGCATCAAGCGCGCGTTGCTTCCGAGTAGAGTTTTCTCTGCAGTAGTGAAAGGCACGAAGATAGAACCATCGTAATTCAACATCGAAGAGCTGGTACCGTTTTCTTCTAGCACTCCAATGATTTCTACTTTTTTATTCGCAACTGTGAGATATTCACCGAGCACGCTCTCGGGATCAGTTGTTTCATCACCCCAAAAAGTTTCCAGTGAGCTATAACCAATTATCGCTACTTTTGCTTTTCCAGTTAGCTCATCTTCAGTAAAGCTTCTTCCCGCAGAGAGTTCGAGATTAGCGATATCGAGATAGCCAGGATCCGTGCCAATCGCTGGGAGAGAGCTGCTGGTAGATCCATAAGCAACACTGAGGCTGCCTTCTACGATAGCTGCGCCAGTAGCAACGAAACTTGCATTCTCCAAAACATAAGCAACATCTTCCTCGCTAATTTTTGAACTTGAGGAGCTATCCTTGCCACGATTTCCCATCGCGAGAATGGTGGTTACATTGAGATTCTTATATTGATCATCTACTTTTTTTTGCGCGCCACTACCGATTCCCACTACTACGATAACTGTGGATACTCCAATGATTACACCAAGCATCGAAAGAAAAGTGCGAAGTTTATTCGAGATCAGCGCTTCGAAAGCCATGTAGAGAATCTCAAACTTCATTTCGTGGAGTTTAATTTGTAATCGTGGCTAATCACTTTGCCATCGCGCAGAAAAATAATCCGATCCGCGTATTTCGCAGCTGAAGGAGTATGGGTAACCATAATCACCGTTTTATTACGCTTCTTAAAATCGCAAAAGATTTTCATAATCTCTTCACCGGATTGTGAATCCAGCGCGCCAGTCGGCTCATCTGCCAAAATAATCTCTGGATCATTCATTAGTGCGCGCGCAATCGCCACACGCTGTTGTTGCCCACCAGATAATTCCGTAGGTTTATGGAGAATCCTATCTCCAAGATTTACTCCTGCGAGAAGTTTCTCTGCTTTCGCTTCTCTCTCCTTCTTGGTGATACCTGCATACACTGCTGGCAGTGAAACATTTTTCAGCGCGCTGAGACGACTGAGGAGATTGAAAGATTGGAAAACAAATCCCATCTTTTTATTCCGGATGAAAGCGAGTGCGGAATCATCGCGCAATACTCCGATATCTCTCCCTTCCAAAAAATATTTTCCAGCGGAGAGGGGATGGAGACAACCGATGATATTTAGCAGGGTGGATTTACCACCACCACTTTCTCCCATCAACGCTACGAATTCACCTTTCTTTACCTCTAAATCAATTCCTTTTAACACAGGGATTTCTTCTCCATTCGCTAGGAAATAGGATTTCTTTACACCCTCGAGTTTAATCAAAAGATCTTTTGGCAATTCAGTTAGATTCAGAAAATAATTTTAACCTGGTGGGCGACCGCCACTAGTATTACCACCCATTTTCCCCATCTCAGTTACATCGATTCCTTTGGATTCTAGGAAAGCTTTTCTTTCATCTTCACTCATTGCTTTCAGTTTTGTGATTTCTTCTTCAGTAAAGGCTCCTTTGAGTGTAGCACCGGCAGCTGATCCGGTTGCAGCTTTGCTGCTCTCAGTATTGCTGGTGGAGGTAACCGCGCTAGCATTTGCTGCGATGATATCTCCTTCAACCAAACCGGAAGCGATTGCTACATTTGTGCCATCAGTGAAACCCGTAACCACTTCACGACTTTCACCATTCTCCATCACCACGATGTTTTTATCTCCATTTTTCGCTACTGCTGCAGTCGGCACAATCAATACATCATTAGCTTCTCCCACCACGAAATCTACATAAGCAGTCATGCCTTCTTTGATAGGCACATCACTCCAATCTTTCAGGAGAATTTTCACAGGGTAGGTAACTATACCGCTGTTATCCATAGAAGAAGTAAGTGAGATAAAGTTCGCTTCACCTTCTACTTCAATATCAGGAATTGCATCGAAGGTTACGATTACTTTTTGGCCTTTTACGATTTGATTGATCTCCGCTTCTTCGATGCTGACTTTTACAAAGAAAGTATCTTTATTGAGAATAGTGCAGAAGGTTTCATTATTATCTTGGATAATCCTATCTCCTACCTGCCCATCCAGCTCTACGATTTCTCCATTGATCGGGGCAGTGAGTGTTGCTTGCTCGATTTTGTATTCAACTTTATCGAGGCTGATTTTGGCAGAATTAATCTGCGCGCGGAGAGTTGCGAGATCGACATTACTAGTTGGCTCAGTCAGTTTCAAATAATTCAGCTGCGCTACTTCGAGAGAATTCACCGCGCTTTGCTCACTACTCGCTGCTTTCTTCTTGGTATCCGCCAGGCTGATTTCAGCATCTTCGATACTCTCTTCGAGAGAAGTTTTCTTATCGTTTTTACTTAGTAATGTGGAGTTGATATTTTGTTTCGCGCTGGTGATGGATTCTTCTGCAGATTTCATCTTAGCTTGTTGGCTACTCACACTAGATTGGTAGCTAGCGATTGCGCTTTCTGTCAGGTTAGTCGAAGCCACGGTATTTTCTAGAGTGGCGTAAAGCAACTTCAACATTTTTTCCATTGATTGCGAAATATCCAACATCGCACTTACTTTTTCCATCACCTTATCGGTATCACTTACACTCTCGAGACTTCCGTAAGTAGTGATGTAATTTTGATATTGAGTGACTAAGCTGCTGTAACTATTTTCAGCTTGGTGGAAAGTGGTGAGGTCAGTCGCCCCGAGAGAATAATAAAAACTATTATCATCATCGAGAATATCTTCTGCTACTTTCAAAGCGCTTTTGACATCCAGTGAAATCGAACCTGCCTTGAGGATTGCGCTGGTATAAGAATTTTCAATCGCTTCGATGTTGCTATCACTCGTAGAGTCTCCAGTTTGAATCGAAGCCAAATCTTTATTGAGGTTATCAAGTTTGATTTGTGCTTGCTTAATGTTGGTAGTGTTATCGCTGCGCACTTTCTCTAGATTTGCTTGTGCGTTATCTACAGATTTTTGAGAAATCTGGATTTCGGTATCGGTAGCACCAGCAACTTTGGAATTGTAATTTGCGTAAGCGCTAGTGAGTGAGTTTTGTGCGCTTTTCAAATCAAACTCCATATCAGTGGTATCAATCTTCGCGAGTTTATCTCCTGCTTTTACGTTTTCACCTTGTTTCACATAAACTTCAGTGATGTTTACTCCTGTGGTAGAGAAAGAAACAGTCACTCCATCTTCAGCGACTACATTGCCATCAGAGCTGATGGTGGTAGAGAGATTTCCTTTCTCGACGGTGTAGGTTTTTGTCTCTGTCGTGGTAGCGGATTCGCCTTGAGTAGTTTGCCAGAGATAACCCACTCCAAAAGGAATCGTCAGCGCAAGAATCAAAATAATAATATTCCTTTTGCTAAAAAATCTTTTCCAGCTTTTGGAGTTACTGTTTTTTTCCAAAACGGTATCGATAGAATCATTATTGCTGTGCATTGGTAGAAGTAGTATTAGTTGGGTTAGAAGCAGTAGTAGTGATGAGATTCAGAAACTCTGCGATATTTTCTTCGATGACTTTTCCATCTAGCCAAACAGCCACGAGAGAATTTGGTTTGAGGTCAGCAAGGGTGATTTCCACACCTGCATTGCTGGCGAGATTTTTTTCTTTGGCGATTTGTTTGAGGTTTTCATTGGCATCTTGATTCATATCTTTCTGCTGTGGCATCTGAGTCTCATAAAGCTTCAAGCCAGTCGGAATCGTAATAGTGATATCTTCTCCTGAGAAAGAATTCAGTCTCTCTTCAAACTTCGCAATCTTTTGCTCGGCAGTGAGAGTATCCCACTCCTTCTTACGCTTTTCCCAATCCGTATCATTCATCGGTTTGTTTTGTCTCTCGAGTTTCGCGATAGTGACCTGATTACCAACTACGAGTTTGATTCTGCCAAAAACTTCCGCTGGCCGAGTGGGTTGATTCTCCGCCGCGAGTGGAATCAGCGGTGGGCGCCGATGCGCGTAGCGCGCAGTCTGTGAGCCGACCAGCAAACTGATGGCGCCAAGAGTCAACGCGGCTACCAAGATAATGGCAGCCTTTTTGAGGTGGGAGGGTTTAGGCATATTCTTAAAGTTTAATACGAATAGAAGCCATTTTTTCTTTCACTCTAGATTAGTTTCTGGAAGCTACTATGAAGCTTAGCGTTACTCGCAAGAATCGAAATAGTATTTTTCGGAAGATTTGGTAGCGTAACGTCTGTGACTTTTCCTCCCGCTTCTTTCACGATGAGGCTGCCAGCCGCCACATCCCAAGCTTTGGTATTCCGTGAGAAATCGAGATAGCCATCGGCTGCGCCTCGCGCAACTAAACACAAATCCAAAGCAGCGGCGGCGAAAGCCCTGACTCGCTTTACATGCTTAAGCACTGCAGTGAAATCTTTCACATCTTTCTCGAATCTTTTGCCACTCGTGTGGCGGCGTGGAATCTCTACCAATATTAAGGCTTCGCTAATTTTTCCATTTGCGCTGACTTTGATTTTCTTACCATTCAAGTAGCTGCCGCCACCTTTCCGCGCGGAAAAAAGCTGTTTCGTTAGCGGAGCAAAAATCACTCCAACTTTGCTTTTGCCTTTGTGTTGCAACGCAATCGAAACACACCAGAAAGGTAAACCGAAATGAAAATTTTTCGTGCCATCAAGTGGATCAATCAGCCACTGCCATTTACTGTCGCGGTGATTGCCGCTTTCCTCCGCGAGAATCGCGTGATTAGGGTAGCGCTTCTTCAATTCGCGCAAAATAAATTTCTCACTCGCCAGATCCGCATCAGTCGCGAAATCAGATTTACCTTTTTGCACTTTGATATGAGACTTGCCAAAACGCTGCAGGAGAATTTTTCCCGCGGCTTGCGCAAGTTTCTCAGCGAAGCGTTGCGCAGCAATTAATTCTTTTGTATTCATGTGGGTATTCTACAATAGTTGGCAGTTATAGGTTTGCAGTTAGCAGTTTTTATGATGGGAATAAAGGATAAGGAATAAGGCAAAGTAGGGAATTGCCATGGCAATTCCCTACATCTGTAACAATTCCAACAGTTATAACAATTACAACATTTCGAGCAACTATCTATCCCACGGTGTGAGGATTTCTGCTTCACCATTAGTAATCAAAACTTGATGCTCGAATTGCGCAGAGAGACTGCCATCGCGAGTGTGCGTAGTCCAACCATCATTTTCCGTGACGATGGCGCTGCCACCAACATTTATAATCGGCTCAATACAAATCACCATGCCAGCGCGGAGTAAATCACCAGTGTGTGGTTTCCCCCAATTCGGCACTTCAGGATCTTCATGCAGATTCCTGCCAATTCCGTGGCCGACAGTTTCTCTCACGGGAGTGAATCCAAATTTTTTCACATAACTTTCGATTGCATTTCCAATATCACCTGTGGTGTTACCAGCTTTCGCTTGCGCGACTGCGAGATAGAGACTCTCTTTCGTGACATCTATGAGTTGTTGCGCTTCTTTGCTGATTTTCCCTACCGCAAAAGTCTGGCAAGCATCGGCATGCCAACCTGCGACAGTCACTCCGAAATCAATCGCGACGATATCACTCTCCTCGAGAATTTGTTTGTAAGAGGGAATCGTATGCACCACTTGATTATTTACACTGGTGCAAAGTGCAGCGGGGAATCCATGGTAACCCTTAAACGCTGGCAAAACTTTTTCTTCAGCGCAGCGTTTCTCTGCGAAAGCATTCAACTCTCCTGTAGAGATGCCTGGTTTCACCAATCTCCCGACTTCATTCAAAATCTTCGCATGGATTAATCCAGCTTTGCGAATCAATGCAACTTCGGCAGGAGTTTTTAGAGTGATACTCATTGCTGTTAGTTTAAAACGAAGTTGGATTTGATGCGATTTATTTGAGTAGGGTTGGCAATTCTCTTACTTGACAGAATGATGCTTATAAAGTATTATATTCTACTTTTCCGCTTAGCTGATCTTTGAAATTTCGATGCAATGGAAAACCATCTGATTCTCAAGTTGAGTTTCATTTCCCTCGCTTGCGAGGCGATGATGATTCTCAGAGAGTCAGATGAATTTTTCGTTGCGGTGTGTAATTCATAAACAGAACAAACCAGGAGGAAATTTCCATGTCATCGCGCAGTAAGTTTATCATCGGCTCGTTCTGCATTTATGCTTTTTTCTTCGGCTCAGCGTATGGGTTCCTCTGGCTGCCAGCTGACATGCAGCTTCTGTCGGTTGTGTCGCATTGTATTAGTTTTTCGAGGGGATTTTTTACCCTCATGGCGACTGGAGTTGCAGTTTGGACCGGAATCAAGATTCTCGACTGGATGAGTGAGGAAAAGATCAGCCATCTTTTTTCCAGCCTCAACCTCAGCTTTCTCAACAACCTTAGAATTCCCGACTTCGGTTTCAAGCCCAAGCCGGAGAAGGGCTAAAGCCACCACCGCTTCGAATCTCACAAGGGGGGTAGGTATCACTTACCCCCCGCTTTTTCGTATGGAAAAATTTCAAACCTGATTACTTGACAGAATTAGGTATTTTATTTAATATTTAAAACTATTTTGATTCGGTTGCTCTTTGAAATTTCGATTTATGAGGAGAAGCTTGGGTAGATGATTTTCTTCAATTCAACCTCAACTGCTGTTGAATTTGTAGCTGTCTCAATCCTGAGGCCGCTCCTCGTAAAATAAGCTTTAACTGCTGGAGGAATATCTCATGAAGACCCAGAAGCTTCTTAAGCTGTTACTGGTGGTTTCGCTGGTGATTCTGGCCGCATGTGGTGGTGGAGAAACTAACCAGAATAAGGAGGGTTCAACTTCTCCGAAGAATGCTGTTCACATTTATAACATCACAACCCAGGGACGTGACTATCGCTCTACCCTCCAGGTATTCTGCCTGGATGGTTACGTTTTTATGTTCGGTGGATCGCACAACGGGGCCTTAATCCAGATGTTTGAGGAGGCTGATTGTGGGAATGGCACTCGCTGCAGCTTGCCCAAGAAGTGCGTTGCACAATAGGAGCGGCAAAGTGGGGTGGTGATTAGGTAAAACTTCTCATCGCCCCACGCTTTTTCTTATTTTCATGTAAACTAAACCCAATCTCTGGGATCGAAATCCGGGCTGCGA
>JAQVAZ010000045.1 GCA_028690585.1 Candidatus Altimarinota bacterium
CGCCACCGCTTCCGCCGCCAAATCCACCTCGGCCTCCAGCCCACCAAGCAGGCGATATTCCGCCAGCTTTCGCTTTGGTGTAATTACGAGAAACTACCCAATCAAACAATAAGCCAAATAATCCCATTCCAATTGCGATTGCTGCTATTCCCCAGATTGCAGCTGAGAGAAGTAATCCAAAAATTCCACCTCCGATTATTCCTACCACACCGCCTGGCCAGATGCTTTTACTTCTCCCGATAATCGCAGCTGCCCAAGGGAAAACAAAGAAAAGAAACACAAAAATAATATTCCCAATATCAACATTTCCATTTGTTTCGCTGCTTTCACTGCGCAGCGCGGTAAAAGATTCCCCATTCAATCCTAGAATTATCGCATCTAATCCAGCATTCACACCTTCATCGAAATCGCTTTCTGCGAAGTGAGGAATGATTACATTATCCACGATATCGCGGGATTCAATATCAGTTAATCCTCCTTCTAGCTGGCTGCCAGTAGCGATGTAGATATCGCGTTTTCCGGGAGAATCCGCTGTTTCGATCAAGAGAATCACACCATTATCTACTTTCGCTTTCCCCACACCCCAAGAGTTCCCAAGAGTAGTTGCGTATTCATTGGGAGATAAGCCATCAGGAATCAGCGGAATCGTAACTACTGCGATTTCTGTGCCAGTTTCCGCTTCATAAGCTTTTAGCTTTGTATTCAAATTTGCTTCTGTATCGGCTGAGATAATCCCTGAAGTATCAGTAACAAAATTCTCATACTGCGGAAAATCCACCGCAAAAGCTTGCGTGGCTAAACCAAATAAAACGCAGATAAAGATGAAGAATTTCCGCATTATTGATTATCTCCAAAGTCAACAACAGGCACCACATTTGCACCTGCAGCTGCCTCAAATAGAGTTTTCTCTGCATCAAAGGAGAGGAGTTTTGCAATCAGGTTGCGTGGGAAAACTCTTACTGCTTTGTTGTATTCAGTAGCAGCGTTGTTGAATTCATTCCGCGCATAAGCGATGCGATTTTCTGTGCCTTCTAATTCTGTAGTCAAATCACGGAAAGCTGCTGTAGCTTTGAGATCAGGATAAGCTTCGACAGTTACCAGTAATCTACTCAAAGCAGAATCAACACTATTGGCTGCTGCAATCTTCTCGTTTGAATTTCCTGCTGTAGCCCAAGCGCTGCGCGCTGCTACCACTGCTTCCATCGTGCCTTTCTCGAAATTCGCTGCGCCCTTCACCGTTTCTACAATATTTGGAATCAAATCTACTCTGCGTTGGAATTGGGTTTCTATCTGCGCTAAAGCATTATCAGTATTTTCTTCTAGATTCACCAGTGTGTTGTAACCAGAAGCTACCCATAAACTAATCAAAACCACGATAATTCCTAAGATTGCGAGGGGAGATAAGCGAAACTTATTCATGTTTGAGGAGGTTAAAGAAGATACTAAATCTTAGCATCGTTTCGTCAAATGCAAGCTTTTCTATAAAAATAGATTTGCATTTTTTGGAATTCTTACTTCGGTTTTTGACTAATTGTGAATTAGTTGTTTAAAACATATAAAAACCTCAAGCTGGCTTTGGCCAATAATGTTTTTAACGGTGAAATTTCTCGTGAATCTCCCGCAGCTTCTTGTTAGTTACATGCGTATAGATTTGAGTAGTGGTGATAGATGCGTGGCCCAGCATTTCCTGCACACTGCGCAGATCGGCACCATTATCCAGTAGGGTAGTAGCGAAGGAGTGCCTCAGAGTATGCGGAGTAACTTTCTTCACGATTCCAGCCTTCAGCGTGTAACCCCTCACGAGATGCGCAACACTCCAGGGAGTTAAGCGATTCATGTCTTTGCTGCCTACAATCTCATCTGCTTGCTTGCTGCGCGGAGAGTGGGAAACGAAAACAGCCGATAGGTGATCGGTTCGGCGATTTAGATATTTCTCGATTTTATCTGCAGCGATCGGGGTGAGGAAAACGATGCGAGTTTTTCTACCCTTACCAGTTACTGCGAATTCTTTGCGTTTTAGATCCACTTGATTGCGATTCAGGCTACAGAGTTCGCTCACACGTAATCCCGTGGAATACAGCGTTTCCAATATCGCAGCATCGCGCAGATCGCGCAGCGATTTATCTCCCACTACTTCGAATAAGCGCTTCAACTCTTCAGGATTTAGAAACTCTACGATGCGTTTCTCGGATTTTGGCACATCGACTTTTTCTGCGGCGATGCAATCGATATCATGCCGCGCGAGGTATTTAAGCAGCGCGCGCAAAGCAATCGCATGGTAGCCGCGCGTTTTCACACTGAGTGGCTTCCCTCGAGAAGTGAAATTAGCTAGATGCAAGAAAAATTTCTGAATCTCAGGGAAGGTGATGCTGCCGACTTCTTTTTTCTCGCCAAAAAAATCAATCGCTCTCCCGAGATAGTGGGAGTAGTTGCGCGCGGTTTTTTCACTTTGGTTTTTTTCAATCCTCACGCTGGTGAGGAAATCATCAACCGCTTGAGAGATTTGCAAGATAGATTTGATTAAGTTTGAATTTATTATATAAGCCTGCTAGAATCTTA
>JAQVAZ010000046.1 GCA_028690585.1 Candidatus Altimarinota bacterium
GCATATCATTCAGCAGGAAATCGGTATTCCAAAGATCAACGCCAAGAAGATTGGAGAGAATCACGTTTTGTTTACAGTAGCTCCACTTCCAAATGGTTACGGAATGACTTTGGGTAACGCTTTCCGCAGAGTGTTGCTTTCTTCTCTGCCAGGCGCAGCGGTGACTGGTGTGAAGATCAAAGGCACAACTCACGAATACACTACTCTCGCCGGTGTGAAAGATGATGTATTGAGTATGCTTTTGAATCTCAAACGCTTAGCACTCAAGAAACATTCCAAGAAACCAACTATCCTGAAGCTGGAAATCAAAGGTGGCAACGGAGAAGTTACTGCGAAACAGATTGAAAAAGATGCTGATGTAGAGATTCTCAACCCTGATTTGGTAATCACTACTCTCGACAAGAAAACTGATTTGAAAATAGAAATCATTGTAGAAAAAGGTGTGGGTTATTCCCCTGCTAGTGAAAGACAAAGCAAAACGAAAGAAGCTGGTTTGATTCTCCTTGATGCGATGTTTAGCCCAGTAGAGAGAGTGAGATACGATGTGACGAATACTCGTGTTGGCCAAATGACCAACCTCGATAAATTGGAAATCGAAGTGAAAACCAATGGAAGCATGAATCCTGAGGAATCTATGAAATTCTCCAGCAATGTTCTCAAAGCTTACTTCGAGTTATTCAACGCTGAGAAAGAAGTAATCGAAAGTGAGTTTGTAACTGATGCTAGCAAGATTGCAGAAGCAGAAAAGAAAGTTGCGCATACTGCTAGCAGTGAAGAAACTGTTGGTGAAGCGACTGTTTCCAACGAGAAATACACTCCAATCGAAACTCTCCAATTCTCCCCTCGCACTCTCAATGCGCTAATCAACGGTGGTATCGGTAGTGTGGAGCAACTCGTAAAATGCCCACCAAATAAAATCGCTGATCTTCGTGGCTTCGGTGCTAAAGCTCTCGATGAAGTGAGTGAGAAACTCGCTGAAAAGGGTTTGAAACTAGAAGGCGGAGAAGAATAATTCTTTAATTTTAATCTAACTAACTGTGAGACACCGCGTAAAACAAGCTTCGAAACTAGGTAGAAAACCAGATCACCGCAGATTACTTCTGCGCAATCTCGCTACCTCTTTGATTCTCCACAACCAAGTGGTAACTAGCTCAGCGAAAGCCAAAGCGTTACAACCAATGATTGAAAGAATCATTCGCAACACCAAGAAGAAAGCTGAAGCGCGTGAAGCAATTCGCTACCTCCGCACTATCTTCCTCAATGAAGTAGCGGAAAAGAAAATGCTGACTGAAATCAAAGCCAAATATGCTACCCGCACCAGCGGATTTACTCGCATTACTCCTCTCGGAAATCAATCCGGAGATAATTCCCCTAAAGTTCAAATCGCCTTAGTTTAAGTTATGAAAACCCACCTACCTAAAAAGAACGCAACTGCTTCTCAATGGTATCTCATCGATGCTGAGAATCAAACTCCAGGCAAGATTGCTACCGAAGCTGCGCGCAGACTCAGCGGAAAACATCGCGCGGATTTCACTCCACACCTCGATCTCGGTGATGGTGTGATTGTGATTAATGCGGAAAAAGTGCGCTTCACTGGCAAGAAACTCGATCAAAAACTTTACCGCAGCCACTCTGGTGTGCCAGGTCACCTCAAAGAAATCACTGCCAAATCCATGCTTGAGAAGAATCCTACTCGCGTGGTGGAACTCGCGGTAAAAGGAATGCTTCCAAAGAATAAACTCCAAGCACCTCGTATGAATCGTTTGAAAGTTTATGTTGGCGCAGATCATCCTCATACTGCGCAGACTCCTATTGCTCTTCTCCTCTCCTAATTATTTTAAATCTTCCGATGATTGCTATTGCTAAAAAAGCTCCGACCGAAACAGCTGAGAAAGGTATTTATATTTTCGCAGTTGGTAAACGCAAAACTGTAGTTGCGCGTGTGAAACTTTACCCACAAGGTAAAGGTGAATTCATTGTAAACGAGAGAAAAGCCAAAGAAGTTTTCACTACCAAGCAAGATCTTGATTCAGTTACCGCACCTTTCAAGATTTGCGAATTGAGTGAAAAAGCTTACGATATCGAAGTAAAAGTAGTAGGAGGTGGTGAGCATTCTCGCGCTGAAGCAATCCGCCATGGTATCGCTAGAAACCTCGTAAAAGAAGATGAATCCCGCAGACCGGCGCTTCGCAAAGCTGGATTCCTCACTCGTGATTCCCGCACAAAAGAAAGAAAGAAACCAGGATTGAAACGCGCGCGCAGATCTCCACAATGGAGCAAGCGTTAGTTTTGATGGAATAAAGAATAAGGTTTTTTATGATTCCTCTCCTTTTCTCTTCGAGTGAAACGCAGTGAAATCGAGAAATTATAAAAAGTGATTTCCTCTTATTCCCCCTTTGGCAAGGGACTGGCATAGATAATTCATTTCAATCGTAAGTATCTCCTTAGCTTCAAGCGTAATTGTTGTTTGTCAGGGTTGCAGAACCTGAAGACTGCCTCGTCAAGGTGAAGTTGGTATTCTACGCGAG
>JAQVAZ010000047.1 GCA_028690585.1 Candidatus Altimarinota bacterium
TCCAGTGATTGGAGATGGTAGCAATCGCTATCAACTCATGGATGTAGAAGATCTCACGCAAGCAATTTGGCTAGCTGCAACTAAACCAGCAGCCAAAGCAAACGATACTTTCAATGTTGGCGCAAAAAAATTCGGCACCGTAGAAGAAGATTTCAAAGAAATGTTTAAGCATGCTGGTAGTGGATCTAAGATGCTAAAAACTCCAGCGAAGCTGATTAAAAGAATTTTGTTGGTTTTGGAAAAGCTGCGCCTCTCCCCTCTCTATGCTTGGGTGTATGCCACTGCCGATACAGACTCTTTTGTTTCGATTGCGAAGATCGAGAAACAGCTCGGTTGGAAACCGAAGTATAGCAACGCGCAAACTCTCATTCGCACTTACGACTGGTATCGCAAACATTATCAAGAATACGAGGAAGCCACTGGTATCACGCATCGTGTAGCTTGGAAGCAAGGCGCGCTGAAGATTGCTAGATGGATTCTGCAGTAGTGGATTTTCACTGCAAGTAGTTAGACTCTAAACCCTGATAGAAAGGTTGTTTTTCTACTGCCCACCAAGTTTCCATGATTTGGAGGCGTGTTTCCAGCTTATTAACCAGCATCTCTAATTCCTTCTTAACCATTGCATAACCTTTTTTATCTTTACTAATTAAAAGATATTTACGAGTTACATAAATATTCTTTTTAACCCTCGCCAAAATTTCCCTTGCTTGGCTATCACTTTTATCTTCAATGCCATCAAGCATCCTACCAAAAGATCTCAGATTGCAAAGTCTATCAATCATCTTAATAAAAACTGCGCTTTCTGACCCAAAAACTTTTTTATAATATTCATCTTTATCAAGCTCAACCAATTCTCCATTACGATAACGAAATTTTGAGAGAAGCCTAGTAATCAACTCCACTTCTCTATCCTGAAAAACCTCAGCCACCAATTCATTATCTGAATTTTTTAAATCATCAACATCCTCTCTCACATCGTGGAGTAAAGCTGCAATTACTTCAGATGAAGATCCTCCACACTTCATCACCTCATAAGCAACCTCTAATGGATGAATAAGATAAGGTAAGCTACTTTCGCCCTCCTCGCGAAAAACACCATCATGTAAATCCCGCGCTAAACCGTAGGCAATTTTGATTCGCCTAATATCTTCTGGGAAAAATCCATCACCATATAGTGTTGTTTTTTCTTTTCTGCGGAGTAAATCAAAAAAAGTCTCTTTGAGTTTTTCCAACTCATATCCTCCCACCTCAGGGCAAGAAATAAAATCCTCCTGATATGGTAACTCTGGGATTTGATAATATTTTTCAACCATAAAAAAAATAAGTGGAATATTTTCCACCCAAACCACTATTTTGTCAAAAGGCTGAGTTACTTAATCTCCACTGTTTCCTCTTGAAAACCAGTAGAAAAATCAGGAAGATGATTCTCTAAAACTCTTTCGCGGAATTGCTGAAAGGCTAGAGAATCCGGTAAGCCCACTGCCTGCGCGAGAAAATAAAAACTCGTAATCGCAAGGAAAATTCCTACAATCACGATGAGAAGTGTCAGCGCAAAAGCTTGGATAATCTTGGCGATAGCTAGCAAGAGATTGAGGAATCCCCTGCCAATCTCTTTGAGAATTTTCCAAGTAGTCGGAAATATCTTCGCAACAAAATTACCAATCTTTTGGAGAAGTAGCTTGGCAGCTTCTTCGTATTTTTTCTTGGAAGTCATTTTCTGCGAAGTTAGGATTGAAGGAAGAATCCCGCTGCATCAATTACTCTCTCTTCGAAGCCCCAAAGGGGCGTAGAATGGTGGGTCGGCTGGGACTTGAACCCAGGACCATCAGCTTAAAAGGCTGTTGCTCTACCAACTGAGCTACCGACCCAAAAAGAGCCGAGGGATTTTAACAGAAAAAGCGCAGGAGTGAAACTGCCAGTTATTCAAGCTTCTGCTTAATCAAAACCACAATCTTGGCTACTTGCGCGCGAGTGAGAGTATCGGTTGGCCCGAAATTACCATTCTCATAACCTGAGATGATTCCGTTATTCGCAGCATAGGTAATCGCCCCAGCATAGATATTGCTGGTGGCTACATCGGGGAATAACTTGGTAGTTGGCGGAGTATTGATACTAGTAATTCCAGCAGCGGAAAGTAAAACCCACACTGCCTCTGCGCGGGAAACTCCCATCGCGGGATAGTAGCGCGACATATTGGAGTAAGAAGCGCCGGCGTGTTGCAAGGCTCCGATGTATGGCGCAAACCAGTCTAAGCTATTCACATCTGTGAAGGTTTCCGTAGCAGTAGTGAGATCAAAAGCGAGAGTAGCAATCTTCGCTAACTCGGCGCGGTTGATAGTCGTATCTGGTTTGATAGTGCCATCGGGATAACCAGCCAGCACAGAATCGCGCGTCAAGCGGCTGAGGAAGCCTGCAGCCCAATGCGCCGCCCGAATATCGGAATAGTGTGAAACTCCGCTATTAAGCTCGCTAACAGTGATTCCTGCGGCTGCTGCTTTGCCTTCGGGTGTAGAGATATCGACA
>JAQVAZ010000048.1 GCA_028690585.1 Candidatus Altimarinota bacterium
AATCCCGCTGCAGTAGCAGTAGCTGCATCGTAACTGATATCTAAGCCAGGATTATCTCCGAGACTGTCGAAGACTGTGAGAGAGCCATTGCCATCTATTCCATCATTAGTAGCGACTGCGAGTTTACTGAGAGTGCCATCATTGAAATAATGCAACGCGGAAATCAGATTTGTATTGCCTGTGATTGAATTATTTGCACCACCAGAATTAGCGAGATAGGTATCGCTACCGCTACGAGATAAATCACTCAACGCTAATTTTTCTACACCAGTATCTGTGCCCGCATAAAGATAAGTGGAATTGATTGCGAGAGAGCTGACACTTGTGATTGCGGAATCAATCGCGGAAGTAAGCGCAGTCGCATCGGGAGTGAAGCTACCGAGAGTGCCGAGAGTTGCGCTGCCTTCTTTGTAAATCGCCGAGTTGGTAGCGTAATAAAAATTATTGCTAGCATCGAAAGCAACTGAAGTAATCGCTGCAGAATCTGCAGAAGCTACCGCGCGGCGGCCAGCATTGTAAAGTTGAGTAACTTGCGCAGCTGGTAAGACGCTTCCGTAGAAAGTTACTTCATCGAGTGAGCCATCGAAATAATTCGTAGCTGTCGCGCCGACTTTGGCAATCAAAGGAGTAGCAACTGTGATAGCTGTGGCAGTGGTGACAGTGATGAAATGCCAACCAGTATTTGGAATCGCTACCGCCACCACTCCATCCACATAAATAGTTGGAGTAGTGAAATCAGAAACGATATTGCTACTCGCATCCAGTGTGATGGTTTTGCCACTAGCGAGATAAATCAAATCGCGTGTGGTTATATCATCTGCCTGCATCCAGAAGGAAACAGATTTTACTGCGGAAGTGGTATCGGTAATCGTGAGGTAATCTCCATCTCCATCGAAACTCGCCGCCCTGCCACTCACTCCGTAAGCGGTGAAAATAGTATTGCCAGAAAGTGTAGTGGCTTTGGCATTTCCCGAGACATCCGCCGCTTGGCCAGCAGCGGTAAGAGAATCAAAATCAAACTCATCTGCTGGCGCGAGACTCAGAGAATCATCGCCAGTGATTTGAAGATTCTGTAAGAAAGATTTTGATTTGGTTGCATCCTCCACATTCGTTGTGCCGACTCCGAGATAATCGGAGAAAGCCGCAGTCGTAGTAGCAGCCAGCGCAGTGGTGTGGCCGTAGCGGAGAGAAGCTAATCTTGCTTGATAAAGATCTGCGATAGTTTCTGCGGATAAAGCAGTAGTGTAAAAAGAAACACTATCGAGCTTACCAGCGAGGTAGCTAGTGGAAACTTTTCCGAGATAAGTTGCAGAAGCATTTAGCGCGGTGGCGGTAGTCACTGTCACCATCTGCCAAGCATTCGCTGCGAGAGTGGACGAAACCACACCATTCACATAGATAGTTGGTGAGGTAAATCCAGTGGCGACAATCGTGCCAGATGTTGCATTGATATAAGCACTACCATTGAGATCGACGAAGTAATTGGTAGTAGAAGTTGGATAAACCCAGAAAGAAACTGATTTGATTGTGGCGCTAGAAGTGATTGCACCAACAGTTAGATAATCTCCGCTTCCATCGAAAGTAGCAGCTTTGCCACTCACGCCATTATCAGTGAAAGTAGTATCACCGACTACTGTTGCTGTTTTCCCTTTACCAGAAGCATCTGCGAGAGTTGTGCCATCGGTGAAATTATCCATATCATAAGCAGCCACGAGATTTCCATTGGCGTAGAGTGGCGCTTCATCGGTGTAATAAAATTTTCCACCATTCGCATCTTTGAAATTCAAAGTATTGGCGGCAGCATATTTTTTCTGCCCAACATATTTGGTAATCGTATCAGCAACGAAATCTAATTTGATTACTCCACCCTCCGTGCCAACAAAAATCAAACCATCACCCGCAGAAGTTACAGAAGTTGCGCGAGTAGTGATTGCATTACCGATTCCTTTGGCGAAGTTGAGATAGATAGAATCGTTGGAAGCATCGATGATATCGAAACCAGAGTTGCCAGCCACGAGATAAACTTTTGCTGGGAAAGCTTTGCCGCCACTCGCTGCATACCAACTCTTGGTTGTATCGGTGCGCCAGCCAGTTTCCGTGAAGGAAACTTTCACTCCTGCGGAATGCGTGGCTGCGGTTGTATCATTGTAACCGCGTAAAATTCCTGTGAGAGTAGCAGTCAGCGCAGTAGTATCTTTGGAGATAGCATTGTAAAAAATCTTCTCGTTATCAATCGTAAGCGCACCTGTATTTCCCAGCTTGGAGAATGCGCTACTAGCAACATCGAGAGTGATAGAAGTAGCAGAAGCCTCTATATCAGAGTGAAGAGCTAATTCGTATTGGGTGTAACCGAAGCTCACATTATCCACCTGTGGATTATTGTAAGCACCAGTGGAGTAAAGCGTAGTAGCAACATCGAGTGTGGTTTGTGTAGTGGCGAAACCACCAGTAGCCAACCAATTAGCAGCAGAGATTCCTTCGAGCGCAGCTTTTGCCATCTG